>JAHJTB010000356.1 GCA_018830135.1 Pseudomonadota bacterium | reverse complement strand
CGGCGATGTGAGCACCATGGCCCATGAACTCGGCCACGCCGTACATTCCCTGCTCGCCGCACACCACTCGATTTTCTCCTTCCAGGCCCCGCTGCCCTTGGCTGAAAACGCCTCGACCTTCGGCGAAATCCTGCTCGTGGACCGGTTGCTCGATCTGGAGACCGACGAAGACGCCCGCCGGGACCTGCTTTTCAGACAGGTGGACGACGCGTACGCCACTATCGGCAGACAGGCCTTTTTCGCCCTGTTCGAACGCCAGGCCCACGACATGATCGCCAAAGGGGCCACGGTGGATGACCTGGCCGGGGCCTATCTGGGCAACCTCGCCGTCCAGTTCGCGGATTCCGTCGAAATGAGCGAAGAATTCAAATGGGAATGGGTTTCGATACCCCACTTTTTTCATACGCCTTTTTACGTATACGCCTATGCCTTCGGCCAACTGCTCGTCTTTTCCCTTTACCGTCAGTACAAGATCGATCGGGAAGCCTTCAATCCCCGGTACATCGACATCCTGGCCGCGGGCGGCGACGATGCGCCGGTCCGGATTCTGTCCCGGGCCGGCCTGGACGTGCATGCCCCTGAGTTCTGGCAAGGCGGTTTCGACGTGTTGGGGGAGATGATCGACCGCCTCGAAGCCCTCGACGCTCGATCATGAACCGGCCGGATGCATAGCGGGAACTGGATGTAAGACCCTGTCGCCCGGTTGTCGGGCGCGGCAGTCGAATCGGGAGCGAATGGTATGGAAGAACTGAGGCCCGAGGCCTTTTTCGAACTGGACGGACTCGAGTGCGCGGCCCTGTTCCAGGGCCTGGACCGGGTCTGGCTGGCCCTGGACCGGATCAAGGATTACGTCACCTCGGAGATGAAACCCAATGTGGCCGACATCCGGCGCCACGGAGAAACGCTCCGGCAAAACGTGGTCCTCTGGGGTGAGACCTTGCTGACCGAGGGTTTCGAGTTGAAGCCGGGCGATGCGGCCAAAGGCCTTTTCGAAGTCTGGCGGGAGGGCCAAAGACTCGAGGGCGCCTCGGTGCTTTACGCCGGGGCCTCGCTCATGGACGACCGAATCCAGATCGGACCTGGCGTGGTCGTCGAACCCGGGGCCTTGATCAAGGGCCCGACCATCATCGGAGCCCGGACCGAAGTGCGCCAGGGCGCCTATATCCGGGGCTCATGCCTGGTCGGGAGGGCCTGCATCGTCGGACACGTAACCGAAATGAAAAACGCGGTCATGCTTGACGGCGCCAAGGCCGGGCATTTCGCATACCTGGGAGACAGCATCCTGGGCCGGGACGTCAACCTCGGGGCCGGGACCAAGCTGGCCAACCTGAAAATCGTGCCCGGCCCCATGCGCATCCGGGTCGGAGACCGGACGCTGGAAGCGGACCGCCGCAAGTTCGGGGCCATCCTGGGCGACGGCGTGGAAACCGGGTGCAACTCCGTGACCAGCCCGGGAACCCTCATGGCCCCTCGATGCCTCGTCGCACCCAACATGACCGTGCCGGCCGGATACTACAAGCGCCGGACCATCGTTCGACCCGGTTGAGTCGGCGGGAACCAGGCCGGTCAGAGATTCTCGAGTCAGCGTCGCAGGGGAGTGACGTGGATTTGAATTTTGTCCAGTAGTTTATAGGCCCGGTCCAACTCATCCTGCTCGTCCGTGCCTTCCGAATCGGACTGGTTCATTTTTCCGGACCAGTAAGTGATGATCTTGCTGCCGTCCTCCTGGGTTTCCACCTTGCGACCCATCAGGGGCTGGTCTTTCCCGCCGGCCGCCTTCCGCCCCTCCAGCCGGTCCACCTCGGAAGCGAACATGAGCCGAAGCGTTTCCAGACTGACGCCGGACTTTTTCAGTTCCAAAGCCTGGTCCGGGCTCACGGGCATGCGCTCCATCTTGCCGGTCAAACGGTCCAGGTCGGACAGCAAGCGCACGTGTTCATCCGTGAAGCCGTCTTCCAGCAGCTTTTTGACCTCGTCGTACGTCATGGTCGCGGGCCGGTCGCGGCCGGTCTGGTCCTCGAGGGACTGAAGGGCCATGACGGTTTTCAGGGACAGGCCTGCCTTGAGCAGTTCCTGGGCCTGATCATCGGTCAGGGCCTGAGCCGGACCCGCCATCAGGGCCATTACAAAGGCCGCCACGGCCAGGACCGCCAGAATGATTCGTCCCTTTCGCCTCATGGTCAAATTATACCCCCATCGGTGAGGATTTTCGAGCCGGGATGTTTACACGCGGGCCGGCCTAGGCTCAGGTCCCGTCCGTCGGGGCTCGCTGGCTCGAATACCGGCTCCAGTTATCCATGGCGATCAGGGCCCGCCTCATGCTGGGATAGGTGGGAAAGCGGGCCTTGAGAAACTCCCGTTCGAATTCAAGACGGATTTCTTCGGCCATGACCCAGGGCATGACCATGATCAGCGGCCGGGACATTTCGTTCCGGCAGGCCGTGAAAAGACGGCGCATGAGTTTGTGCAGGTCCGGATACTTGGCCTTGGAATCATGGACCTGCATGTATTCCAGGGCCAGGATCATGACCATGGCGTCGATCTCGTCGGATCGGTCGATGGTCCCGAAGATGGTGGGGTAGTCCTGGAACTGGAAGAAACCGGCGGCCAGGTCCAGGGGGTTGTTCAGGCTGGTGCCGGGTATGTCGATAAGGCCCCGCAGGTCTTGAACCAGGCTTTGGCTCAAGGCCGGGACTTCGAAACCGGACTGGATGGACTGGTCGGTGTAGTTGACGCTCAGCCCGCCGCTGATGCAGGCCAGACAGAGCCGGCGCCCGGCCCCTGGAGGCAGCCATTGCAGGGCCATGGTCGTATCGACCATTTCTTCGAGATTGTCCACCAGGATGGCGCCGGTCTGGCGGATGGCGGCCCGCCAGATGTTCGAGGCCCCGGCCATGGCCCCGGTGTGGGAGGCCGCGGCCCGCCCCCCGCCTTCGGTGCTGCCGCCCTTGAGGACGAGCAATGGCTTGTTCCGCACGACCAGGCGCATGGCTTCGAGCAGGTCCTCACCGTCCCGGGTGCCCTCGATGTAGGCCCAGACCACCTCGGTCGCCGGGTCGTGGGCCAGGTAACGCAACAGTTCCGCGCTGGTCACGTCGATCTCGTTGCCGTAGGAAACGGCCTTGGAGAAGCTCAGACCCTTGCCGGCGGCCATGAAGATGCCGGTGATGGTCATGCCGCCGCTTTGGGACACATAGCCGATGGCGCCCTGTTCGGAGGGCAGGTCAGGCCGAAAACCCAGGCCGGTTTCCGGACAGTACAAGCCCATGCAGTTGGGGCCGACGAAGCGGAATTGCTGGTCCTGAACCCAGGCCCGGATTTTTTCCTGGAGCGCGTGTCCGGCCGGGTCGTCGGACTCGGCGAAACCGGAGGTGAAGGCGGTCACCGACCGGACCCCTTTGAGCGCGACTTCCTGGAGTATTTCCCAGACCCGGGCGGCCGGCACGGCCAGGATGACGTGATCGACCGGTCCGGGTATATCCGAAATCGTTTTATAGGTCGGGTAGTCCGAGACCGGATCGCCTCCGGCGTTGACCGCGTAGATCGGTCCCTGGAAACCCATGTTCCTCTGGGAGTTGAGGAAAAGGTCCTTGATGTGCGGTTTACGGTCGGAGGCGCCGATCACGGCGATGGATTTCGGATGGAACATCCAGTCCAGAGCTTCGAAATAAACGCTCATTTCAAATCCTCAAGCATCGAAAGCGTACTCGCCAGTCGATGGGCTCATTTGATCCGGACTTTCATCGGCCGGCCCTTTTCCCGGCCCATGTGATCGTACATGGCTTCGACATCCGTAAAAGGGGATACGATCTGGTCCGCCGGCTTGCGATGGAGGGTCAGTGCCCCGGTGGAACAGGCCGCCGTGCACAGACCGCAGCCCAGGCAGCGGTCCAGGTTCACCCGGGCCGTATCGTTTTCCAGGAAGATGGCTTCGAAGGGGCACCGCTCGACGCATTCGCCGCAGCCCACGCATTCGTCTTCATCGATGTGGGAGTAGTAGTCCGAGCGGCCCACGCGCTCGTGCAGATTGAACTGCTTGACCGTGCCCATGATGCCGCAACAGCAGGTGCAGCAGTTGCAGATCACCTGGGGGCCGGCGGCCGCGTTCTGGGTGTTGTGAATCAGGCCGGCTTCGTCGGCTTCCTTGAGGATGTCCAGGGCCTCCCGCCGGTCGACCATGCGGGCCGGCCAGCCGTTTTCCACATAATACTCGGCATGGGAGGAGAACATCATGCAGTTCCGAAGGGGCGCGTCGCAGCCCTTGCCCCGCATCTTGGCCGAAACCCGGCAGAAACAGTCGGCCACGGCGATCTTCTCGGCCCGCTCGATGATTTCCGTGACCCGGTCGTAGGGATAGACTTCGATCTGGGTCGAAATGCTGCGCTGGGTGGGGATGACGCGGAAATAGGGGGATGGAGCGGCCCAGATTTCCTTGCCGAAGGCCTCGACGGCATACCGGTCCATGAGGTCCAGAAACTCGAGGTCCAGACGATGAATCTGGAATTCGCAGATGCCGAACACATAGGGTTCCAGGTTGTACGTGAGACCATCGGCTGAGCGGCGCCGCATGATCAGCCCCTTGCGGGCCATGGTTTCCAGACGCTCGGACAGAACCTCGGGGGCGAGGCCCAGCCTGCCGGCGATATCCTCCGGACGTTCCGGCCGGGCCGCCATGGCCAGGGTGATTTCCGCCTCTTCGGGCTCGAACATCTTGCTCAGCAACTTGATCTCCACCCCGCTCTTGGTGGGTGGAAATCCCATGGGATGCTGGTGCAGGTGTCGCTGCAGCCGCCTGTAAACCTCTTCGGACATGCTTGCCACCCCCTTCTTTCAGTCCAGCCCGGCCGCGGCAAAGGCCGCCTGAACGATGGTCCGGGCCTCTTCCTGGATCGATTTCAAGTGTTCCGGTCCTTTGAAGCTTTCGGCGTAAATCTTGTAAATGTCCTCGGTGCCGGAAGGCCGGGCCGCGAACCACCCGCTTTCCGTTTCGACCTTCAGCCCGCCGATGGCCGCGCCGTTTCCGGGCGCCCGGGTCAGTTTGGCCGTAATCGGCTCGCCGGCCAGGTCGCGGGCCCGGATCATGTCCGGGGACAGGTCTTTGAGGGCCGACTTCTGAGCCGGCGTGGCCGGCGCGTCCAGGCGCTCGTAAATCGGGCTGCCCAACTCGGCCTCGAGGTCCTGATAGACCAGGCCGGGGTCCTTGCCGAGCCGGGCCGTGATTTCCGCGGCCAGGAGGTCCATGATGATGCCGTCCTTGTCCGTGGTCCAGACCGTGCCGTCGAAACGGAGGAATGAGGCCCCCGCGCTTTCCTCGCCCCCGAAACCGTAGCTGCCGTCGAGCAGGCCGTCGACGAACCATTTGAACCCGACCGGCACCTCGGAAAGCCGGCGGTTTACCCGTCCGGCCACCCGTCCGATCATGGAACTCGAAACCAGGGTCTTGCCCACGGCCGCGTCCGCCCGCCAGCCCGGACGGTTCTGGAAAAGATACCAGACGGCCACGGACAGATAGTGATTGGGATTGAGCAGCCCCTGGCCGCGGGTGACGATGCCGTGGCGGTCGTAGTCCGGGTCGTTGCCGAAAGCGACGTCGAAACGGTCCTTGAGTTCGATCAGGCGGGCCATCGCATAGGGTGAGGAGCAGTCCATGCGGATTTTGCCGTCCTTGTCCACGGTCATGAAGGAAAAGGTCGGGTCCACGACCGGGTTGACCACCTCCAGATTCAGACCGTACGTCTCGGCAATGGGCGCCCAGAAGTCGATGCCCGAGCCGCCCATGGGGTCGACGCCGATCTTGAGGCCGGATTTCGCGATCAAGTCCAGATCGACCACGTTTTTCAAATCGTCGACATAGGGGCGGACAAAATCGTGTTCGTGGATGAAGCCGCCATGGAGCGCCCGTTCGTAGGGCAGGCGCCTGACGGAGGCCAGGCCTTCGGCCAGAATGGCGTTGGCCCGCTTTTCCACGGTCCGGGTCGTCTCCGTGTCCGCCGGACCGCCCTCGGGCGGATTATATTTGAAGCCGCCGTCCTCCGGGGGATTATGGGAGGGGGTGATGACGACGCCGTCGGCCATTCCGCTGGTCCGTCCCCGGTTGTAGGTCAGAATGGCGTGGGAAACGACCGGCGTGGGCGTGTAGCCTCCGCCGGCCTGGACCATGATGGTCGCCTCGTTGGCGGCCAGGACTTCCAGGGCCGTGATCCGGGCCGGTTCGGACAGGGCGTGGGTGTCCATGCCCACGAACAAGGGGCCGTCGTACCCGCGCGATTTTCTGTATTCGGCAAGGGCCTGGGCCACGGCCAGGATGTGGTCTTCGTTGAACCCGCTTTTGAACGACGAACCGCGATGGCCGGACGTCCCGAAAGCAACCTGCTGGTCCGCTCGGGACGGATCGGGCTTTCGGGTGAAGTAGGCGGTCACCAACCGGGGAATGTTGACCAGCAGCTCACGAGGCGCCGGTCGGCCAGCGAGTGGGTGCACGGCCATGGATCGTCCTCCCTGAAAATTTTTTAAAATCTAACAGAGGGGCAATTTAAAAGCCAAGAAAAAGTTGGGCGCCGGTGTAAGGCTTCAGTCTATCGGGGCCTGGAGTATTCCCGCCGCCCGCGCGGCCTTCGGCCGAGGGGCGACTCTGCCGCCGAGTCATTTCATTCTAACATGGTGAAGGCGGCAGCCGGAGCCCCGAGGCCGAAGACCGCGACAGGGCGGTCCTTCAATGCCGCCAACCACCGAAAAGTTGGGCGCCGGGCGCCCGTTCCGGTGCCGCAAGGCCGCGGAGGTCAGGCCGGGTCCCCCGCGGCCATCTCGGGCAGGGAGACCATGACATGGGTGCCCGTCTCCCGCGACGTGGTAAAGGTGATTTCACCGCCGTGGACCCGGGCCGCCAGTCGGGCGCTGTAAGTGCCCAGACCCGTGCCGCCCGGCTTGCCGCTGGTGGCATACGGTTCGAAGAATCGATCCCGCACGTTTTCCGGGATCGAACCCGGATTGTGAATGTCGATCAGGTGAACTCGCCCTGCCTCGAGGTCCCGGAGCGAGACGGTCACCCGGATCTCGGCCTCCGCCGGCGATGCCTCCACGGCATTCTTGATCAGATTGGCCAGCATGGCCTCCAGAAGGTTTTCATCACCCGCGATCCCATAGCCCGCCTCCAGGTCCGCCGGCCGGCGGCCCGAAAAAAAACTCAGGCTGACATGCTGTTTTCGAAGCAGGGGCGCAAGCTGTTCCCGCAACCTCCGGAAAATCGCATGGAGATCGACCGGGCGGGGATGTAGCGAATACCGTCCTTCCTCGATGGCAAACAAATCCCGGGAGCGGTCGATAAAGGACAGCATCCGTTGGCCTAGCTCCTGGATCATGTTCGCGGCCTTGATCTGGGTTTCCGTGAGGTTGGAGCCTTTGAGGAGCACTCCGGCCAGACCGGTCAGTCCGATCAGGGGGGACCTGAGATCGTGGCGTATCATCCGCTGGACCTGGTCCCGGAGCCTTTCCACCCGCTTGCGTTCGGAAACGTCACGGATGATGGCCCCGAAAAAGAACTGGCCGTCGATTCGCCAGTCCGACAGGGTAAGCTCGATGGGGAATTCCGTTCCGTCCCGTCGCAGGGCCTGAAGTTCAAGCTGGCGGCCGATCAAGTGCTTTTCACCGGTTTCGATGAACCGCCTCACGCCGGCCGTATGGGCCGCCCGGTACTTTTCGGGGATGATCCGGGTCACTTTCTGGCCGATCATCTCGGGGCCGTAACCGAAAATCCCTTCAGCCCCCGCGTTCCAGGTCAGGACCGTGTCCTGCGAGTCGGTCGTGACGATGCCGTCGATGGATGTTTCGGTGATGAAGCGGTACCGGGCCTCGCTTTCCCGGGAGACGGCGGCCGCGTCGGATTTATTTTCACGTTTGTCGTGGTCCATTGATGAATATCTCCGCCGGAGCGGGCTTTCCTTGCCCGAAAGATCATGAAGAGGGGGCGGTGTCGACCCGGTTGCGTCCTCTCCGTTTTGCTTCGTACATGGCTTCGTCCACCTGCCGCAGGAGTTGGGAGGAGCGGTCTTCCGGGGTCGGTCGGATGGCGGCGACGCCCAGGCTGACGGTAACCATGGGTGCTGCCCGGGACGAAGGGTGTTCGATGGCCAAGGTCTCGACTTCGGCCCGGACCTTTTCGGCCAGAAACGCCGCGCCGCCCAGATCAGTGCCCGGCAGCAGGGCGATGAACTCTTCGCCCCCGTACCGGGCCACCACGTCGGCCGGCCGGCGGAGGGTGTCCCGGGCCGTTCCGGCGATTCGGGCCAGGACCTCGTCGCCGGCCTGATGTCCATACGTATCGTTGAACAGTTTGAAATAGTCCACGTCGAACATGATCAGGGAAAGCGGCTGCTTTTCCCGAACCGCCCGCTGCCATTCCGCGGCCAGCAGTTGGTCGAAATATCGGCGGTTATAAAGGCCGGTCAGGCCGTCCCGGATGGAAAGCTCGTGCATCTGTTCCGTGGAAGCGGCCAGTTCCGATATATACCGCGACAGCGTGCCCACGGCGGGCCGGAAAATGACCAGCACTTCGAGGCATAAAACGAGAAGAATGGTCGCCGCCAGGATGACGGATATGGTCTTGGCCCGGTTGAGGCGTTGTCTGGCTTCCAGGGCGTACCGGCCTACGATCCGGTCGATCCAGGAAATGGCTTCATCGGAAACCCGCAGAAGCCGCATGACCCGGCGGGGGGTGGCATGATCCGACGGGTCCCGGTCGGCCGAGGCCAGCAGGGCTTCGGCCTGGGCGACCACCTCCGAACGGCTGGACTCCAGCCGATCGAACAGGCGCATGATTTCCGGGCTGTTCCTGCCGCTGAGCCGCAGCTCCCGGTCGCCTTTCAGGAGCCCTTCGTGGGTCCTCACCCAGACCCCCAAATGGTCCCGCAGTTTGGTCAGGGCCTGCCGCCGAATCGAGGGATCGGGGGCGGCCAGAACAGCCAGGGCGTCCTTGGAAATGGCGGTGCACAGCATGCGCTGGCGTCCGGCCAGGTTGATCGTGTTCGAGTCCAGGTCCTGGGTGCTGAAGGAATACTGCATCAGTATCTGGCCGACCACCGTCAGCAGAGCGATCAGACTCAGGGCCAGGACATAGCGCCGGGTCAGCGAGGCCGGCGTATGTTTGATTCGCAGGCTGAGGTTCTGAAATTGGCTTTCTTCCATGAACACCGTTTATGCCGGTCAGGGGTTTTTCGTCAACGGACGGAGCCCGGCCCGCCGTCCATACGGAGGCCGCCCTTCGGGTCCGTGCCGGGGAAGTCCGAGGCCCGGTAGGCTTTGACCTTCAGGCGTTCGAGTTCTTCGGCTTGGTGCATGAAATCCGTGAACCGCTTTTTGCATTCGTAAAAACCGTGCCACCAGACGTAGTCCGGGGCCATCATGGCCGCACCCATCCGGGCCCGCCGACCCTCGTGGTGCCACAACTCGTAGAATTCGACTTCCAGCCGCTCGTCGAAATACCGGGTCTTGTCCAGCAGGCCGGATTGGTACAGAGATTCGAGCACGGCCCGGGCCGGGCGGAAATAGACGTCGTTGTATTCGACGACCACCCGGTCAAGGCGTTGGAAATGGGCCTCGACCCAGGTGGGGCCGTGACACTGGAGGCAGACGGTTTTCATTCTGGCTCGTTCAACCCGCCAGTCGCCGGCCCGGGGCCAGGCCTCGAACTCGGAGGGCCTAATGGTTAGCGGCGCCTGGAGTTCCCAGGCCAGGCGGGCGGAAACGTCATGTGAGGCCGGAAACCCGGCCGTAGCGGACATATGGCAGACCGCACAGGTTGGTGTGCGGTAATCCCGGCCGGCTCGCCAGTGGGCCGGGGGCGGGTCCCAGACCCATTGCGTTCCCGTCGCCGCGTAAATCCCGCCATGTTTGGACTCATTGTAGATTTCGATCTGGGGGTGGTCGGGCCCCAGGTGACACTGGCCGCAGGCTTCCGGCTTTCTGGCTTCGGCGATGCTGAACCGGTGGCGGGTGTGGCAGCTCGTGCAGGAGCCCGGACCGCCGTCCCGGTTGACCCGGCCGATGCCGACGTTCGAGTCGGAACCGCGTTTCAACCGGCCATTCTCGGCCGAGGGGAGCGAACCGTGACAGGCGAAACAGCCGGACGCCCGCTCGATAGGGCTGTTCATCCCGTCCCGGAGCCAGGGGTCGATGCGGCGGATGATGTCCAGGGTGCCGGCGTGCTTGCTCCGGCTGAATTCCTCGACCGGGCCGGGGTGGCAACGGGCACAGTCGCGGGGGGAGACCGTAGCGGCGACCGGCGTTTGGTATCGGGGGGTTCCGTACGGGTGGTCCGTCCGTTGGTACTGTCGTTCGTGGGTTCGGGAAACGTCCGGATCGTTCTCGCCGGCCTGGTGGCAGTGCAGGCAGCCGACACGGAGCCGGGCATGAAGACTTCGGGACCAGTCCAGATAAATGCCCGGCGTGGCCTGCCGGTGACATTCCAGGCAGGCTATGTTTTTTTCGGCTTGCCAGCGGAGGGCCTCGGAATGGGTGAACGGAGGTCCCCATTTCCAGTAGGCCACGCAGAAAACGATCAGAACCGCGAAAACCAGCGCCGTGTAGGCCAGGCTGACGAAAAGCCGCATGGCCGCCGGCGTGCGCTCCGGCTCCGGTTCGGAGAATGGGCCGAGACAGGGCAGCCGGTCGAGGACTTCCGGTCCATGGGGCGCCGAGGCCAGGGCCTCGGTCAGATCGACCCCGGTCCGATGCCGGCGCATGTGAACGCCGTCCTTCCAGAGTCTGCTTCCGGAAACGTCGTAGGTTTGGCCCTCATAGGTGATCGAGGTCGCCGATGGAGGCGTCCGATCCGGTTGGGAGGATTCGCGAAGCATACGGTCGATTCGGGTCGTGGTCACGGCGGCGATGACGACCATGCCCAGGAAAAGTCCGACCTTGACCATGAGCACGATACCGAAGGTCGTCGTCCACAGGGCGGTCCAGGCGGGCAGACGGAGCCAGGTCAGAACCAGTCCGGTCAGACCGACCAGGAGGAGAGACGCCCGGCCCAGGCGGACCTCGCTTTTCGGCAGACCGCCGGTAAGGGAGCGGGGACCCATGAAGAGGTGGACGTAGAAAATCGCTCCCAGCCAGACAATGGAAAAAAGGACATGCAGAAAGCCGATCGCCAGGCGGATGACCCTCGGCCAGGCCGACGGCCGGGCTCCCTCGGGAAGCCGCCAGCCCGCGCCCCGAAAGGCTTCGCCTTCGATGGTCAGCGTCCCCCGGCCCCGGGGGTCTTCATGGCAGTAAAGGCAGGACAGCCTGGTCTGGGCGGAAAAGTCGGCCGTGGCCCGGGCGGTTGCCGATCCCAGAAGCAGACCGGCCGGGAGTAACAGCAGTAAAAGCAATAGAGGGCGAACAGACTTCATAAAGAGCTGAATACCTGTCTCCTGGTTCCCGCAAGGGGCTGATCCGGCTGTTGCGCGCCCGTCCGATCCGGTTCGATTTCAGGGGCGTAATCGCCATAAGTCTTTTACGTATGTTTATATAAGCCGCCCACGTTTCTGACAAGATAAAATCAGGACCCTGGCCGGAGGCCGTGACCGGGGGGGCCGGAAACGCCACCGACCACGGACCGGTTATGGACCCAAGGGATAAGTCCTTGGCATTTAAACGGCGCGGTGTTACATTGATTTCTTAATAATCAGCATGGAAAGGAGCGGCGACATGTCTCCCGGTCGCAAGTCCATCGTCACCGCCGACGACTATCCCATCGACAACCTGAGTATCGATGAATCGTGGCGAATTTTCCGCATCATGGCCGAATTCGTCGAGTCCATCGAGTTATTGAGCCGCCTGGGTCCGGCGGTGACCATATTCGGTTCGGCCCGGTGCCAGCCGGAGGAGGCAGTCTACCAGAAGACCGTGGAGGTGGCCCGGGGACTGGCCGAGGCCGGATTCGGGGTCATTTCGGGCGGTGGCGGCGGGGTCATGGAAGCGGCCAACAAGGGCGCGACCGAAGGGGGCGGGCAGAGCGTCGGGCTGAACATCGAACTGCCCCACGAACAGAAGCCCAACGACTACGCCAATATCAAACTGCATTTCCGATACTTTTTCGTGCGCAAGGTCATGTTCGTCAAATACGCGGTGGCCTACGTCATCATGCCCGGCGGATTCGGGACCCTGGACGAGCTGTTCGAGGCGGTGACCCTGATCCAGACCCGGCGGCTGAGGCCGTTTCCGGTCATCCTGATGGATTCCGATTACTGGGGCGGGTTGATGGACTGGATCAAGGACCGCCTGATGGCCTCCCGGCGCATTTCCAAGGAAGACCTCGATATCATGCAGGTAGTGGACGACCCGGCCGACGTGATCCGGATCATCCGCAAGACCGTGGTTCTCTAACCCGGTTGTTCGGTTCGTTTCCGCGAACGGAAGAAAAGGTTTGGCGGTGAAAAAGCCCCGGTTCAACCTGCGCGGCTTATTAAGCCGTTGGGACATCAACGAGCATATTTTCGTTTCGATCATCGCCGTGGTCATCGGCGTGCTGGGCGGTTACGGGGCCGTGCTCTTCCGGGCCTCGATCCAGTTTTTTCAGACCATTTTCTATTCCAGCGGCCGGGAGTTTCTCGAAATCGCCGGCCAGGTGCCCTGGTACGTCAAGCTGCTCATGCCGGCCGTGGGCGGGGCGGTGGTCGGACCGGTCATCTATTTCTGGGCACGGGAAGCCAAGGGCCACGGCGTGCCCGAGGTCATGGAAGCGGTGGCCGTCAAGGGCGGACACATCCGGGCCCGGGTCTCGGCGGCCAAGATTCTGGCTTCGGCCATCTCCATCGGCTGCGGGGGATCGGTGGGACGCGAGGGGCCCATCGTCCAGATCGGGTCGGCCGTGGGCTCGACGGTGGGGCAGTTGCTCAAGGTCTCCCAGGACCGCCTGCGCACCCTGGTGGGATGCGGGGCGGCGGCCGGTATCGCGGCCACGTTCAATGCGCCCATTGCCGGAGTTCTCTTTTCCGTGGAAATCCTGTTGGGCGAGTTCGGCGTGGCCACCTTCAGCCCCATCGTGCTGTCCAGCGTCATGGCCACGACCGTTTCACGGCACTATTTCGGCGACTTCCCGGCCTTCGAGGTGCCGGCCTATGAAATGGTTTCGGCCTGGGAACTGTTCTTTTACGCCGGGCTGGGCGTGATCGCGGCCCTGGTGGCCGTGCTGTTCGTGACCACCCTCTACCGAACCGAGGACCTGTTCGACGCCATTCCGATTCCGGAATACGTCAAGCCCATCCTGGGCGGACTGATCATGGGTCTGTTCATCATCTTTCTGCCCCAGGTCTTCGGGGTGGGCTACGGTGCGATCAACGAGGCCCTGATGGGGCAGGCCGCCTGGTACACCCTGCTCGCGCTCGTTTTCGCCAAGGTCGCCGCCACCTCGATCACCATCGGCGGAGGCATGTCCGGCGGCATTTTCGCCCCGTCCCTTTTCCTCGGGGCCATGACCGGCGGCGCCTTCGGCTTTCTGGTCAACCAGCTCGAACCCGCCATGACCGCTTCGTCCGGGGCCTACGCCCTGGTGGGCATGGGCGGTGTGGTGGCCGCGGCCACCCATGCCCCGATCACGGCCATCATCATCATTTTCGAACTGACCTCCCAGTACACCATCATCCTGCCCCTGATGATCACCTGCATCATTTCGACCCTGCTGGCCATGGCCCTGAAAAATGGGAACATATACACCATCAAGCTGCTCCGGCGCGGCGTCGCGCTCTACCGGGGCCGGGAGCAGGGCATCCTGCGCAACATCCTGGTCCAGGACGTGATGCGGCACGAAGTCAGGACGGTCAGGGAAAGCACCTTTCTCAGCGATGTCATCCAGGCCTTCCAGGACTTCAACATCTCCTACCTGGAAGTGGTGGATGAAAACGGGAACCTGTCCGGGATCATCTCCTTCCGGGACATTCGGCTGGTATTGAACGAGGAACAGCTCGGCCATCTGATCGTGGCCAAGGAAGTGGCCAGCAGCCCGGTCATCACCGTCCAGCCCCTGGAAGACGTGGAAACGGCCCTCAAACGGATGGGGCAGACCGGCGTCAGCCAATTGCCTGTCGTGGACCAGCACAACCCGCGCCGGGTCATCGGCGTGATTCATGAAAAAGACATTACCGCGGCCTACAACCGCGGTACGCTGGCCCTGGGCAGTTTCGGATGATCGAAGGGGTTTCAGGCTAGGCTGCGCCCGCTCCGTTGCTTTCGATCGCCGCCTCTTGCAGGTCCTCGATCAGCTTTTCCGGATTCAAGCCGTACTTCTCCGCCACAGCGTCAAGCCGTTCGAAAAGGGCCTGGCAGCAGATGCATTCGCCGGCCTGTTCGTCGTACCGTTTGAAAACCGCTTCGGTGGATCGGTACCGGGAGACGACGTCAAGGACGCTCATGGACGGCTCGATGCGCGGCGGTTCGGGTCCGGGCGGGTCAGTCATGGATG
>JAHJTB010000355.1 GCA_018830135.1 Pseudomonadota bacterium | reverse complement strand
CGCGTATCGAGGCCGCAGAGAAAGGTCTGGCGCACGCACCGGGAAACGCAGTGATAATAAGCCTCCACCCCTTGGGCGACCACCTCGCTGCGAGCAACGGCCATAATGCATGCCTCCCTGTTCTATGGAAGGATCATAACAGGTGAAAATCAAGATGTCAAATAAATGGGTGTCTAAATAATAAAAAAAGAAATGAATTTGGGGGCGGAGGGTGGTTGAAATTAATAGATTTCCGCGGCGGTCCAGCCGGAGTCCGGGTCGTTGCCGGTCTTGTCCAGGCCGGCCAGGAAAAGCCACCGATGTTTGGCCAGGGGGCCGTCATAGGTGGGCAGGCAGTCGTCGTTGAGGGTGACCTGGACCTCCCATTCGTAGGTCTGGCCGGCGTCGAGGGTCTGGGCGCCTTCCACCTGAACGGTGGCCTCGAAGGTCACGGTTTCCCGGGCCACATTCTCACGCCGGACTTCCACGTCATCGCCCGTGCGATCCGCGACCAGGACGTCCGGAATGATTACTTCTTCTTCGCCCTTGATTTTCAGATAGACGCCGTTGATTTTCAGGTCCGAGTCGGATACTTCGGCGCGGACGCGGACCGAGAACGGTTCATCGAATCCGGGTTCGAGCACTTCGACGAACAGTTTGGCTCCCCCGCCGGTCAGATAGTTTTTGGCCGATTTGATCTTGTCCAAAAAGCCCATGACGTTCCCCCTTCGACGTGCAGTTGACAATAAACGAGGCCAGGCCTTTGAAAACATGGCACCCGTAACCACAGGCGATACTTGGCGACGAATCCTCTTGCGAGGCGGTTTCGGGATTGGCCCTTCTTCAGGACCGCAATTTTCGAGTTGGTTAAAAAATAAACCGATCGATCCGGCCTGTCAATCCAGTTGGAACGGCCGGAGCGGACCGGTCGCGATTTTCGCGGCCGGTCCGCCCATAATACCCGGGTTAACAGAGAGGCTTAGACCTCCTGGTTGTCTTCATCCAGGGCGATGAGGTTTTGGGGGCGACGGTGTGAAGCGGGGCGGCCCCAGGTCCCCTTGTCCTGGTCCATGCCGATTTCTCCGGCCGGAGCCGGCGTGTGGGCCGGCGGCCTCCGGGTATCTGTATCGTAGTGGCCCGTACGGTGCTCGACGTTCAGGGTGAAACGCGAGACCAGTTCCCGGAGCTGCAAGGCCTGACCGGACAGTTCCTCCGAGGCCGAAGCCGTCTCCTCGGCGCTGGCCGTGTTCTGCTGGGTCACCTGGTCCACTTGGGACAGGCCCTGGTTGATCTGGGAAATCCCTTCGGCCTGTTCATTGCTGGCCGCGGCGATTTCGCCCACCAGGTCGGCCACCTTGGTCGCCCCGTCCACGATCTCGCCCAGGGCCGAGGCGGTCCGGTTGACGATTTCCATGCCGCTTTCCACGCTTTTGACCGCGCCCTCGATCAGGGCCGACGTCTCCTGGGCCGCCTTGGCGCTCCGGCTGGCCAGGTTGCGAACCTCCTGGGCCACCACGGCGAATCCCTTGCCATGCTTGCCCGCCCGGGCCGCTTCCACGGCCGCGTTGAGGGCCAGGAGGTTGGTCTGGAAGGCGATGTCGTCGATGGCCTTGATGATCTTGGCGATCTCCCGGCTCGAGACGTTGATCTCCTGCATCGAGGCGATCATTTCCTGCATCTGGTTGTTGCCCCGCTCGGCCTGTTCCCGGGCCCCGGCGGCCAACTGGCTGGCCTGGTGGGCGTTCTCGGCATTGGCCTTGGTCTGGGAGGCCAGTTCGGTGACCGAACTGGAAATCTCCTCGAGGGAAGCGGCCTGTTCGGTGGCGCCCTGGGACAGGGACTGGCTGGCGTCGGAGACTTCCCCGGTCCCGGCGGCCACCTGCATGGCCGCTGTGTTGACTTCACCCAGGACCTGGTTCAGGCTCCCGACCATGGTCTGTAGCGCCTGTCCCAGGACGTCCTTGTCCGAGGCCAGGACCACTTCGGCGGTCAGGTCGCCCGAAGCGATCTGCTCGGCCAGCCGGGCCTTGTCGTCCAGCCCGTCGGCCATGTTGTCCAGGGCCTGGGCCATCAGGCCGATCTCGTCCCGGGACTCCATGTTCAAACGATGGCTCAGGTCGCCTTCCTTGATGGCGTTGGCCAGCTTTACCGCCCGTCCGACGGGCCGGGTGATGGCCCGGGTCATGAGCAGGGCGACCAGGATGATTCCCGCCAGGCCGATGATTGCGACCACGGCCGTGATCCATTGAATCGTCTTGACCGCGGCAAAGGCCTCGCTTTCATCGATCGCGGCGATGAGGGCCCAGGTGACGTCACCGAACTTGACCGGGGCGTAGGCCGAGAGGACCGGGGACCCGTTGTAATCGGTTATGAGGCCCGATCCGGTCCGGCCCGCCAGGGCGGCCTTGGAGGCGCCGGTGTCCACCTGGCCCTTGGACGGGTTGGCAAAGGATGCCTTGACCGAGCGATTGGTTTTGTCCAGGAAGGAGTCGGACCGCATGAGCTTGTCCGGCCCGACCAGGTAGGTTTCGCCGGTTGCGCCCATGCCCTCCCGCTGCTGCATGATTGCGTTGATCGAGTCGAGGGACAGTTGCAGGGCCACGACCAGTTCGACCTTTTCGCCGGACATGACCGGTGAGGCGGTAAACGAGGCCGGCGCCCCTTCCCTCGGGGCATAGGGCGAGAAGTCGGCCACGGCGTAGGCCCTGGTTTCGACAATCTGGCGGACCAGCTTGCCCAGACCGGATTCGGCGTATTCGCCGTTAACCATATTGGTGCCGTAATCCGGCCCGTGAGCCACGGAATAGAAAACCCGGCCCCCGGGATGGATCAGATACAGGTCCGTGTACCCGTATTTTTCAATGTATTTGGCGTAAAAATCCTTGTCCTCGCCCGTAATCTTCGGAGCGATGGCCTCTTCCAGGTCGATCTTGGAGACCATGACCCACAGGAGCCCGCTGATCTCGAGCGGGTTGTAGGAAACCATGACCATCTTGCCGGCGCTGTCCGTGACCACTTCGCTGGCGCTCTGGCCGGCCAGGGCCTTTTCCAGGTACGAAGTCGATATCTCGTGTCCGATGACGAACTTGCCGTCCCCCATGGTTTTCATGTCGCTACGAAAGGAGGTCTTGCCCATCAAGCGTCCCACCAGGTAGGTTTCTCCGCTCTTGCCCATACCATCCCGGCGCTGGACGATTTCGTTGACCGGATCGGTGGGCATCTGCATGGCCACCACGCCGATTATCTGGTCGTCCCTCTTGATCGGGCCGCCGATAAAGGCCGCGAAGGCGCCGTCGGCAGGGGCGTACGGCTCAAAATCGGCCACGCTGACCCGGTGCATGGCCTTGCCGAAACAGTGGCCCAGGGGGCTGTCCTTGAGCGGGCCGGTAAGCACGTTCTGGCCCAGGGCGGAGTTCTTGGCCGTGCTGTAAACCACGGCCCCGTCCTTGGCGATCAGAAGCAGGTCGTGATAGCCGTACTGGCTCTGGAACTGCGCCATCCAGGGACCGTACCGCTCATCCAGGGTCTTCCAGGCATCACTGTCCACCTTCTTGTCGGCGAACTCGTAAGCCAGTTGGAAATCCTGCAAAGACATGGCCACGCTTTCGTTTTGGGACAGGAGGATCACGTCGCCGAACCGGTCGGCAAAGAATTTTTCGATCTGGGCCCGCTTGATCTGCTGAACCGCCTCGAGTTTCTGGAAGGCCTCCTGTTTCAAGGTCGCCACCATGTCCAGAAGCACGTTCATATCTCCCTGGCGCTCCACCAGAAACCGTTCGATCTGGGCCTTTTTAATGCCCCGGACCGCTTCGAGCTGGTTGAAGGACTGCCGGGAGAGAGCCTGGCTCGAATTGTAAAGGGCGATCGACCCGATAACGGCAAAAGGTATCAGCCCGACGGCTAAAAACGCCACCATCAGCTTTTTGCCCAGCTTCATGTTCTTGATCATGGTTGCCTCCTGTTGCTTGCTTGAGTCCTGGCGGGTTCACACTCGGGCATTGCTATTTGAACGGCCGATCCGTCCCGTATGAGAACACACTCGATCAGGCCTGATTCCCCCGCTTCGATCCATCGGCCTTCCGGCCGGCCGGGCCGGGGATTCAGGTCCGGCCTCGCCCCTGGTTTCCAGTTGGAAACGTAAAGGCAACGGTTTTCTGAACCTCATAGAACAAAAGTCGTGCCAATCAGACATCTCTATATTTTGCCATTAATAAGTTTAATAAGATAACAAAGAGGGCCGATTTAGGCTCCGGGAGTCTAATTCGGCTATAAAATTCAAATCCAGTTAGACGGGGAGCGGCTGCCGGGTCATCCCGGGGCGGTTCGGGGCGGGTCTATATGCCGGCCGCCGGTTGGCCGGTCCGTGGGGCGCGGGCCCGGGGTAAAAATTGAAGTTGAGCCCCCTGACAAGCGAGGCCAATGGCTTGGGCTCCCGGAGAAATCGGCCCGGGCCGGCGCGCCCGGGCCGATAGATGATCTAACTCGATGTCCCGATAAGGTAATCGATCGTTGCCTGAGGACCTCCCGGTTTCAACCCCCCTCCGGGGGCTGTAACCTTTTCCAGTTGGAACCAGCCGTATCTTCTTCCCAATCCCGAACGGAAGCGGGTTGATTCAGCCTTTTTGGATCGGAAGGGCGCCCATTCCTTGAATCGGCCCCGGTTTCTTCTTCCGGACTATCGAAGCGGGATACGATCTGGCTCAGTCGGGCCGCCATGCTGGAAAGCTGCAGGGCGGCTGAGGCGGTTTCTTCGGCGGTGGCCGTGTTTTGTTGCGTCACTTGCTCGACCTGGTTGAGCCCCTGATTGATCTGATCGATCCCGGCGGCCTGTTCATTGCTGGCCGTGGCGATTTCCCGGTTCAAGCCCGCCACGTTGCTGATGCTTTCGACAATTTCGATCAGGGCGTCGACGGTGTTTTCGAGGCTGGCGGACCCTTTTTCCACTTTTTGGACCGTGTCCATGATCAGTTCGGATGTCTGCTGGGCGGCCTTGGCGCTTCTGTTGGCCAGGTTCCTGACTTCCTGGGCGACGACGGCAAAGCCTTTGCCATGCTTGCCGGCCCGGGCGGCTTCGACGGCCGCGTTCAGGGCCAGAAGATTCGTTTGAAACGCAATTTCATCGATCACTTTGATAATTTTCGCGATTTCGCTGCTCGATTCCTGAATGCCGCCCATGGAGGCCATCATTTCCTCCATTTGGGACACGCCGGTTTGCGCGGTTTCCTGAGCATTTTGGGCCAGCCGATTCGCTTCCGAGGCATTGCCGGCATTGGATTGTGTCTGGGAACTCAACTCGGTCATGGAACTGGTAATCTGCTCCAATGAGGCCGCTTGTTCCGTGGCCCCTTGTGATAAGGACTGGCTGGAATCGGAAACCTCGCCGGAGGCGGCGGCTATTTGTGTTACGGCATGGTTGATCTGACCGACCACGTTCTCGAGGTTTTTTTGAACGTCTATGTCTAGGACTGTTTCGACATGCCCTATTTTTTCATTCTTGCTGTTTTTGATATATGAGACGTTTGTCTGATAGTACTTGTTGTCCCCGCTGTTTTTAAAATCGGATGTTTCTTGTCCGTTTCGAAGCATGGCGATGCCGCATTGTTCCGTATTGCAGATATCCGCATTCCATTGGCTGCAATGATGGCCGTTTATATTTTGTCTTTCGACATTTAACATTCCTTCGACCGCTTTGTTGACAAAGGTCCACTTCATGTCCAGGTCGGTGACCGATATCGGAAGCGGGATGGCATCCAGTATTTGTTCGTAATATATCTTTTGTTCTTCCGACCTTGATACGAATCGGACAAACAGGATTCCGATGATAACCAATAAGGCGAAGAGCGCGGGAACCAGAATGCTTAATACACTGATCCAATGCTGGGCGGCGTGTTGGGTATCCTCTGCCGTATGTTCGATCATGATGGTCGTAGCCTTGGCAATCTCGTCAATACTCTTCTCCAGATCGTGAATCGGATTTTTGAGAGGAGTCATTCGTCTGTTGGCTTCCTGTGGCGTGATCCCTTGCTCCGAAATGGCCTGGCCGGCGATATCCATTAAGCCGGCGAAGTACGTTTCATAGAGACCGCCAATCTCGGAGGCCATTTTCTTGATTTCAGCAGAAAGATGTTCGTCGATTGTGACCATTTTGTCCACTTCGGCGATACGGTCGCGAATTTCAGCGGACTTGGATTTCAGCTCGGGCAGGTATTTGCCCTCCTGGGTTTTGCGGTCGCCGATATTGAGGAATATGTCCTTTTCGAACCGCCTGTGCTGCAACATGAGTATCTTGAGCTGGAACGTCTTGAGGTCGAGTGCCATATCCTCTTTTATTAATGTGCCGATGTCATCCTGCATGCGGGAAAAGCCGACATAACCGACAATTCCCAAGCTGAGGGCTATCGCCGCGATGAGGACGAAGCTTCCGATTACCTGGGTTCGTATGGAAATTTTCATAAGTTGTCGCCTTTCTCCCTGTAATGAAGGCGGTTGAATGCTTTTTCAGTCCGGTAATCCCCTTTCAGCGGGATCGGGTCAATTAACGGACGGTAATATCTTTTTGAAAGATGCCGGACGGAGCGTGGCGCGTGAAAGGGCCCCCGCCCGTCCGGCGGGTTGAAGTCTTCGGTTTAGGCCCGGGTGACGATAAACTCTCCGTAGTCGTCACCCATCTCGATTCCTTTGGTCTGGACGCAATGGAATGTTCCCAGGCCGTCCGGATAGGGTTTTCCGTAGGCCAGGTCCATGAAGGCCGCGCTGACGCCCTGGATCATGTAGGCGCACGGCCTGAGGGTCCGCCCGTACCGAAGAACGTCGCTTTCGTAATAGTCGTAGGCCCGGACGACCATTTTTTCGTCCGGCACGATTTCGATGACTTCCGATTTGGCCCAGCCCCAGGCTGTAAACACGGCGAAGGCGCCATGGAGGACGTCCTCCGGCATCTTTTCGATCATGGGGCCGACGACTTCTTTCCATTCGTTGGAAGTGATGATTCCATATCCGGTATGATAACCGCATTCATTGGCCGCGTTGAACAAGAGCCCTTCCGCCGCCTCGACCAGGTCATCGGGAACGTAGTTGACGATTCGTCGCGAAAAGGCATTCCAGAAATCCGCCGGCAACTGCTGGACGAAGACATTAAAAGCGGGAATCAGCCCCTCTTCGTTGCCAGTCACTTTCACTTTTGACATTTCCTCGATTATCTTCTTCCTGTCGATAGCCATATTTCATGCTCCTTGTATATCGGCTTGGCGCTCAGCCATGACGGGGTCCTTACACTGACGGACCATCCCGCCTTAATTGATGACGGCCTTGAAAAGAGACGTTTCATCTCCACATACGAGGGCCTTGGTTTCCTTGGTCTGAAAGGTCTTGGCCGGCCGGCCGTTAAAAAGCGCGGCGGAGGCTGAAACAAAACCCGAAGTAATGAAGTTGACCGGTTCCTCCCGGCCGCCCCACTTTTTCAGCCAGCCTTCATCCACATGGGAGTATTCCATTTCGGCGATCACCGCGTAGCGTCCCACCGAAATGAACCGGATCAGACCCATCCCGACCACCGACCAATACTGTTCGGCCAGACAGATCATTTCTTCCAGGGCGATAATCCCCTTTAACTCAAAGTATTTTTTCAGGACGTCATAGAACGTGTCCTCCGCCGCCTCTTTCAAGAAGCGTTCCCCTTCAAAACCCTTGGCGTCATCAGCCAGTTGATGAAACAGGGTCATATAATGGTGGCAGTGCAAAACCGTACACGTATCGTTAAGATAATGACGGCATTTGACCGGATCGAAATGGTGATCGATTTCGAACTCGATTTTCTTTTCAACGGGCATGTTACCCTCCTCATTCGAATTGATTTGTTTGATCTTACAGGTTGACCGATTTTCCCAGGATTTCCTTCAAGGCGGCTTCAAATTTCTGGATCAACTCCGGAGAATCCGGCGTGCCCGAGGCTTTGTCGCTGCTCAGCCCCGTCTTCATGGCCAGCCGCATCTGGGCTTTCATCCCACCTTCCGCCTTGGCGGTTTCAAATGCTTTTATCAATTTGGCCCCCATTCAATCTCTCCTCCTTTTTTCGATGCATTACGGGTTACCGGAATCATGCGACACGCGCCGCTGATTCTATCTCCAGCTGGTTGTACGGCCAGCATTTCCGGGAATTTTGAACTTCGGGCCTTTGCCTGCCCCAGGCATTGGACCTCGAGTTCGATGTCTTCGGGCTGCACTCGTTAATATCAAGAAGCGTGCCAACGGAATCGGGCCAAAAACATCATAAATAAGATAAATTAGTTTAATTTGAAAAATAGCGGAAGGTCTTGCTTGTCTAATTCGGCTATAAAATTCAAATCCAGTTAGACGGGGAGCGGCTGCCGGATCATCCCGGGGCGGGCGCCCCAACCAGGGCATATCCCTTTTCAGCCGCCCGAGCGGCCTCGGGCTGAAGGACGACTCCGGCGCCGTCCAATGCGGCCGCGGCGGCCGCCGGATTACCGAGGCCGGAGGCCGCGACCGGACAGTCCGGCAAGTCCGCCGACCGGTGAATGAAGACGATGGCCCTGACAATGGAATTGACAACCCGTTCGTGGATGGCTTATCATTAATAGGTACACGGCATTGCGGAATTGGACGCCTGTTGCGTCCCCGGTCCGGGACCAGGGGGAGGGTGAGGCCGCATGGGGCGGCCCGTCGTATCCACCTGGACCGGGGGGTGGGCATTCCAGCGGGCGCCGTCCAGGCGATTACCGGTTGTTTTCGCCTCGACCGGCCTTTTAGGGCGGGGCCGGTCATGACATCCTTTCTGATGTTCTGCGGATTCTGCTTCCCGTCTCATGTCGCCCGTTCATACCGGGACCCCGCGTCGTTTTTAGACTGCCGTCGGGTCGTTTCGGCCGAAGTGCCGGAAAGAGCGGGGTATGATGACTCCCCGAACCTTTGCGGATCGGCGTTTGGGCCGGAGGATACGGCGCATCTTCGGATGGTCGATCGTTGCGTTGTTCTTCGTTCTGACGGCCGGGATGATTTTTCGGGTCGAGGCCCAGGTTCAGGTCGTGGCGGGCGGCCTGACCCAGCCCTTCGCGCTTCTGGTGGACAACACGTATGTCTACTGGAACGAATTCGATTCCTCGATTCAGCACTGCCGGGTCAGCCAGCGCCTCAAGGACGGCGGCGGGTCGACCACGGTCCGGGTGATTCCAGCGGCGTGCTGGCTTGAGACGCACCCGGACCTGGCCCAGGACGACCAGTTCGTCTATTTTCCCATGACCGTGCAGGGTGTGACCCCGTACGGCGCCTATCTGGCCGATTCCATGGTCCGGATCAGCAAGTCGGCCGCGGCCGGGTATACGGACCTGTTTCAGATCGACTGCGACGCCGACGGCGAGGGCCCGGACGGCGCCTGCGGCGGTTTCCCGGGTGTGCTGGCCGTTTATGCCGGTTCGGTCTATTTCGATCTGTACAATTTCGAATACAACGGGCGACGGGACGTCCGGCGGATATCGACACAAGGCGCCTCGTCCGTGGGACAGGTGCAGGCTCTGGCCGTTGATCTCGGATTCGACCGACTTACCAGCATCACGACGGACGGAACTTATGCCTACTGGAGCCGGCTTTGGGGGTCCGGCGGGATTATCGGGAGCGTGCCGCTGGTCGGCGGCATCACGAGTACGGTCGCCACGCTGAGCGGAAGCCCCACGTCCCTGGTCACGCCATCGACGGGGGCGGGCGGCGGGAGCATGTTCTGGCTGGAGGTGGACCGAAGCACTTATCAGGTCGATCTGAAGCAGCGCCTGCCCGGCGGTCAGATCGTGACCCTGGCCGCGGACCTGGGAATTCTGCCGGCCATCGAAATCTACGCGGCCCGGGCCGTGGCCGTGGATGATGCGTACGTGTATTTCTTCCGGAGAGCGGGCGGAGACGAGCAGGTCGCGCGGGTGCCGATCAACGGCGGAGCGGTCACGACCCTGGCCCAGGGCGGGGACGTCGTTTCTCCCATGTCCATGGCCGAGCAGGGGGCGTATGTGTACTGGACCCAGATCGGGGCCGGCGGTTCAGGGCAGGGCGCGGTCCTTCGGGTGGGCAAGCCGGGGGCCGTCACCCTCCGTAACATTTCCGGCCAAGTGCGCAACGCCGCCGGTCAGGGCCTGTCCGGCGCGGCCATGACCGGCCTGCCCGGGAACCCGTCGACCGACGCGGGCGGGCTTTACGCTTCCCAGGTCGAATCCGGCTGGTCCGGGACGGTCATTCCCGTGAAAACGGGCTACACCTTTGTTCCCGCCTCGAGGACCTACGCCAATGTGACCTCGGACCAGTCCGACCAGAACTTCACCGCCGCCGCGGCGGCCCTGACCATTTCCGGCCGGGTCCGAGACCTGGACGGCGCGGGCATCCAGGGAGCGGCCATGACCGGCCTGCCCGGCACGCCGGTCACCAACGCCGACGGCACCTATACCGCCTCGGTCAGCTACGGATGGAGCGGCGTGGTCACGCCGGCCCGGACCTGCTACAATTTTCTTCCCGTCTCGATGACCTACACGAATCTGACCTCGGACCAGTCCAACCAGGACTACCAGGGCTACTGGAACAGGTATCAGATATGGGGCCGCGTCCGGACCGGTGACGGTTCGGGCATCGCCGATGTGACCTTCCTGGGGTTTCCCGGGGGGAGTCCCGCGACGAACTCGGACGGTTTTTACAGTTATGTCGTTCCCTGCGGCTGGTCGGGCACGGTCCGTCCGGTCAAGGCCTGCCTGGCCTTCACCCCGGAGACCATGACCTACAACAACATCACGGACCACCAGGCCAACCAGAACTATACCGGCGGCCGGATTGTCTACAGCATTTCCGGATACGCGCGAACGGCCCAGGGCCGGGGTATCACCGGCGTGTTCCTGAACGGGCTGCCCGGACCGCCTCGAACCGACGCCAACGGGTATTACAGCGCCTCGGTGGACTGCGGCTGGAGCGGCACGGGGACCCCGGTATCGAGCGGGTATATCTTCCGTCCTCTGAAGCGGAGTTTTGTCGACGTGCAGGGGAACCTGGCCGGTCAGGACTTTACGGGCCTGCGGCCGGACATGTCCTGGCTGGTGGTGATCCTGAATTCCGACTCGGACAATGACGGTATGCCGGACGACTGGGAGAAACTCCACGGTTTGAATCCCTATGACCCGGGAGACGCCGGGCTGGACCCGGACGGAGACGGCCTGACCAACCTCCGTGAGTTTCAACTCCGGACCGACCCCCGCGATGCCGACACGGACGGGGACGGCATGCCGGACGGCTGGGAGGCCGCGCACGGCCTGAACCCGCTGGTCGACGACTGCCACGGTGATCCGGACGGAGACGGATTCGACAACTGCGAAGAGTACCGCTGGCGGACCGACCCTCAAGACCCGCTGTCCCGGCCCGGCCGGGGCCTGCCCTGGCAGGAGTTGCTGCTGGGCGATTAAGGCCCGGCCGGCCAGGGCCTCACGAGGTCCCGGCGGGAAGCGCCGCCGAATCCCGAATGGCTTTGACGATCCCGGATATGTCGGAACCGGGTCCGAAAATCCCGCGGACGCCCATTTCCTTCAGGGTCTGCCTTTCCTTTTTGGAAATGATTCCGCCCACGACGATCGGTATGTCCTCGGCCCCTAAATCGCGCAAGGCTTCCTGAACCCGGCCCACCAGGGTCACCGGGCCTCCGGCATGGATGCTCAGGCCGATGACGTCCACGCCCTCGTCCACCGCGGCCCGCCCGATCTCCCGAGGGTCCAGGTCCACGCCCAGATAAATCACTTCCATGCCCGCGTCCCGCAGGGCGTGGGACAGGACGTTGATGCCCCGCAAATGTCCGTCCAGGCCGGGCTTGGCCAGAATGATCCGAATCTTTCTTTCCATATCCGCCGCTGCTCCCGTGTGTATGTCCGCCCGTCGCGCTCCCGGCGGAATCACCGCCCGACGCCCTGTTCCCAGGCGCGCCGGACTTCACCCAGAGTGGCCATGACCTTGTAGGCCTCGGCCATGGCCCGCATGGTGTTTTCGCCTTTTTCCGCTGCTTGAGCCACCCGGGACAGGGCTGCCTCGACCCGGCCCGGGTCGCGCCGGCCTTTTATCTCCTGCAAAAAGGCCACCTGCCTGGCTTCGAAGTCCGGATCGATTTCATAGGTTTCGATTTCGGTTTCCTCGGCTTCCTCGATGGTAAAGGCGTTCAGCCCGACGATGATTTTCGCGCCCGTCTGAATCTGTTTCTGGGTTTCATAGGCCGAGGCCAGATAGGCCTGCTGAATATATTCCCAGGCCTTGACCGCCCCGCCTCGCCGGTCCACCTCTTCGATCAGGTCCAGGCAGCCCCGCTCCAGTTCGCCGGTCAGGGCCTCGACATAGAATGAGCCGCCCAGGGGATCGAGGGTGTTGGCGACCCCGCTTTCGTGGGCGATGATCTGCTGGGTTCGCAAGGCGATCATGGCCGCCTCGGGCGTGGGCGCGGTGAAGGCCTCGTCGTAGGCATTGGTATGCAGCGAGTTGCAGCCGCCCAGCACCGCGGCCAGGGCCTGGATGGTCGTGCGAATGATGTTGTTCATCGGCTGCCTGGCCTGAAGCGAGTTGCCGGCGGTCTGGACGTGGTAGCGCAGGAGCCAGCTTCGTTCGTTTTTCGCCCCGAACCGCTCCCGCATGACACGGGCCCAGACCCGCCGGGCGGCCCGGAACTTGGCCACTTCCTCGAACAGGTCGGTCTCGCAGCCGAAAAAGAAACTCAGGCGCGGGGCGAAATCGTCCACGTCGAGCCCCCGCCGGATGAACTCCTCGAGATAGGCGATCCCGTCGGCCAGCGTGAACCCGATCTCCTGGACCGCCGTGGCCCCGCCCTCGCGGATGTGATAACCGACGATGCTCAGCGGATTCCACAAGGGCATGAATCGGGTCGCGAACTCGACCGCGTCGCCATGGACCCGCATCCGCAGGGGCAGCGGGGCCATGTCGATCCAGTTGCAAGAGTGGGAGTTGTTGATGCAGTCGTTCTGAATCGTGCCCTGGAGGCGGTCCAGGGACAGACCCCGGTTCTCGGCCAGGGCCACGTACATGGGAAAGAGAAAGGGGTGCGGCGTGATGATGCTGATCGAATACCGGTCGAGGTCGATGTCCTCGAACAGCAGGTCCATGTCCGCCAGGGTGTCGATGGCCGTCCCGTTGACCCCGACCTGGCCCCGGGACATGTCATCGTCCGAGTCCCGCATGTTCAGGGTCGGCGGGTCGAAGACCGGGTTGAGCCCGTTTTCTCCATGGGCGATCAAATTCTTGATGATCGCGTTGGACTCCCGTCCTCCCATGGCCCCGGAGACCAGACGATGCGTCCAGAGCCGTCCCCGGTACCCGGTCGGCTGGACCCCGCGCGTGAACGGATACTCCCCCGGAAATCCGATGTCACGAAAAAAGTCCAGGCCGGGCGCGTCGGCCGGCGTATAGACCCGCTTGATCCCCCGGACCGAAGTCGTTCCGAATTCCGCCTGCCGCTCGCCTGTCTTCTCCAGGGCCGGGGCGACGCGGCGTTCGTGCCACCGCCGTTCCTCGGCCTCGATCGCTTCCAGCACCCGACGGTCGTACATCGGTTCATCACCTCCTGATTCGTCGAAAGATTCCAGTTCCCCGAGGCTCGCCGCAAAGCGATTCACCTGGCCGAAGGCGGCCCCGGTGCTTTGAAACTCAGGCCCGGCCGCCCGAGGGCGGCGGGCTCTGAACCGCTCGTTTTCCCAGCAGTCCCGAGACGATCCAGTCCGCGAAAAATGCCGCGATCTCGGGCGGCCGCTTTTCCCCCTCGGGGTCGTACCACTTGGAGGTCCAGTTGATGGAGCCGAGGATGGCGAAGGTCAGCATCCTCGGGTCGCCTTCCGGGAATTCCCCCCGGGACATTCCTTCGGCCAGGACGCGGCGCAGCGACCGCTCGAAAACATCCCGCCGCTTGACGATCTGCTCCAGCCGCCGGGCCGAGAGGCCCTCCTCGGCGGTCAGGATCACCGATCCGACCAGGTCCTCGAGCATCCGCTCCAGGTACCCGGTAATCCAGGCGTGGAGCGTTTCGGCCGGGGTCTGGTCCTGGGCGGCCAGTTCGTCGATCAGACCCTGGGCGATATCCAGGCAGGCCATGTGGCAGTCGAAGAGAATGGCCTCCTTGTTTTTGAAATAGTAATAGAGGTTGCCCTTGGTGATGTTCAGGCGGGCGGCGATGTCGTCCATGCTGGTTCCATGGTAGCCCGATTTTTTGAAGGCCTGGGCCGCGGCCTTGAGGACCTGGGCCTTCCATTGTCGTCGGGCCTGGTCTTTGAAGTCCGAGTGGGTCTGGGGACGGGCCACGGCTGACCTCTCAAAATAAAATCATACTATCGAGTATGATTTTATTCCATCTGGACTTTCCCGTCAATGACCATTTTCCGGCCCCTGAAAAAAAATCCGCCCGGCCGGGCCTTGCCGTAAAACGATGGTCGGCCGCCGAAGAGTCCGTCTTGGCATCAAACGGCCTGAAAGCCGATAATCAGGTGAAATACCTCCCCGGAAACAACCCTTACATGTTCTAAGACCTGCTCGATATCAGGACCCTGTCCTTCGTGACCGTGCTTTTCAGCTTCGCCTAGGACGTCTTTCCGCTGGTTTTCGTTGCCATTCAGAAGAAGTTCAGGGGATTCCACTGGATCGGGTTTTACCCGGAGCGGGGACGCGGTCCGGTCCGCCGCGGCCGGCATGCCGGCCGGGAACGTGCGGGTGCAGGATGTGGCGGCCGCGTACGGGGGGAAGGAGTTTCCGGTCATCCTCCCGGACACGGCCCCGGAAGGGGCCGCCCGGGCGTCGGAGAAGCGGCGGGCGGAACCGGGTCGTTTCCCATGGGGCCTGTTGACGCCGTCGCATCAGGGCAGAATCATGACCTTGCACTGGTCGGCGGGCGTCTTGAGGGCCTCGAAGGCGGCCGGCAGGCCGTCCAGGAAAACGCGGTGCGTGATCATGGTTCCCGGTTTGATCCGGCCTTGTCCGGTCATTTCCAGGGCGAATTTGAAGTCCCGCAATTCATAGCCGACCACGAAGCGCAGCTCCAGGTCCTTGGAAATGGCCATGCCGGGCAGGATGACGTCCTTTTCCATGCAGGCCCCGACCACCAGGATGCGTCCCCCTTTCGGGGCCATTTCAATGCAGTGCTGGATCAGGCCCGGCGCGCCGACCGCCTCGATGATCAGGTCCGGCCGGGTCCCGGTCTCCCGGAAGAAGGCCTCCCCGGCATCCTGTTCCGTCGCGGCATCGATTACGGCGTCCGCTCCCATTTGCAGGGCCAGCTTCATTCGGTGGGCCGAACGCTCGCTGACCAGTACGCTGCCGGCGCCGGAGAACCTGCTCCAGCTTGCCGCCGCCAGGCCGATGGGACCGGCGCCCACGACCAGCACATTCTGCCCGGGCCGAATTCCGGCCTGCTTGACCGCGTACAGCCCCACCGAGAAAGGCTCGATGCAGGCGGCCTCCTCCCAGGAGACCGTGTCGGGAATTTTGACCGACACATTGGCGTTGACCACGACGTATTCGGCATACGCGCCCTGAGCCTTGCGGCTGCCGAGTCCCAGGCCTTTTGCCTTGGGGCAGGCCTTGACGTCTCCGGCCATGCAGGCGGGGCATTCGCCGCAGGTCATGACCGGGTAGCCGGTGACCCGGTCGCCCGGTTTCCAGTCCGCTTCCCCGCCTTCTCCCACTTCCACGACTTCGCCGGAAAACTCGTGCCCGAGCACCGTCCCCGGCCTGGCCAGGCCCAGTTGGACCCAATGCAGGTCCGATCCGCATATGCCGCAGGCCCTGACCCGCAGCAAAAGCTGGCCCTTTCCGGGTGCGGGGACCTGCCCTTCGGCGACGACGAGGGCCTCCCCGGGGCCCTGCATGATCACCTGTTTCATGGTCTTGGACATGTCTGTTTCATCCTGAAAGTTTTTATTTCGCCGTGGAAAACCGGGGACCGTCACCTGTTTTTCTGGGGAAGGAGCGGGAACTAAAACAGTACGCTTTTCCCGGCCAACAGGCCCCGCCCGGACACGACGCGATTGATCTGGTTGGTTCCTTCAAATATCTGAAGCAGCTTGGCGTCCCGCATCAGCTTTTCCACGACCGTCCCTTTCATGTACCCCGAACCCGCCAGAATCTGAACCGCGTCCGTGGTCACCTTCATGGCCGCATCCGTGGCAAAGCATTTGGCCGCGGCGGCCTCCACCGAACAGCGTCTGTCCCGGTCCAGCATCCAGCCGGCCTGGAGGTACATCCCTCGGGAAGCCATGATGAGCGCGTTCATGTCAGCGAGCATGAAATGGACTCCCTGAAAATTACCGATGGGCTGGCCGAACTGTTCGCGCTCGCGCGCCCAGCGGACCGATTCATCCAGGGCTTTTTGCATCACCGCGGCGGAGATCGCGGTCACGTTCACCCGGCCCCGGTCCAGGGCCTGCATGGCCAGCTTGAAGCCCTGGCCTTCCCCGCCGATCAGGTTTTCCGCGCCCAGCTCGACGTCGTCGAAATGGATTTCAGCCACGGTCAAGGCCCGGTGACCCATCTTGTCTTCGATGCGGCCCACCGAAATTCCCGGCGTGTCCCTGGGAACGGCGAAGCATGAAATCCCTTTGACGCCCCGACTCGGGTCCGTGGTGGCGAACAGACACAGCAGGTCCGACTTCGCGCCGTTGGTAATGTAGCACTTGGAACCGTTGACGACGTATGTATCGCCCTTCCTTGCGGCGGTCGTCTTCATCGCCCCGGCATCCGAGCCGGCGCCGGTCTCGGTCAGACAGTAACAAGCCGACCGGTGGCTTTCGCACATGGGCCCTAAGAATTTTTTCTTCTGTTCCTCGGCGCCGCCCAGAAGTATCGCCGCGCTGGACAGATGAGAGATGCCGATCATCTGTCCGATGGCGCAGCAATCGTAGTTCAAGGCTTCGGTCACGATATAATGCGTGACGTAGTCCATCCCCGATCCGCCATACGCTTCCGGGATGTTGGTGTACAGCAGCCCCAGATCCTTGGCCTTCCTCATGATGTCCTCGGGAGGAGTGCCGTCCCGATCGTATTCCAGGGCCACGGGGCTGATCTCGTTTGTCGAGAAGTCCCGGGCCAGTTCGACCAGCGTTTGTTGTTCCGGGGTCAGGCTGAAATCGATCATGTTCTGCTTCTCCTTGCATGGCCAGACGCGACTTGTCTGGAATTGTGCGGCATGGGCCGCGATTTCCGGGTCTCAAGCCCCCTCGACCCCGCTAACAGACCTGGCGCCGGGCCGTCGGGCCTGGGGCTCCCTGCCACTGGGCGATATTTCGCTCATCTCAACCAAAATCCGATTTTTTGCATTCGATTTCATTGTAATCGAACGAACTCCCTACAATCAAACCAATTTTGGCCGATCCAGCCCTCTCGGCCATGGCTTCACGGCTGATTCCCAAGCAGGAGCTTGGGGACCAGCGAAAAAGCAGAGGCCGCGCCCCGGACGGCGAAAGCCCGTCCGCGGCGCGGCCTTGTGATCCGGCCTTATTCCTCGATGGTCTTGAAGTGCACGATATCGGTGAAATGACTGCCGGTCCGTTCCTCGGCGAACACGGCCTGGACGCGCATGCCCGTGCGGAGCTTGCTCTCGTCTCCCTCCTCGAGTTGGTGCATGATGTTGCCGAAGGTCCCGTCGAGCTGGATATAAGCCGCGGTGTAGGGCAGTTTCTTGGGCTCGCCGGTATCGGGGTTGGTATAGGGGACCGTGGTCACGGTATAGGCCGTGACCGTGCCCTTGTCACTGACCGGGACGAACTCTTCGTTTTTGACGAAGCAGTCGTGG
>JAHJTB010000354.1 GCA_018830135.1 Pseudomonadota bacterium | reverse complement strand
TCTGATCGACAAGTTTCTGGAAAACGCCATCGAGGCCGAAGCCGACGCCATCGCCGACGGCGCCGACGCCTTCGTTCCCGCGGTCATGGAGCATATCGAACTGGCCGGGGTGCACTCCGGGGATTCGGCCTGCGTCATACCCCCCATCAGCATACCCCCGAAGCACCTGGATACGATTTACGAATACACCCGGCGGATCGCCACGGAACTGGGTGTGGTCGGCCTGATGAACATCCAGTACGCCATTGCCGACGACACCGTCTATATCCTGGAAGCCAACCCCCGGGCTTCCCGGACCGTGCCCCTGGTCTCCAAGGTCTGCAACATTCCCATGGCCCGCCTGGCCACTCAGGTCATGCTGGGCAAGACCCTGGCCGACCTGGACCTGAAACAGCGGAGCTTCCCCCACTTCGGCGTCAAGGAGGCCGTCTTCCCCTTCAACATGTTCCCCGAAGTCGACCCGCTGCTGGGCCCGGAAATGCGCTCGACGGGCGAGGTCCTGGGCATGGCCGAATCGTTCGGTCTGGCCTTCTACAAGGCCCAGGAAGCGGCCGGGGGAACGCTGCCGGCCGAAGGCACGGTCCTGCTCACGGTCACGGAAAAGGACCGGCCGGCCGTGATCGAGGTGGCCCGCCAGTTCTGCCGCATGGGGTTCAAGATTCGGGCCACCAAGGGGACTCACTCCTTCCTGGCCGAACAGGGCATCACGACCGAACCCATCCTCAAGGTTCACGAGGGGCGGCCCAACATCGTGGACGCGGTCAAGAACAAGGAGATCGACCTGATCATCAATACGCCCAGCGGACGCCTGAGCCAGTTCGACGACTCGTACATCCGCAAGTCGGCCATCCGCTACAAGATTCCCTACATCACGACCCTGGCCGGGGCCGTGGCCGCGGCCAAGGGGATCGCGGCCATCCGCCAGGGCCACAGCCGGGTCCGGGCCCTGCAGGACTATCACGGGGATATTAAATAGGAGGACGGCCATGAAGTCCATCCAGGAAAACTGCGGGGTCTTCGGGATATTCTCCCAGGCCCCCTGCGCCTCGGACATATACCAGGGCATCGATCTGCTCCAGCATCGAGGCCAGGAGTTCTGCGGCATTTCCACCTATGACGTGCGGATACACCAGACCACCCATCACGGCAAGGTCATCAACAGCTTCACCGACATGGACCTGGAACACCTGACCGGCAACTGGGGCATCGGACACGTCAGCCTCAAGGAACGCCAGCCCATTCGCTGGATTGCCAATCAGGGCGAACTGGCCCTGGCCTTTTCCGGGAACATCATCAACTCCGAGGAACTCTTCCGGGAGATGATGAGCCAGGGCAAGTCCTTCCAAAAGGCCTACGACGTGGAAATCATTTCCAAGATACTCCTCGAGACGGACGATATCCCGACCGGCCTGACCGATCTGTCCGGCCGGGTCCAAGGGGCCTATTCCCTGGTCATACTGGCAAAGGAAGGCGTGTACGCCGCCCGGGACGCTTACGGGTTCCGGCCGCTCATTCTGGGGCGATGCGGGAACAAATACGCCGTGGCCTCGGAATCGCGGGCCCTGGAAAACATGGACATGGAAGTCGTCCGGGATGTCCGGCCGGGAGAAATCCTTCTCATAAACGGCAATGGCTTCACCACGCTCGGCCGGCTCGAATCGCCGAGGCGGGCTCATTGCGCCTTTGAATGGGCCTATACGGCCAGCATCGATTCGGTCATGGACGGCATGTCGGTCCAGGCGGCCCGCAACAGCATCGGCGCGGCCCTGGCCCGCCGGGACGCCGAGGAAGGGGGCCTCCAGGCAGACCTGGTCGCCCCGGTGCCCATGTCCGGCGTCGGTCATGCCATCGGCTACCACGGCTTCTCCGGTATGAGCTACCAGGAGGCCTTTTTATATAACCGGTACGCCGATCGGAGCTACACCCAGTCCACCCAGGTGGCCCGGGAAAAAATGGCCAAGCGCAAACTATCCGTACTCCATCACTCCGTCAAGGACGCCCGGATCGTCCTGTGTGACGACTCCATCGTCCGCGGGACCCAGATTCTGCACAAGGTCCGCGATCTGAAACGGGCCGGAGCCCGCGAGGTCCACGTCCGCGTGGCCTGTCCGCCGCTGATGTACCCCTGCGACTTCGGCATCTCGACCCGCAGCTACGACGAACTCATGGCCCGGCGCTACATGCATCAGGGCGATATCAAAACCCTCGACATGCTAAGGCAACTCGAGGCCTGGGTGGCCGAACGGATCGGCGCCGACTCGGTCAAATACAACAGCCTGGAAACCTTTATCCAGGCACTCGGCCTGCCCGAAACCGACCTGTGTCTGAAGTGCTTCAACGGAGTCAGACCCACGGACCTCTGAATCGCCCAATGGACCGGCGCCGGATGCCCACCTGTCGTCATCTCGACCGCTTTCCGCGTCCAGGCCGCCGGTCTGGACGCGGAAAGCGGTCCCTGATGAAGGGACCGCCCGAAAAAAGCCGACACCAGTCCCCTGCTTCCTTTCACGTCGGAAAAGAAGCCGATTCACGCGCCGGTAAAGATATATAGCGACTTTACTTGAGTCGGTAGGTAATCAAGCCGTGGCTGGGGTCGTAAGGCGAAACCGCCACTTCAACGCGATCGCCGACCAGGACCCGAATTTTGAAACGCTTGAGCCGGCCGGACAACATGGCCCGAATGGTCATGCCTTCCTCGGTCGCGACCTCCATGTGGCCCCCGCCCAGGGTTCGGGTGACCCGTCCTTCAAGTTTTATCAGATCGTCACGAGCCAAAAGATATTCCTCTATCCTCTCATTCCGAAAAATAAAAGTTCATTTATCGCAAAAAAGAATTATTTCATAGAGCGAAAGCCTTGTCAACATCAAATATCGTTTCATGGTAACTATTCAGTGGTTGGCGGCAACCTAGAACCGCCCGGTCGCGGCCTTTGGCCTCAGGAATCCGGTCGGCGCCTTTTCCATATATAGTAAGGGACTCGGCGCCGGAGTCGTCCTTCACCCAAAGGCCCCGCGGGCGGCTGAAAAATGATATGCCCCGATTCATTGAATGGTTACGTTTCATGGTAAGGATTCAGTCAAGCGGGACATATTGGGTTCCAGCCGCCCGGGCGATTTGGTTCCGCCCCCAATACCAGGGGTTACGTTCCATCCCGGGGAATCAGGGAAAAAGGGCCGACCGTCGGCCCGGGTCACGCCCCGGGGTCCCGGAGGCCCCGTATCCGGCCCACCCGGTCGCCGGCCCGGTCCCGAAGGTAGTCCAGTTCGGAGTCCGCCCCGCCCCGCAGGGCCTCCCGCACCACGGCGACCTTGCCATGCAGGGCCGCTTCCCGGCCCAGCAGGATCGATGCCGTCAAAAAAGAGAGGTCCCCGACAAAGTGGCGGGAAAAGGCGAGTCCTTCGGCCCCGAGGCGGCGGTCCAGGTCGTCCAGTCCTTGGCGGACCGCCTCGAGTTCCCTGTCGTATATCGTGGAGCCGTCCGCCGTAGACACGTCCCGGCAGTACGGCGGGCGGTGGTTGACCACGGAGCGGGGCAGGGTGACGCCCAGGTTCAACCAGGCCTTTTGAACCGCCTTCTGGCCTTTTTCAGCCTGGTCCCGCTGGCGGCGGTACCGGCCCGGCGACCAGAGACCGTAGGCCCGGCATCCGAAGGGGCGGTCCGCATAGAGCAGGCAGCCGGCGTCCTGGAGAAATGGGCAGCCCATGATCCGGACCGGGTTGAGAAAATAATAGTCCAGGCAGCGCAGGAGCAGGTCCCGGCCCGTGGGCTCGGGCAGAGCCACGACCGCGTCGAACAGACGGCAGGCCTCTAACAGGCTCATGGGCGGCATCAGGGCGCAACAGGACGCCTTGCGCCGGCAGGTGGTCGGCGGCAGTCCGGACAGGAGGGCGGCCAGTTCCGGATAACAGGACCGGGCCGGTCCCCGGGCGCGCTCGAGCAGGTCGGGATAGGGGTCGTTCATGCTTGGCTTGGAAACGGTCCGCCGGATGCGTTCCCGGTCCGGCCACGGACCGGGAACGGCAAAGCCGGTCTTTCCGGACTACATGTTTCTTCGATACTGGCCGCCCACCTCGTACAGGGCGCGGGTGATCTGGCCCATGGAGCAGGAACGGACCGTGCTCATCAGTACGGCGAACAGGTTCCCGCCGGCCCGGGCCGTCTTTTTCAGTTGATCGAGCGCCGCGGGCGCCTCGTCGGCGTGCCGGGCCTGGAACTCCCGGAGACGATCGAGCTGGGAGGACTTTTCCTCCTCCGTGGCCCGGGACAGCTCTACGGCGCACATGACTTCCTCGGTATTGGCGTCCGGGTTGAGGAAGGTGTTTACGCCGATGATCGGCAGGGAGCCGTCCGTTTTCTTCTGCTCGTAATACAGGGACTCCTCCTGGATCTTCGAACGCTGGTACCCGGTTTCCATAGCCCCCAGCACGCCGCCCCGTTCGGAAACCCGGTCGAACTCGCTCAGGATGGCCTCTTCCACCAGGGCCGTCAGTTCCTCGATGATGAAGGAGCCCTGGGTGACGTTCTCGTTCTTGTACAACCCGTATTCCTTGTTGATGATCAACTGGATGGCCAGGGCCCGGCGGACCGATTCCTGGGTCGGCGTGGTGATGGCCTCGTCGTACGAATTGGTATGCAGGGAGTTGCAATTGTCATACAGGGCCGTCAGGGCCTGAAGGGTGGTCCGGATGTCGTTGAACTGGATCTCCTGGGCGTGAAGCGAGCGGCCGCTGGTCTGGATGTGGGCCTTGAGTTTCTGGGACCGTTCGTCCGCCCCGTACCGGTTTCGCAGGGCCACGGACCAGATGCGCCGGGCCACCCGGTTGATGACCGAGTACTCGGGGTCCATGCCGTTGGAGAAGAAGAAGGACAGGTTGGGCGCGAAGTCGTTGATGTCCATGCCCCGTGACAGGTAATACTCCACGTAGGTGAAGCCGTTGGCCAGGGTGAAGGCGGTCTGGGTGATCGGGTTGGCCCCGGCCTCGGCAATGTGGTATCCGGAGATGGAAACCGAATAGAAGTTCCGGACCGCCTGCTCGATAAAGAACTGCTGAATGTCCCCCATCATCTTCAGGGCGAAGTCGATGGAAAAAATGCAGGTGTTCTGGCCCTGGTCTTCCTTGAGGATGTCCGCCTGGACCGTGCCGCGCACGTTTCTGAGGACCATGGTCCGGATGCGTTCGATCTCTTCCGCGTCGGGCCGGCGCCCGTTTTCCGCTTCGAACCGGTCGATCTGCTGGTCGATGGCCGTGTTGAAGAACATGGCCAGCATGATCGGGGCCGGGCCGTTGATGGTCATGGAGACGCTGGTGTTGGGCGAGCAGAGGTCGAAACCGCCATACAGGACCTTGACGTCGTCCAGGGTGCAGACCGAAACCCCCGAGGTCCCGACCTTGCCGTAAATGTCGGGACGTTCGTCCGGATCGTACCCGTACAGGGTCACCGAATCGAAGGCCGTGGACAGGCGTTTGGCTTCGTAGTTGCGCGAAAGAAACTGGAAACGGCGATTGGTCCGTGCCGGATCGCCTTCGCCGGCGAACATTCGGGTCGGGTCCTCGTCCGTGCGCTTGAAGGGAAAGACGCCGGCCGTATAGGGGAAACTGCCGGGGACGTTTTCCCGGAGCAGCCATTTGAGCAGGTCCCCCGGGTTTTCGTACCTGGGCAGGGCCACGCGGGGTATCCGCGTCCCGGCCAGGCTTTCCCGATAGAGCGGCGTGCGGAACTCTTTGTCCCGAACATGGTAGACGTACTCGTCGGCCGTGTAGTCCCGGCAAAGTCCGGGAAACGCTTCGAGCAGCGCGGCGCAGCCCGGATCGAGTTTTTTCGACAGGCCGTCGCGCCGGGCCCGCAGCGTATCGGCCGAGGCCGGCTCGCCGTCCCAGTCATCGAGCACCCCGTCGATCTGCCATATCTTGCGGGCGATTTCGGCCTGGGCCTCGACCCAGCGGTGGTAGCCCCGGACCGTGTCCGATATCTCGGACAGATACCGGATGCGCTGGGCGGGAATGACGATGGTCTTGGATTCGGGCGTTTTGCCGTCGGGCCGGGGCAGGGAAGATGTCCAGGCCTCTCCGGTCTTGGCCTGGACCTGATCCAGCAGGGCGTGATACAGCGCGGTCACGCCCTGGTCGTTGAAGCGGGAGGCAATGGTCCCGTAAACCGGCATGTCTTCCGGTTTTTGACCGAAGAGCCGCTTGTTGCGCATGTACTGCTTGCGCACGTCGCGCAGGGCGTCGTCCGAACCCTTGCGGTCGAACTTGTTGATGGCCACCAGGTCGGCGAAGTCGAGCATGTCGATCTTTTCCAACTGGGACGGGGCCCCGAACTCCGAGGTCATCACGTAAACCGATACGTCCACCAGGGGCACGATCCCCGCATCCCCTTGACCGATGCCCGCCGTCTCGATCATGATCAGATCGAACCCGGCGGCCTTGAGAACCAGGATGCCGTCCTCGATGGCTTCGGACAACTCGCCCCGGGCCGAACGCGTGGCCAGGGAACGAAGATAGACCCGGTCCCGGGCCAGGGCGTTCATGCGAATGCGATCGCCCAGAAGCGCCCCGCCGGTCTTGCGCCGGGAAGGGTCCACCGACAGGACGGCTACCGACTTGTCCTTGAAGTCCTCCAGAAAGCGGGTCAAAAGCTCGTCAACCAGAGAAGATTTCCCCGCCCCGCCCGTGCCGGTCACGCCGACAATGGGGGTTCGTCCCGTAAGACGGGCCTGCAACTCGGCCCGCAACCGGGCCAGGTGCCCGTTCTCCCGGACCTTGGACAACTCGACCGCCGAGATGAAACGCGCCACCAGGGGATGGTTGTCCACCACCAGATCGGGCGTCCGCTCGAAAAGGCCTTCGATCTCGATGGGCTGGTCCAATCTCCGGATCAGGTCGTTGATCATGCCCTGAAGCCCAAGGGTCCGGCCGTCCTCGGGCGAGTAGATTCGCGAAACGCCGTATTCATGCAGCTCCTTGATTTCAGGCGGCACGATCACGCCGCCGCCACCGCCGAAGACCTGAATGTGGCCGGCGCCCCGTTCCCGAAGCAGATCCACGATGTACTTGAAAAACTCCATGTGGCCGCCCTGGTAACAGGACACGGCGATGGCCTGGGCGTCCTCCTGAATGGCCGCGGACACGATGTCAGACACGGAGCGGTTGTGTCCCAGATGGATGATCTCCGCCCCGGTGTCCTGAAGAATGCGGCGCATGATGTTGATCGCGGCGTCGTGACCGTCGAATAGGGAGGTGGCGGTGACGATGCGCACGGTGTTCACGGGTTGATACGGCTCGGTGATAATGGTCATGTCGGATTCCCCTCGGCCGGCCCCGTTCAGGCCGACAGTTCGCTTAAAATCAAGGAAGTCTGGAGCTTGACAAACTCAGCCAGCGAAAAGTGACGGCTCAGAAACCAGCGCCGAAACGTCCACATGTGCCCCAGAACCGCAATGTTGTGGGCCATCAGTTCCGTGGTCCGCGGTCCGTCCAGGCAAAGCGTGCCGTCCGACGACCCCTGACGCAGAATGTCCTCGAAAATGGCCGTGATCCGCGCCTCGTTGGCCAGGACGTACTTGAGCGAGTCCGGCTTCAAGGAACTCGATTCCTGGTAGATCAACAGGATATGATCCGAAAGGCGGTTGCAGACCTCGATATAGTCCGCAATGGCGCTGATCAGCGTTGCCCGGCCCGTGGCCCCCTGGCCGATGGCCTGGCGCAGCCGGGTCTCCACGTCCGTGTGAATCGCGTCGCAGACCAGATACAATACGTCTTCCTTGGACTCGATGTACTCGTACAGCGTACCGATCGAAAATCCGGCGGCCGAGGCGATTTCCCGGGTCGTGGTCTGGTGGAAGCCCTTGCGGACGAACAGGCCCACCGCCGCGTCCACGATCTGCCGTCGACGACGGTCGACCAGATCGGGGTCCTTGACCAGGGTGGGAATGTCCTTTCTTTGGGGCTGGACGTGTTTCAAGGGGCCGGCCTTTCATCTGACTGAGCGTTCGTTCAGATAATAGGCCCGAACCCGGCTCCTGTCAAGGGATTTTTCGTGAACGGGGTAGCGATTCAGTGGTTGGTGGCAACCTAGGACCGCCCTGTCGCGGCCTTTGGTCTCAGGACCCCGGCTGCCGCCTTTTCCCTATATCCTAAGGGACTCGGCGACATAGTCGTCACTTCGGCCAAAGGCCCGCGGGCGGCTGAAAAATGATATGCCCCGATTCACTGTGTATGGTTACTGAACGGGCCCGAACAGGCTCCGCCCATTGATTTATATAATAAATATAATGCTAAAAATATTTATACAAATAATCTTGACAACAAATAAATTAAGTGTTAGTAGTTTTAACAGATATGGTTAGTACTCTAAATAGTGAAGCGGTCCAACCGGCCCCAGACATGAACGCAAGCGCGGTCCGGGACCTGCTTGAAGAAAAATTGGAAAGAATATTCATGGCTTTGAGGAATATCTCCCATTACTCGAACATTTTTTCCAAATACCTTCAGAAGAGCTTCAACGTGACCAACAGCCAGCTGCTCTGCCTCAGGGCCCTCCGACTCGAAGGCGGCATGTCCTCCGGAGAGATTGCCCGGAGCATCCACATCCAGCCCGGCACGGTCACCGGAATCATTGATCGTCTGGAGGTCAGGGGGCTGGTGAGGCGAAGCCGGGTCAGCAGGGATCGCCGGGTGGTCACCGTGGAAATAACGGAATCGGGCCGGCAACTCGTGGAATCGGCGCCCATTCCAATGCAAAGTCAGTTGGCTATCAACCTGAGAAAACTGTCCATCGAAGAAGTTGAGGGTTTGACACGTGGGATCGAAAGGCTTCTTAACTTGATGACGGTCGAGGATTTAGCTCAGGACGCTTACCTGAAAACGGGCGAAGCACCCGTCCTTTAAAAAATTTTCAAAAATCAAATCGAAAGGGAGTCAAGACATTGTTGCGACAAGATCGCGTCGACATTTCAAAAGCCGCTTTGGGCGAGGGCACCGTGGACATGCTGCTTCAGGTCCATGAGGACGCCCTCTGGATTCTGGAGAATCTGGGTGTGGGCTGCAAACAGCCCGACATGCAGGCCGCCTTTCAACCCTTTGAGGCCGAAGGCCTGGCGGTCGTCTATGACGGGCGGATTTTCGTGACCCGGGACCTGGTCGAACGCTGCCTGACCGACACACCCGGACTGGACGACTTTTTCGTCCCGCTGAACAGCTTTTTCGTGGGCGGCACGGCTCCTTACATTTACGACGACGAAGCCGGACTGGGCGGCGTTCCGCCCACGCCCGAGCATGTGGCCCTGATCGCCCGCATGGCTGATGAAAGAAGGATGATTGCCGGCATGGGCCGGGGGGTCAAGCTGAAGGATGAAGTCGAGCAGATGGGCATCATGCTGGAGAACTGTTCCAAGCCCCTCTACTTTGCCGTGACCAGCGATCGCTCCCTGGAGCGGGCCAGGGAAATCCACCAGCAGAAAAAGGACATCATGGTCGTTTTCTGTCTGACCCGTCCCCCCCTCGAAGTCAACGAGAACTTTTCCGAAAACTTCGTCAAGGTGGCCCGGGCCGGACTGCCGCTGTTCATCTCGGCCATGCCCATGGGCGGAATCAGCGCCCCCTATTGTTACAACGGCACGCTGGCCATGACCCATGCGGAAGTGCTTTTCGGCATCTGCGCGGCCCAACTGCTCTCCCCGGGGGTCACCTGCGTCCACGCCGGATTTCCGACCCTGGCCGATCCCCGGATCGAGTACAACCCCAACTACGGCCTGATCAGCCACAATCTGATCAACATTCTGATGACGCACCTGAATCTCATGCTGGACCTGCCTTCCTTCCAGAGCGGGGGCACGACCCACGAGGAGCACCCCACGGAGCGGGCCTACGAGGATGCCAGAATGGGGCAGGCCCTGTGCCTGAAGTACGGGGTCCATATGATGCGCCATCCCTTTGCCTTTCTGCGCTACCTGATCGATTTTTCCCTGGCCAAACTGGACCGGGCCTCCCGGGACGCGGAGTCGGTCACGCCCGACGACGCGCCCGATGTCGTTATGCCGGTCTATGACCAGCGGGGCATGGAATCGATTCAGCGCATCGGGTTGGGCATGTACATGGAGGACCCTTTGACCACGGCGAACTTCGGCAGGATATTTGTGACTTGATTCAATAAAGGTGCCAGGAGGTTGGAAATTGGCCGGTTTCCCGGGTCTCATCTAAACCCCTTCAGGGAGCTGCAGTGCGATAGGGCCTCTTTCGAACGAAGGCCGCCGAAGCGGATAAACATATACAGGCCGGCAATCGGGCCGGTGACCCGGCGGGCGGTTTAAAGCCCGCGGCAAAATCAGGTATTAACCCTCATGGAAGGGTTAGGCCCCTGGTAACAACAAACCAACGCGGCAAGCACCGCGGGAACGATACGGAGGAACTCATGTGCGGCCTGGCAGGATGCTTTGGCAGTCGAGACATTAAAACGATCAACCGCATGCTGGACGCGATCGGCCATCGAGGCCCGAACGATCGGGACGTCCACATTTACGAGGACTATGTTCTGGGGCACACCCGGTTGTCCATCGTGGACGTGGCCGGCGGGCGTCAGCCGATTCTGGCCGACGGCGGCCGGCGGGGCATAATTTGCAACGGTGAAATATACAACTTCAAAAAAATCCGGGCCAAACTCGCCCCGGATTACAAGTTCAAGACCAAGTCGGATTCCGAAGTCATTCTTCATCTGTACAAGGAAAAAGGACCGGAATGCGTCAAGGACCTGGACGGCATGTTCGCCTTTGCCGTGTACGACGGCGACGACTACATGCTGGCCCGGGACCCCATCGGCATCAAGCCGCTCTACTATGGCTACTACCAGGGCCGCTTGTATTTCAGTTCCGAACTCGGCGCCATGACCCTGGCCGGCGTGGACGAGGTCCACGAGTTTCCCGCCGGCTACTACTACACGCCCAAAGAGGGCTTCGTCCAGTATTACAAGGTCCCCGAGGTCGAGGACCACATCCTGACCGACATCGAAGAGACCGCCGGGTTGATCCGCAAGACCTTTATCGACGCCGTGAAAAAGCGTCTTCTGGCGGACCGGGAGGTCCCGGTGGGTTCCTTTTGCAGCGGCGGTCTGGACAGCAGCCTGGTCGCGGCTATCGCCGCCGACGAGATTCCCAACCTGCATACCTTTGTCGTGGGCATGGAAGACGAATACGGGGACCTCAGCGACGATATCAAGGCCGCGCGCATCGCCTCGGCCCACATCGGCTCGACCCACCACGAGCTGCTTTTTACCGAGGAAGACTATTACGAGGCCTTGCCCTTGGTGATTAAAAAGCTCGAGAGCTACGATCCCTCCCTGGTCCGGTGCGCGATTCCCTGCTACTTCACCTGCAAGCTGGCCGCGGAATACGTGACCGTGGTCCTGACCGGCGAAGGCGCGGACGAGCTGTTTACCGGTTATCACTATATGAAACATTTTCCCGTCGACAAACTCAACCTCGAGGCCAGACGCTGTATCGGCAACCTGCACAACATCAACCTCCAGCGCGCCGACCGGATGGGAATGTATTTCAGCCTCGAACTTCGGGTCCCGTTCCTGGACGTGGCCTTGGTCGACCTGTCCATGAAGATTCCCCCGGAACTCAAAATCCGGGAGCACAACGGGGCCAAGATCGAAAAATGGATTCTGCGCAAGGCCTTCGAAAAGACCCACTACCTGCCTGAAGAGATCCTCTGGCGATACAAGGTCCAGTACACCCAGGGTGCCGGCTGTGAAAGCCTCGGGGAACGCGTGGCCGAGGAGATGATCACCGAGGACGAGTTCCATGAAATCCGGGAAGGCAATCCCCAGGCCATCATCAACAGCAAAGAGGCCGCCTACTACTTCAAGATATTTCGCCAGTTTCACCCTCAGGACTCCATCCTGGGCTCGATCGGCATCTGGACCGGCTTCGATTTTGCCGAAGAGCGCGAACGGGTCCGAGGCACGGTCGATGGAGACCTCAAGCACGACCGGAGCGAGGAAGAAGCAGACGAAACCGGGGACCAGACTGGGAAAGCGGCCTGATTCGCGATCCGATCAACCCTCACCAAGGAGGAAAAATATATTATGGCTTTTCCGACAAAATCCAAGTTCGTAATTATCGGGGCCGGGATTCACGGGCTCAGCACCGCCTGGCACCTGGCCATGGCCCTCAAGGCCAACGGCCTGGGCTCCGGCCGGGACGTCCTGGTCATCGACAAGACCGCCATCGGTGCCGGCGCTTCAGGCATCGCCTGCGGCATAATCCGCAACAACTACTATCAGCCGGCCATGCAGGAACTGATCGCCCACAGCGTTTCGGTCTGGGAGGAGGACGGCGAAGGATATGGCTACCATCCGGTCGGGTACATGCAGATATCCCCGGAGGTCATGCACGAGGACGTGGTACAGATATATCATCGCCAGCGGGACATCGGGTACGAATCGGTCTTTATCGAAGGCGAAGCCGACTGCATGAAGTACATGCGCGAAAACGTCTTTGAAGACTGGCAGGCCAGGAATATCACCTCGATCCTGCATGAAAAGCGGGGCGGGTACGGGCATAATGGACGATCTCTATACCGTCTGGCCGACAAGGCCGAGGCCGAAGGCGTCCGCATCCTGACCGGGGTCCAGGTCACGGGATTCGACATGAAAGGCGGGGCCGTGTCCGCCGTCCAGACCGACCAGGGCGCCATCGAATGCGACTGGGTGGTCGCGGGCGTGGGGCCCTGGGTCCGGACGATCTGGGACTACCTGGACCTGCCGAAACGGATCGAGGTCAAGGACAACGGCCGGGTCCACAAGGGCGTCAATATGTGGACCTACTGGATGCTTCAGGAAGGCACGCTGGGTGTCGACCCGTCATACGGCCTGAACAACCAGGGCAAGATGCCTCCGGTCATTCATCTGGACTCCGACGCGCCGCTGTACTCCAGCGAAGACGGTTCCCTGATTACCGACCGGATGTGGGGCCTGTACTACAAGCCGGACACCAACTTCAAAGGCATACAGGGCGGGGCCATGCCTTACACGGTGGATCGGGAAAACGTCGCGGTCGACCCTTACGGCATCGACTCCCCGGACTTCATCGTCGGTCCGGAGTTCGCCCACATGTGGACTTCCGGTCTGGCCCACTGCCAGAAGCGGTATGAAGACAAATACCGGATGTACAAAGACGAGCCGTCCGGCGGCCTGGGCTGCTTCACTCCGGACAGCTTTCCCATCTTCGACGTGTTCCGCCAGAACTGTTACCTGATCGCGGACTCCAACCACGGTTACAAAATGATCGGAGTGGGCAAACTCGTGGCCCAGGAACTGCTCGGCCACAAGCAGGGAATTCTTGAACCCTTCCGGTTCGAACGCTTCAAAAGCGGGGAACTGCATCCGGTCTCCAGCAGCCCCTTTCCCTGGAGCTAAGCCGAGCGAGTCATGAATCGACCTGCCAAGGCGGATGAAGATCAGGGCGAAAGGCCTGACGTGTCCGGCAACCTGATTTTCACCGCCAAAGCATATGACTCGTGAATCCTTTGGGCTGAAAGCCGCGGACCACGCATGGAACTGACCGTTCTCGGCTCCGGCGGGTGCATGGTCATCCCCAAACCGCTATGCCGGTGCCGGGTCTGCGAGGAGGCGAGGACCAAGGGCGAACCCTATCGGCGAACCGGCCCCTCGGCCTATATCCGGGAGGCCGGTCTGCTGATCGACGCGCCCGCCGAAATCGCCTACCAGTTGAATCGCTCGAAGGTTCCGGCGGTCGAACGCATGATCCTGACTCACCTGGACCCGGATCATATCGAGGGGCTTCGGGTCGTCGAGCAGATCACCCTGGATTTCAGGACCTGGGAGGCGTACCCGGACAAACGGATTCAACTGTTCGTCCCCCGGGGGCAGGCCGACCGCCTGGGAAGACTGCAATCCCAGTACGGTTCGCTGATCGAATACTACCAGCGGCAGGGGTTTATCGACTGCCGGGTCTTTGACGAGCGGACCCGGATCGGTCCGCTGGACGTGACCGCGTTGCCCGTCCGACGGCCGGACCAGACCGCCTACGTCCTGGTCTTCGAAATGGACGGCCGGCGCCTGGTATACGCCCCCTGCGACCTCAAGCCCTTCCCGGAGGAACGCCCCGAGGTCCATCGGGCAGACCTGTTGGTCATTCAGCCCGGCCTGTTCGAAAACGGTCTCAGGCACGGTTTCGTCTATCCCGAGGATCACGTTTCGAGAACGACGCTCTACACCATGGGCCAGACCCTGAAACTGGCCCGGCGGATCGAGGCCCGCGAGGTCCTGTTCGTCCATCTCGAAGAATACTGGAACCGAAGTTACGACGATTATCTGACCCTCGAAACAGACCTGGACGGCGCCCGGTTCGCCTACGACGGTCTTTGCGTCAGGGTTTAGACAAGAAAGGTCAAGGCGATGGATATTGAAAACGCAGAACTATTGGACCGGATACACCAGGACGCTTTGCGGGTTCTGGAAGAAGTGGGCGTCAAGTGCGAATCGCCCGTCATCCGGAGGTATTTCGAAGATACCGGGCTGGCCGCGTACGACGAATCCAGCGGCCACATCCACGTCCTGTCCCCCCTGGTGGAACAGGCCCTGGCGACCGCGCCCAAGCGGGACCGATACTGGATACCGGAAAACGCCTTTGGCGTGGGCGGCACCGCACCGTTCGTTTATGACGATCAACTCGGGGACCTGATCGAACCGACATTCGACCATGTCAAGCGCATCGCCACCATCGTCAACCAGAGTGACGTCATCCAGTTCATGGCCCGGGGCGTGTTGATCAAAAAACAGGAAGTCGCGGTCATGGACACCCTGATCGAGCACTGCGACAAGCCCATCTACGTGGCCGCGGTCACCGAAGCCGGCATCGCCCGGGCCAGGGAAATCCATGAATCACGAGGCGGTCTGACCGTGCAGTTTTCCATCATCAACAGCCCTCTGAACATCATCGAAAGCATGGTCGAACCCTTCCTGGCCTGCATCAAGAGCGGCATCCCCATCTATGTCTCCACCATGCCCATGGCCGGACTGTCCGCGCCATACTCCATGACCGGCCTGGTGACTCTGACCCACGCCGAGGCCCTGTTCGGCATCACCCTGACCCAACTGGTCAACCCGGGACTGATGACCGTTCACGCCGGACTGCCTTCCATTGCCAACATCGGCAAGAACTACGCCGTGGACCTGGGCCTGGTCTCCCATAACGTGGCCAACCTGTTGCAGGAAAAGGTCAACCGGCGGCTGGACCTGCCTTCCATCCAGACGGCCTGCACGACCAATCAGGCGCACCCCGGAGAAAAGGCCGAACAGGAAGCGGTCGCCGGTTTCGCCATGATGAAAAAATACGGCTTCCACCAGATGCGCCATGCCTTCGGCTTTTTAAAGGAATTGATCTCGTTTTCCATCACCAAGCTGGAAAGGCATGTCGAGCTGTGTCGCCGGACAACGGCGGACCAGACCCCGAACGTCGAACTCGAGCCGTACGATCCGGAAGGCCTCGAGGCCATCGCCCGGAACGGAAGTCAGGCCAACTACATGCGCGACGACCACACGGTCAAACACACGGGTATGTCCTTCCAGGTCTGATGGTTTAACCGCTACGCTTCGGACCGGTCGCCCGCTTCCATTTTCCGGAACAAAGGCCTATAATCGAAAAACATGCCGCCGGCGTCCGTCAGGGGACGGACGCCGGCGGGATGAAATCATCCGCTTACCCTGAACCCTGCATGAGGTGGCAAAGCAGGGCGGATTTCCGCCGCCTCGCTGGATGACCCTTGAATCGTTCGGGGTGGATCGATCCGGGGAGTGATCGAAATGAAGGTGGCCGTTTTTCAGACCAGCCCCAAGCTGCTGGACCTTGAAACCAACGTCGAAGACGTCATCGGGAAAATCCATCGGGGCAAGGAACAGGGCGCCGACTTGATCGCTTTCCCCGAACTGGCCCTGACCGGGTACTTCGTGGGACAGCGCTATCACGAAGCCTCCCTGCGCATGGATTCCAGGGAAGTGGCCCGTCTGGCCGAGGCCTCCAAAGGCACCGCGGCCGTGGTCGGCTTCATTGAAGAGTCCCAGTCCATGAACTTCTACAACTCGGCTCTGGTCCTTATCGACGGCCACGTCCAGTTCGCCTATCGTAAACTCAACCTGCCCAACTACGGGGTCTTCGAGGAGCGCAAGTATTTCTCACCGGGCAAGCGCGTCCCGGTCTTCCGGCTTCATGGCTTTGCCGTGGCGGTTTTTATCTGCAACGATCTTTGGCACCCCTCCCTGCCCTATCTGGGGGTCTGCCAAAAGGCGGACATATTCGTGACCGTCTTCAACTCCTCCCAGGGTTCCATGGGCACTGAATTCTCCAACATCGAAAGCTGGGAAATCATAAACAAGTTCTATTCCCGGATTTTCGGAATATACAACATCTGCTCCAACCGGGTGGGCGAGGAATCCCTCGAGGTGAGAAACTCGGCCCAGGGCAACAAGCACGGCCGGTTGGCCGCCCTGGAAAGCCCGGACCCCGAATGCGTCCGGACCACCTACGACTTCTGGGGCGGCAGCGAGATCGTCAATCCCTTCGGTCAGGTGATCGTCAAGGCTCCCTACCACGAAGAGGCGGAAATTTACGCCGATGTGGACCGCGATCTCCTGCGCCAGAAGAGAATCCTTCTGCCGTATTTGAGAAACGACGACCCCTATTTCACCCAGCGGGCCCTGGATCAGATTCTTTACGGGAAATCCCCCGGGGTCTGACCCGATTCCCCGGAATCGAAAGGGGCCCGCGCCGACGAATCGGTGCGGGCCCCCTGTTCTTTCAGACGGTGGGCCGAATGTGGGCGCGGCCCGCTGCCCCGAGGCTTATTTGTAGTCCAGCCGGTCGGATATGGTTACATATCGTCCCTTTTCGACGAACTGCATCAGCACGCCGTGGGGACCCTGGTGGTCGGTCGGCGTAAAGGTGATGGGCGCGCCGCCAAACGTCTCATCCGGAACATCCCGGTATGTCTCCAACGCGTCGATCAATTTCTCCCGGGTCAGGTCCTTGCCCGCCATCTCGGCGGCCATGGCGAAGAAGTGCAAACCGGCCCAACCGGCCGTGGTCGGCATGTCCGGTTCCTTGCCGTACATGGCCACGTGCCGTTTCCACCACGCCCGCACCTGGTCCCTGGGGCTGTCGGCATAGATGTACGGCGTCTGGGCGGCGCAGTAGAAACCGTCGGCCGAGAAGCCGGCCTTCTGGGAGAGTAAAATGATGAACTTGGTCTGGGCCGGGGTCATGCCGCACATGTCCACGTCCCAGCCCAGCTTCTTGGCTTCCTTCAGGGCGCCCACGGTTTCGCGGATGACCGTGGCCAGCACGACGAGCTGACAGTCGGCCTTTTTCAGCTTGGTGATCTGGGAGCTGAACTCCGTGGCCCCGCGCTTGTAAGACTCGGCTCCTACCAGTTCCATGTTGTAGGTCTTCAACTGGTCCTCGACGCCGGACTTCATGATGGCGCCCATTTCATCGTCCTGGTACATCAGGCCGATGCGCTTGTATCCTTTTTTCTCGACAAAATACTTCACGATGACCCGGGCCTGGTCATAGTAGGGCACGAACCCGCCGAAGCTGTACCGGTCGTAGGGGTCGTAAAAAAGACTGGCCGCGGTCAGGGGGAACATCTGGGGAATCTTTTTCCTGGAAATGATCGGCTTGGTCGCTCCGGCCGTGGGAGAGCCCATGTTGCCGACAAAGGCGAAGACTTTGTCCCGGCTGATCATCTTGTTCGTGACCATGATCGCCGTTTTGGGGTCGTACTTGCTGTCCTCGACGACCAGGCGAATCTTCCGGCCGTGAATGCCGCCGGCGTCGTTGATCTCCCTGGCCTTCATCTCCAGGCCCATCTTGACCTGGATGCCCCAGCCGGCAATCGGGCCGCTGAGGTCCTGGTGGGAGCCGACAACGATCTCATCGGCGGTGACGCCGTCCTCGGCCAGGGCGGCCGCGGACAGGGCCATGATCAGGGCCATGACCAAACTGATTGTTAACAATACCTTTTTCATCTAATAGGAACTCCTTTCACCTCGATAAATCCATACGGATTAGTATTACACGGGGCGGCCCCCACCGAGCCAGGGCCGAAGCCCTGACACAGCGCGTCCCCGATAATCTCTAAAGACTGATCTTAAGGAAAATTGGAGGAGATCAGGATGGAGCTGAATTTCGGATGGTCATGATGATCTATTGTCCTTATATAATGACCCGCCGCTTCCCGACGGGGAAATCCATATTTCATGGTCCTTCGAATATGCCATGAATCATCATGAATGGCAAGAACAAAGCGGCCGATGGGGGTAATCCCTCATTGAATCGGGGCGGATCATATTTTAGCCGCCCCGATTTTCTGATAGGGCATCGTGTACTGTCCCCGGGATGTCAAGACGAAACTAAGCGGCTTTTAGGGCAACCTCCATTTTGTTTGCTTGGGTCATCCGCCCCTGGCTGTTATTCCACAGCGTTCGAAATTCATTT
>JAHJTB010000353.1 GCA_018830135.1 Pseudomonadota bacterium | reverse complement strand
TATGACAGGCGTGTTCGGCGGCATGGCCCGGGCCGTGTTGTCCGGCGAAAACCCCCTGGTCCTGCGCCGGGAAATCTATGCCACCGCCTCCCTGGGCGGGGCCATCGTCTTCGTCCTGCTGGCCTGGCTGGGCCGGACCGATCTGGCCGTTTTCGTTTCCATCCCGGTCACCCTGGGCCTGCGGCTGGCGGCGATCAAATGGAACCTCTCCCTGCCGCATTTCATCTCCCGGAGCGAGTACCGAAATTCAGACCCGGAGTGATCCCCGGCCCAGGCCCGCCTTTCCTTGAACTCAATAAATCTCTGGACAATGACCTTCGGCGTCTAGTAGATTTTCTTCGGATATCATTCGACTCTAAAACCACTGGAGGAAGACCATGAGCAAGAAGGGAACGACCAAAGGGTTGACTCGCAGGGACTTTCTAAAGACCACCACCGCCACCCTGGCCGGCGCGGCCGTATCCGGCCCGTTTTTTCACGCCCGGGCGGCTTCCCAGGAAATCCGTATCGGTCTGACTTTGAGCTACTCCGGTGTGTACGCCATGGTCGGCAAGGCCGTCGAGTCGGGCGTTCGCCTGGCCTTCGCCATGTCGCCGTACAAGGACCGGGTCAAGTTCTTCACCGAGGACACGCAGGTCAAACCCAACGTGGCCATCGAGAAGGCCCAGAAGCTGTTCGAGAAGGAAAACATCCACATGCTCTGCGGCCCCGTGGCCGGCCACGAGTCCCTGGCCGTCAGCGAAACCCTCAAGTCTCAGAAGCGGCTGATGCTCCTGGCTTACGGGGCCAACATCAAGCTCTGCGGCGAACATTGCAGCCGCTACACCTTCCTCTGCGGTCACACCCCCTGGAACCAGAGCGCCCCGGCCGTCGACTGGTTCCTCAAGGACCTGGGCCAAAACGTCTTCACCATCGGCATGGACTATTCCACGGGCCACGAAGTGGTCCGTTATTTCGCCGAGCCCTTTCAGAAAAAGGGCGGCAAGGTGGTCGGCGAGTTCTTCAGCCCCATCGGCACCTCCGAGTTCGCCCCGTACCTGGCCAAGATCAAGGCGGCCGATCCCAAGCCCGACGGCCTGTTCGGCTTCGTTTCCGGCAAGGACCTGATCACCTTTGCCAAACAGTACCGGGAGTTCGGTCTGCAAAAGGACGGCCCGCCCATCATCGTCGGACTGGGCGGCTTTGCCGCCGGCCTGCTGCCGGCCTTCGGGGAGTCGGCCCTGGGGCACTATCACGTCTTCCACTACAGCCCCTGGCTGAACAACCCGGAGAACAAGGTCTTTCAGGAAGCCTTCCAGAAGATGTTCAAGCAGCTCGGCGACGAGTCCTGCCTGCTGGGTTACGAGGTCGGGACCATGATGGTCAAGGGCCTGGACGCCGTGGGCGGCAAGGCCGAGGACACGGAAGGCATTATCAACGCCGTTGAAAAGCTGGACTACCAGAGCCCGCGCGGCCACGTCAGCATGGACCCCAACCACGTGGCCCGCGTTCCGATCTACGTCTTCCAGGTCCAGAAACAGGACGGGAAGATGACCCTCAAAATGGTCGCGGACACGGGTCGCTTCGGCACCCCCTACGGTCCGGACGGACCGGGAGGCGCCTGCAAGCTGGCGGCGAGTTGACGGGCCGGGTCTATCGAGACTTATGGACCTGTCAACCTTTCTGGCCAGCCTGCTTTACGGCGTCACCATCGGCAGCGCCCTCATCCTGATCTCGTCCGGGCTGAGTCTGACCTTCGGCGTGATGGGGGTGTTGAATTTCGCCCACGGCGGACTGTGCATGCTGGGGGCCTACCTGGGCTACAGCCTGATGGCCTGGACGGGAAGCTTCTGGCTGGCCATGATCGCGGCCCCCCTGATCATCGCGGTCGTCGGGGTCCTGATGGAGTCCTTCACCATCAGGCCCCTGTACGGCCTCAACCCCCTCTATCAGCTTCTCCTGACCGTGGGCCTGTCCATGGTTCTGGCCAACGCGGTCCTTTTGATCTGGGGCCCGGACCAGTTTTCCATCGAACTGCCCGAGTATTTTCAAGGGTATGTCAATCTGGCCGGCATCTACTACCCCCGTTTCCGACTGTTCGTCCTGTTGTTCTCGACCCTGATCTCCGTCCTGCTCTGGTACGGCATCGCCAAGACCCGCTGGGGCATCGTCATCCGGGCCGGCATCCATGACATCGAAACGGTCAGCGCCTTCGGCATCAACATCCACCGGGTCTTCACCGCGGTCTTTGCCGTGGGCGCGGGGCTGGCCGCCCTGGCCGGCGTGATCATCGGGGCCATGCGGGCCATCAATCCGGAGATGGACCTCGAACTGCTGACCAGCGCCCTGATCGTGGTCGTCATCGGCGGGCTGGGCTCCTTCAAGGGCGCCGTGATCGGCTCGCTGGTTCTGGGACTCCTCGAGGCCTTCGGGGTCCAGTACTTCCCGGGCCTGGCCAAGTTCACCGTCTGGGGAGCCATGATCCTGGTCCTCATCTTCCGGCCTGAAGGCCTGGTCGGAGCGGAATGATGCGTTCGACCAGCCTGACGGCCCACGTCGTGGTGATCCTGGTCCTGCTCCTCCTGCCCCTGGGCGCGGACCATCTCTTTTCCGGGTTCTACATCTCCCTGATGGCCCGGGTCTTCATTTACGCCATCATGATCCTGGGCTTCGACCTTCTGGCCGGGTACACGGGCATGATATCCTACGGCCACGCCATGTTTTTCGGAACCGGCGCCTATGTGACCGCCATGCTGCTCAAGCATGTCACCGCCTGGTTCTGGCCGTCGCTGCTGGCTTCCGTGGTCGGCTGCGGGCTGCTGGCCTACGTGGTCGGCTATCTGTCCATCCGCACCCGGGAGGTCTATTTCGTCTTTCTGACCTTCGCCTTTGCCCAGTTCTTCTTTGTGGCCGCCAATTCCTGGGAGTTCGTCGGCGCGGCCAACGGTCTGGCCGGGATACCCAAGCCCATCGTGCTGCCCGGCCTCGACCTGTCGAATTCGACCGTGTTCTACTACTTCTGCCTGATCGTGCTGGCCGCGGCCTACGGATTGGCCCGGCTTTTCATCCGCAGCCCCTTCGGCCGGATTCTGGTCGGCATCCGTGAAAACGAGGAGCGGACCCAGTTCCTGGGCTACGACACCCACGGCGCCATCCGCCGCGTCTTCGTCATTTCCGGCATGTACGGCGGCGCCGCCGGCGCGCTCATGGCCTCCATGAACTCCTTCGCCTCCCCGGTGCTCTACCATCCGGCCGTTTCCGGCGAGATCATCATCGCCGCCCTGATCGGCGGCATGGGCACGCTCGTGGGTCCGGTCCTGGGCGCAGGGGTCATCATCCTTTTAACCGACCTGCTCTCGAGCTGGCTGGCCGAGGCCTGGATGATGATCGTGGGCGCCCTGTTCGCCTTCTGCGTCCTGTTCACCCCGGACGGGCTGATGGGCCTGATTCGCCGATTCCGGAGCGGCCGGGCCGCCCCGGGAGGTTCCGGCCATGCTTGAGCTCCAGGGCGTCAACAAGCGATTCGGCGGCCTCGAAGTCCTGGTCGATCTGGACCTGCTGGTCCGGGAAGGCGAAATCACCAGCGTCATCGGACCCAACGGCGCGGGCAAGACCACCCTGTTCAACGTGATCTCCGGCCGCTTCCCACCGGACTCGGGCCGGGTCGTCTTTCAAAGCCGTGACATCACCGGCCGCAAACCGCACCGGATCACCATGGCCGGCCTGGCCCGCAGCTTTCAGGTCACCAACATCTTCGGCCGGCTCACGGTCCTGGAAAACCTCGACCTGGCCTCCCAGACCCGCGACCGGAAACGCTCCAGCCTCCTGGCCCGGGCCGCCGACCGGCGGGAGGTCCGGGGCCGTTCCCAGGCCATCCTCGAGCGGATCGGTCTGACCGGGCGGGGCGACCTGCCCGCCGGCGTTCTCAGCCACGGCGATCAGCGGCACCTGGAAATCGGCATGACCCTGGCCACCCAGCCCCGGCTTCTGCTGCTCGACGAACCGACCAGCGGCATGTCTCCGGCCGAATCCGCCTCCGCCATCGACCTCATACGGGACCTGCGCTCCGAGGTGACCATTCTGCTCATCGAGCACAACATGCGCCTGGTCATGAACCTGTCCGACCGGATCGTGGTCCTGGATTCGGGCCGCAAGATCGCCGAAGGACCACCCGAACAGATCGCCCGCGATCCCGGGGTGCGCCGGGTCTATCTGGGGGACGCATGACCGACCTCCTGCGAGTGCAAGACATTCACACCTATTACGGGTTGAGCCACGTGCTGCACGGGGTCTCCATCGAGGTCCATCAGGGTGAGGTCGTCTGCCTCCTGGGCCGCAACGGCGCGGGAAAAACCACCACCATCCGTTCCGTCATGGGCCTGACCCCGCCCGCCCGGGGCCGGGTCCTGGTCTTCGACCAACCCGTCCAGGACCTCCCGCCCTATAAAATCTTCCGTATGGGGGTCCGCTGGATACCCCAGGGCCGACGAATATTTCCCATGCTCAGCGTCGAGGAGAACATCCGTCTGGCCCTGGTCCAGTCCCGGACGGACAACGAGGCGGCGGAAATCGATCGCGTCTTCGACATGTTTCCCGTGCTCCGGGAAAAACGCAAGGACCGCGCCGGCACCCTGTCCGGCGGCCAGCTCCAGATGGCCGCCATCGCCCGGGCCCTTATCGGCGATCCCAAACTGATCCTGATGGACGAACCGACCGAAGGCTTGGCCCCCCTGATTATTCAGGGCATCGCCCAGGTCATTTTGTCCATCAAGGCCGGCGGCACGACCGTGCTTCTGGCCGAGCAGAACCTTCCCATGGCCTTGGCCGTGGCCGACCGGCACTACATCATCGACCAGGGCCAGATTCGATTTCAGGGCACGGGCCGGGAACTGGAAGACAACGAAGAGATCAAAACGGCTTATCTGGGCGTGGCCCGGGAAACGGACTGACCCCGCCCCAAGGAGGAACTGACATGGCCAAACGGTTTATCGATCTGAGCATCGCCATCGAACCGGACCTGCCCAGCGACCCGCCCGACCTGATTCCCAAGATCGAGTATCTGGACCATGAAACCGGGGCCGAGTCCATGAAGGCCTTCTTCCCCGGCATCCGGAAAGAGGACCTGCCCGGCGGTCTGGGCTGGGCCGTCGAACGGGTCAGCCTGGCCACCCATTCCGGGACCCACCTGGACGCCCCCTATCATTACCATCCGACCATGAGCAAGGGGCAGCGGTCCCTGACCATCGACGAGATTCCCCTGGAATGGTGTTACGCGCCCGGGGTCCGGCTGGACTTCCGCCACAAGGCCGACGGCGATCGGATCATGGTGGACGACATCAAGGCGGAACTCGACCGCATCGGCCACGACCTGCGCGAAGGGGAGATCGTCCTGGCCAGGACCGGCGCGGCCGACTGGTGGGGCAAGCCCGAATACCTGGTCAAAGGCGCCGGGTTCACCCGGGAATCCACCCTCTGGATTCTGGACCACGGCATCCGTATCGTGGGCACCGACGCCTGGAGCTGGGACCGGCCGTTGCCCTTCATCGCCCAGGAGTTCCAAAAAACCAAGGACCCGTCCATCATCTGGGAGGGCCACTTCGCCGGTATCGAACGCGGGTACATGCACATCGAAAAGCTGACCAACCTGGAAAGCCTTCCGGACACCGGCTTCACCATGTGCTGCTTCCCCATCAAGATCAAAGGCGCCAGCGGCGGCTGGATTCGCGCCGTGGCCATCGTCGAGGAATAGCACAACTGGGGACTAAAAACAGGTGGCTGTCCCTGGTTTTTAGGCCCTGGTTTTTAGGCCGCGTGGTCGGGCCGTCACGCTCCTTTTTTCTTCCCCTCCCGATGAAACGCAACGGTAAACCGCGTTCCGCCCCGGCGCTCGACCTCCAGCCGGCCGCGCAACTGGTGTTCGGCCAGCCCCCGGACCAGATACAACCCCAGAGGCCCTCGCTCCCGGCCTTCTTCCCCCGCCGGCAGCCCCACGCCGTCGTCCGCCACGGCCAGCTCGATTTCGTCCCCGGCCACGGCCCGGACCGTGACCTCGACCAACCCGGCCCGGCCGTCCGGGAAGGCGTGTTTGCAGGCGTTCGACAGCAGTTCGTTCAGAATCAGGCCGCAGGGCACGGCCAGGTCCTGGGACAGGGACAGACTCTCCGCCGAAATCTCCAGACGAATCCCCCGCTCCCAGGCGTCGTAGGCCTCGAACAGGGAATGGGCCAGACTGGTCACGTACGGGCCCATATCCAATTCGCTCAACGAGCCCGAACGGTAGATGATCTCGTGAATCAGGGCCATTGCTTTAATCCGGCACTGGCATTCCCGAAAAACCTCTTCCAGACCCCGGTCTTTTACGGTGTCGCCCTGAAGTTTGACCAGGCTGGAAATGACCTGCATGTTGTTCTTGACCCGGTGGTGAATCTCCTTGAGAAACAAGTCCTTTTCTTCCAGGGCCTGCTTGAGTTCGGTGATGTCGTCCAGGCAGAAGAGCAGGGCATCCCGGCCTTCCCATTCGATCCGGACCGCACTGGACCGAACCCAGACCAATCGGCCCTTTCCGTCGAAGACCCGGAGCAGGGCCGGCTGGTCGGAGGGCTCGTCCCGCAAGAGATGGGTCATTGGATCCAGGGCCGCCTGGCGATCATCCGGGTAAAGGAATTCCGCTATCGGCCTGGCCATGAGTTCCTCGAGGCTGAACCCCGACCGTTCCAGAAGCCTCGAGTTGGCATGAACGACCCGCCCGTCCTGAACCACCGCCACCCCGTCATGGGTGTTTTCCGAAAGCAGGCGGTATTTTTGTTCCGAAAGCCGCAAGGCCTCCCGGGCCCTTTCCCGCTCGGCGATCTCCTGCTTCAGCCGCTCGTTGGCCGCCCGCAGTTCGGCGGTTCGCGCCTCGACCCGGTCCTCCAACTCCCGGTGGGCCAGTTCCAGTTCCTCCCGAATCTGCCGCAGGGCCCCTTCGACCCGCCGGGGCCCGGTGATATCCCGGGCAAACAGGCACAGGTAGTCTCGGCCCTCAAAGGCAAGCGCACTGACGCTGACCCAGAGCGGGACCAGGCCCCCTTTTCCGGTCTTATAAAATGACTCGTAACGCTTGCCGCCCTCACGGCCGACGTCATCCCGCCATTCCGTCCAGGTCACCCCGGCCAGTTCGGCATCCACGTCGGTCAGACGCATGTTCAACATCACGTCTTTACTAAAGCCCAGAGTCCGGCAGGCAGCCTGGTTGACACAGTGAAAACGGCCGTCCGCTTCGATGCACATGATGGCATCTCTGGCTTTTTCAAAAGCGAAAACAGCCAGTTCCGGAGGCAGGCGCGATTGGGTCATGTCGTCACCTCCTAGGCCATGCGCCGGAGGGGGCCATGAAAAACCCCCTTCCGGGAAATCGGAAGGGGGTTCTAGGACATCTATAGCGATGCCTGGCAGCCCCGCTACCATATCCGCCGGCGGCGGACGTAGGCCGGAAGCTTTGCGCCCCCTCCCTTTCGGAAGGTTTGCCCTTTTCAGGCTCTTATACCAAAGTCAATATTATCGCATCCGGGAATGATTGTAAAGGGGTTCTCTCGGGCATCGAGGGGCAAGATCGGAAGGGACAGCCCCCCGGCCGGAAATAATCACCCAGATATCGGCCGGATACAAAAAAAAGATTCAGGGCCCGGACTGAATCTTTTTCCGGCCCCCTTCCCTTTTCCAGGTCCCGGGCAAGCCCGCTCCTTCCGCCGCCACCCTCAGCGGCGGACGGGCAAAGGGGTCAGGAGCCTTTTCCCAAGAGGAGTCTTTTCCTGAGATCAACTCGTATAGCGGCGGAAAAGGCTCCTGACCCAATACCGTCCGGAACGGCTTTTGCTTTTAGAAACTTGAATTTTTCAGTTAGGTTCCCGCTCGTTCCCAAGCTCCTGCTTGGGAACGCCAGATGGCCTTGAAGCTCTGCTTCAACACTTTTTTCTAGACAGTATGGCCGTGGAGGATCTTATCTCCATGAAAGAATAAAGACGGAAGCAGGAGCTTCCAGGATCAGGTTCCCAAGCCGGAGCTGGGGAACCAGCCGTAAAGCCATGTCCGGCAAGCGGAAATGGCACTTGGCAAAAACCGTTCCGGACAATATTGCTCCTGACCCCTTTGCCCGAAACATCCATTACGATTCTTAAGTGAACAGCATTGGGGTTAACGGCCATCTTTCAGTCCCGGCCCGCCATCGGGACCGCAGCCGCGTCTCGAACCGCCCGTCCTGATGGCGGCACAGAATTTCGACGTCCAGTCGGTCGGGCCGGAAATCGAGCACGGCGAAGGTGGGCGGCTGGGACGAGCCCAAATGCTGTTCGCCGGGGTTGATGAGGATGATACCGTCCATTTTTTCCAGCATGGCCCGGTGGGTGTGGCCGAACAGGAGGACCCCGGCGCCTTCAGCCCGGGTCCAGGCGCTCATCTCGGCCAGGTAGCCATCGAACACCTCTGGGGGCTGGTAGGGATTGATCTCGGTCTGGTGGCCGTGCATGAGCAGGCAGGTCCACCCGGCGATGGTCAGAACCCGGGTTTCCGGACATCGGCCGCCGTAGTCTTCATTGCCGGACACGCCGATGAATTCGAGCTTCAGAACCCGGGCCGCCTCGCGGCCGTCGGCGACCCCGTCGCCTAGGTGTATGAGTCCGTCGAATGGTCCGAGGCGGCCAAGGACGTCGGGCATGACTCGCCGGTTGCCGTGCGTATCGCTGAACACGGCCAGCCGCCGGTCCTCCGGATTCCGGTCTCCCGACATGTCCTCTCCCTTCGTCTCGTAGCGTCAAAGGGGTGATTATAGCACAGCCGATTCCCAAGTCCCATGCGCCCGGCGGAAGCCCAGCAATTCTCGGCGAAGTGGGAGATGGCATATTTTGTGTGTCCTGTCGGGCCAGGCCGCCAGGGAAGTTGGCCAAGGAAGTGGTTTCGCAAGTTGGAGTCAGAGAAGAAGGCCTGTGAGCTCCG
>JAHJTB010000352.1 GCA_018830135.1 Pseudomonadota bacterium | reverse complement strand
GAAAATCCGGACCGCCCTGCTGGAAACCTGAGCGGATTTCCATGCCGCCGCCCCCGATAATGAAACTTTCCGGCCGGACGCCCTCACCGTCCTCAGGCTCGATTCGGGTGGTCCGAGCGGTCGTCCTGTTGATCCTGACGGCCTGCCTGTTCGGATCGGCCTGCTCCGGGACGGGTTCGTCCAGCGACCTTCAGATCACCCGTCAGGGAGACCGGGCGGCCTTCTCCTTTTCCGACATGTGGATGGTGCCCCTGGGGCCCGAGGTGCCGGTCATCCGGTCCGTCACTTATGTCGGCTGGTGCGACCTGGACCGGCCGAAACGACTGCAACGCATCCTGATCGACAAAAAGGCCGGCTCGTCAATCGGTGCATTTGAATACAACCGGGTGCATCCGGTCTTTTCACCGAGCGGTCGGCGCCTGGCCGTGGCCGTGGACGACCGCCTGCTGTGGTTCGATCTGAAGGACGGCCGGCCGCGGCGTCTGAACTTTGCCGGGGAAACCGTGACCTCCCTGGCCTGGCTGGGGGAAAACGAAATCGCGTACGGGGTCCGGACCGAATCCGACCGATTTTTTTGCGCCCAGAAAATCGAAGCGCCGCCGGAAAACCGCCGGGAGATATTCGCCGAACCATCCAGCCGTCCGGAGCAGTGGCCGGCATCCCTTTCCCACCTCGGCTGGCCCTGGGAAGCCTGGTCGCCCGACGGCCGATACATGGCCTTCGTACCGTTTGACCGGAAGTCCACCCTCAACCTGCTCGATATCCGGACCGGACGCCGGACCAGGGCGGGGCGCCGACCGGCGGACCAGGTCCAGGTCTCCTGGAGGGAGGACGGTTCGGCGCTCTTCTGCCTGAACACCGGCCGGGAAGGCGGAGTCGAGGAGGCCTTTTTGCTTGAAACCGTTTCCGGTGACACAAAGGACTTCAGCCGCGACATGGCCGCGAGCTTCCAAGGCGGGGGGTATCTCCGGCTTTCCAGCCTTTGGACGCCGGACGGACGAAATTTCGCGGTCAACCGGAGGCGGACGGGCGGCTGCCTGATTCGACCGGCGCCGTGGCGGGTCGTTCCGGTCTACGCGTCCATGACGGAACGTCTGAAGAGACGGGCCCGGGCTCCGGTCCTCGTTCGGGATGAAGCGGTATTGGGGGGAGAGCTGACCATCCAGCCTGTGGACGGATGGGTGACGGTCCTCGTCGGGGTGGCCGCCGGCCAATACGGCCCGCCCGGTCATGAGTTTCCGGTATACGACTATTGGGATTATGCGGTCAGCTATGACGCGACCCAAATCGTGCCGCTAGGCAAGCGGTGCGGGAACTGCGATCGTCTCATCCTGACGCCGGACGGTCGGCGCATGGTCGTCTCGAACTCGGCCTCGACCACCGTCACGGTCAGCCCTATCGACCTCCCGCCCTTGAACGACCAGGGCTCGTGATCCGGACCGGCCTCCCTTCCCTGGCGGAGCGGCCGACGGTTACCCGCCGCCCCCAAAGGTCTTGGCCCGCTTTCGGCCCATGAAGACGACCAGGGTCGAGACGATGACCAGCATGATCATCCCCGCGGCAACGGCCGTGATCATGACCCGCCAGGCCGCGCTCAGCTGGGCCTGGCAGGCCTCGACGTGCCCCGCTTCCAGGACGGCCTGGTCCGGCTGGTTCGGATCGTACCGGACTTCCACCACGTGCTCGGGCGGATAGGCCTGGATCAGGGCCTGGCCCGGGCCCCGCTCCCGGGTCGGCTCGTACCCGAAATGAATCAGATCGCCTTGATATTCCTCGTCGTCCACGGTGTAGTCATAAATGATCTCGGCCTGGTAACCCGGCGCCTTCCCTTTACCCTTCCGGACCTGGACCTCGATCAGACGGGAGGAGCGGATGGTCGCTCGGGCCGTGGGCCAGGACAGGCTGTCTTCAGCCGTGTTCACCAGGGCCTGGGCCCTTCTGATGTTCTGACTGTTAAACAGAACGAGCAGCCCCAGAACCAGGAGCAGGGTGACAGCCAGGGCGTAGATCAGGATTTTGAATCCTTTCCAGGCGCCGGCCCGGCTTTCCGGCGTGGTCAGTCGGCCCCAGTAAAGGCCTTTTTCGCTTTGAACGACCAGAAATCGGTCCGACGCCCTCTCGTCTTCGTAAACCTGGACCGCCACGGTTCCTTTGGGGGGAGTCTTGCGGCCAGAGGCGCGCAGGGCCGCAATGCCCCAGGCAGATTCGGCTTCGGACCGGTCCGGGTCCCGCAGTTCGACAAGAAATCCGGACAGATCGCTCAGCCCCAGCGACTTCATGCTCATGGATCGGGGGGCGGCCGTGCTCAGCAGCCGGGAGGCCCTGTAGAGTCGAGGCATGAGCACCTTGCCCAGGAAATAGACCAGACCGGCAAAGGGCGCCAGGGCCGGCAGTACAATCAGGGCCAGCAAAAACCCGAGCCGTTCGCCCTTCATGGCCAGATAGGCCATTGCGCCCGCCCCGATAATAATGACCAGCATCGCGAACAGGGCCAGGCCGACGCTGAACTTCATCATACGGACCGCGCTTCGCAGTTCGGGGTGCAAGCGTTTGCCATCCATCGGATCATCCGTCATGATCGGGCCTCCATATGCATGACTTCCAGCAGGACTGGTTTGATCAGTTCCTGAAAATTATGACAAAATTCGTTCCCTGTCCACGTCCGACATCGATGCTCCCTTTCAGTTGAAGCCTGACCAGGTCGTTGACCAGGCTGAGTCCAAGGGTATTCGGGTGGTTCAGTTCCACCCCTTCGGGCAGACCGACGCCATCGTCCCCGATCTCGAGCCGGACCTGCTCAAGGTCGTGCGCACCGGCCCGTATGGCGATCTCTCCGGTCTGCTCTTCCGGAAAGGCGTATTTCAGCGCGTTGGACACCAGCTCGTTGAGGATCAGGCCGCAAGGCAGAGCCTTGTCAATGCCGATTTTCAGTCCCGGCTCGACCTGGACGGTCAATCGGGGCGCCCGGCCGCCGATGAGATGAGATTGGGACAGGGCATTTGTCATTCGGCTCAGGTACTCGCCCAGATCGAGGTCGGCCAGGGATTCGGATCGATAGAGGGCCTCGTGGACCAGGGCCATGGAGGTGACCCGGTTTCTGACCACGGTCAGGGCCTCGGCCACCCCATTGTCCTTGACCCCTCGCGCCTGAAGGTTGATCAGGCTGGAAATGACCTGCATGTTGTTCTTGACCCGGTGATGGACCTCGCTCAGCAGAACTTCCTTTTCCCTCAGGCTGTTTTTCAGACGTTCCTCCGCGTCCTTGCGATCGGTTATGTCCCGGATGACGCTGATCACGGTCCCGGGTTCGCCCTGTTCGTCAGGCAGGACCGCCACCGCCACTTCGCCGTAAAAAGGCGTCCCGTCCCCCTTGAGCAGCATGTATTCACGACAAGCGGACCGACCCGATTCAAAGGTTTCGAGCGAATCCAGAATAAATTGATCCCGGTGGGTTTCCGCCACTCCCTCCAGGGTGTTGACCCGATTGGCCTGGGCCTCCTCCTGGCTCGAATAACCATACAGTTTCAGGGCCTGCCTATTGGCCATGCGGATACGGGCGTTGACGTCGGTGACCACGACCGCATCCGGGGAGGTTTCCAGAAGCGTGCGGTAGAGTTCCTCGCTCTGGGCCAGGGCCGCCTCGGCCCGCCGCCGGTCCCGGACCTCGCGCGCCAGCTCCCGGTTGGCCCGGGTCAGTTCGGCGGTCCGCTCGCGAACCCGTCTTTCCAGTTCAACGGCCCTTTGCTGAAGTTCCTGCCGGTTTTTTCTGAGCAGATGGGCCGTCCGACTTGAAATGAAACCCAGGACGAACAACATGGCCCCGACCGCGGCCACGAACATCAACTGGTTGATCAGCGGCGGGCGGACATGGAAGGCCTGCTCGAACGGCGGCGACAGGTGGGAGTGCAACAGGCCGAAATATTCCATCAGGATCATCCCGCTGAAGGCCAGGATGCACATGACCGAGACGATGAAGGGCGTCCTGCGCGGGGCGACGACCCCGAGATAGCCGATCAGGATGCAATAGATCGGCGTGAGATAGGCGGCATCGATACCACCCAGGGCGTGGATGATCCACGTGTAGGCCAGCACCTCGAGCAGATTGACGAACAGGGAAAAAAGGTTGTACAGCCTAAGGTCGTGGATACGGGCCAGAACCCACAGGGTGGGCAGGTTGTACAGGATAAGAAACGTGACCCCGGCCAGCACCAGTTGAAGCTGTCGGCTGCTGACGACCCCGGACAGCCAGGCGATCCAGGCTACGACCGACATGGTGAGCGCAGCCCAGGAACGGAAGCGGGCTCCGTTGGCGTGCCTGCGGTACAGGCCCTGCAGGCCCGCCGGACTGGCGGACGGAACCCGCGGCGTTCCCCCCTCCATCATTCGATGTGCCCCCTGTCGGAATTGAACTGATTGGAACATCCCGCGACCCCGGATGGAGCAACGGCAACTCTGGATATTAAACCCTAATTTTGCAGTTGTCTCCTACTGCGGCGCCGAAATGCGTGCTGCAACGCTCGTTTCCCACTTTTCGGCCTCGACGTATCTACTGATACGCCTGCGGCCAAAACCGGTCCAACTTCGCGTTTCACTATGCATTTCGACGCCTCGCCACGCACCCAACTGCAAAATTAGGGTTAAATATTCCCGCGAATACTACCAGTCCGGCTCCCTCCATGCAAGTCTGATTCAACATCAGGAAAGGCTGAAGCTTTGTTTAATAAAGCTCAATTTTTCCGAATTTTTTTTTGCCTCTCTTGACCCGGCCCCGAAACTGATTACACTAAATAAGTAAAACCCAATCCAAAGGGGTGAGGCGCATGAAAGCAATATTTTTATCCCTGATCGTCGTGCTGGCCATGGTGGTTCTTTCGCAAGTGGCCAGCGGCGGCGTGTCGGACAGGAGGAAGGCCATGGAAGAGCAGCGCGAGGGCCTGGCCACCGCTTTGTTTGCCGGCGGATGCTTCTGGTGCACGGAATCGGATTTCGAAAAGGTCGACGGGGTCGTGGAGGTGATTTCCGGTTATACCGGCGGAAAAGAAGTAAATCCGACCTATGAGGAGGTATCGTCCGGCCGGACCGGACACATCGAATCGATCAAGGTGCGCTACGACCCGACTCGCGTGACCTATCAACAGCTCCTGGACGTTTTCTGGCGGCATGTGGACCCGACCGACCCCGGAGGCCAGTTCGTGGACCGGGGTTCCCAGTACCGTTCGGCCGTTTTCTACCAGACCGATGAAGAACGACGCCTGGCCGAAGCCTCACGGGAGGTTCTGGAAAAGTCGGGACGATTCAGCAAACCCGTGGTCACGGAAATCCGCAAGGCCGGACCCTTCTACCCGGCCGAGGACTACCATCAGGATTATTATAGCAGAAATCCGATTCGGTACAAGTACTATCGATTCAGATCCGGTCGGGATCAGTTTCTGCAAGAGGCCTGGGGGCATTCGCCCGACTTGAAAGCGGGTTCCGCCGCGAAGCCGGGTCGGGGCAAGCCGAGCCGGGAGGAGTTGCGAAAACGCCTTACGGAAATGCAATACCGGGTGACCCAGGAGGAGGGTACGGAGCCGCCCTTTAAAAACGCGTATTGGGACAACAAGAAGCCGGGCATTTATGTGGACCTGGTTTCCGGCGAACCTTTGTTCAGTTCTCTGGACAAGTATGATTCCGGGACGGGCTGGCCGAGTTTCACCCGGCCCCTGGAACCGGGCAACATCGTCACCCGGGAGGACCGGAGCCTGTTTTCGGTCCGGACCGAGGTACGCAGCCGGACGGCGGATTCCCATCTCGGTCACGTGTTCAAGGACGGCCCGCCGCCCACGGGGCTGCGGTATTGCATGAACTCGGCCGCCCTTCGCTTCATACCCCGGGAGGACCTGGAAAAGGAGGGCTACGGACAGTATCAAAAGCTGTTTGAATAAAAGATGTCTACTATCAGGATGCCTGCCGGCCCTTGAAGGCGTGTCAGACCAAATGTGAATGAACTGCCGCTCGATAGGGCCTGGGATTTGTTCATTCGGGTCGGCGCCATCCGCGGTCCCATGATCACGCGGTGCTCGAAAATGCCCGGCTTCGATACTATTCAGTGGTTAGCGGCAACATAGGGCCGCCCAGGGGGCCTTTGGCCTTTGGACTCCGGCCGGCGCCTTTTCCATAAATAGTGAGGGACTCGGCGCCGGAGTCGTCCTTCGGCCAAAGGCCCCCTGGGCGGCTGAAAAATACTATGCCCCGATTCATTGGTTACCTGGCTGGAGGATTGCAGCTTGACCGGGAGGGATTCTGGGGTATTATCTTACCTTGACTTCCATGATTTTACGTCTGAGATTGACCTGAACCCATTGTGTTGCAAGGAGAACCCATGGCTGAAAGAGCGGGGCGGCTGGCGTTTCAACCCGGGCACATCGGCAATCTGGAAATCAAAAACCGGCTGGTCCGGTCGGCGACGTATGAAAACGCGGCCACGCATTCAGGCTACGTCACGGACGCCTTGATCGACCTTTACAAGCAATTGGCCGGGGGCGGGGCGGGCCTGATCGTCACCGGCATCGCCGGTGTTTATCCCGAGGCCCTGGCGCCGCATTTGATGATGAGAGCCGACGCTGACGACTTCATCCCCGGCCTGCGGAGTTTGACCCGGGCCGTCCATGCCCTGGATAACGGCTGCAGGATCATGCTCCAGCTTCACCACCCCGGCCGGCAGATCATGGCTCCCGAGGCGTCTCCTCCGCCCATGCCTCCGGCTTTATGGGCCTATCTGGAACGAAGCGGGTACGTGCCGCCTCCGCCGACAGGGCCGCTGCCCGAACCGACCGCCCCATCGGCGATTTTCGATGCCACGTTCAACCGGACGCCGCGGGCGCTGGAGGTCGAGGAGATCGAGGCCATTATCGCGGCCTACGCCCAGGGCATCCGGCGGGCCCGGGAAGCCGGGTTCGACGGAGTACAGCTTCACGCCGCCCACGGATGGCTGCTCAGCGCCTTCATGTCTCCCCACACCAACCGGCGCGACGACAACTACGGAGGCTCCACCGGGAATCGGGTTCGGATCGTGCGAGAAATCTGTACCCGCGGGCATCAAGAGGCCGGCATCGACTTCCCCATCCTGATCAAGATGAACACCACCGATTTCTTCGAAGACGGCACCGACCTGGAGGAATCGGCTCGGGTGGGGAAGCTGCTGGCCGAAACGGGTTTTGCCGCCCTGGAAACCAGCGGAGGGATGTGGGAATCGACGACGCGTTCAGAGGATGAGTTGGGATGGCCGCCCGTACTGCTGCCCGAATCCCGCACCGGCATCAAGACCAGGGAGCAGGAGGCCTATTTCCTGCCAGGGGCCGAAGCGGTGAAAAAGGCGGTCGATGTGCCTGTCATCCTGGTGGGCGGCATCCGGTCGGCCAGTCGGATCGAAGAGATACTGGCCTCGGGAGCAGCCGATTTCGTGGCCCTGTCACGGCCTCTGATCCGGCAGCCGGACCTGCCCAACCGGTGGCTGTCCGGTGACGGGCCGGACAAGGCGGCCTGCATCTCCTGCAACGCCTGTCTGCCGCTGGGCGATCTGCCGACCGGCTGCAAGGCCGTAAAGAAGTGAAGCCGGTGCACCCCTTCCGCTTTCTTCCGATTCCCCGGCCCTGGATCGGAGCGAATGGTCCTGGGCAAGGAGGGGGACAAGAGGCAGCCCTTCTTCGATCTCTTCCACATTGACCCGTCTGTCTTGGGGCTGTTTTCCCTGAGAGAAGTCAGACAAGATTCTTGCAACGTGGACTGGAGGGCCCGTTTCAGCATCATGAAGCACAAAACCAGGCTTGCTTAATCCTGCATTTCATGAATAATGGCCAGTCAACGGCCGGCCCCTCGTTCGAGGAGCCGGTCCCGGGAAATGGAGGATTCGACGAATGAAATACTTGAGCAGTCTGCTTTGCCTCGGATTGATCATCCTGTTCGCGGCGGGGCCGACTTTGGCCCAGGAGCCCTTTAACGCGGATGAAATCAACCGTTTCATGACCACCTTGCCGGGTTTTGTCTCACTCATGGAAAAGGAAGGGCAGTCTCTGGACGGCGTCAAGAGCCCCGGGGCCTGGGAGCAGTTCAAACTGGGCCTGAAATTCAAGTCGTTCCTGAAGGATCAGGGCTGGCCCGAACCCCAGCGCTTCATTTACGTCGCCTCCCAGGTTAGCAAAGGCCTGGCAGCCGGGCAGGCCGGAAAAAATTCCCCCGAGGTCCAGGCCCAAATGGAGGCGGCGAAACAACAGATCATGAACAATCCGGGGCTGTCGGCTGAACTGAAAAAGCAGATGATGGCCCAATTCGAACAGAGCCAGGCCGCTTACCAGCAGATGCAGGAAGTCGGCAAGGACATCCCGGCCCAGGAGATGTCCCTGATTAAAACCTATCAGGACCAGCTCCTGGCCATATACCAAAACTTTTAGCTTGTTCGACTACGGTCCGCCTTATTCGAATCCGGGGCAGCCCGAATACTCGGCCTGTTCCCGGGATAAGGGAAAGGCCTGACATTTCAATGGTCTGAATGGGTGAATCCGGCAGAAATATCCCTCTTCCGGACTCCGGCCCCTGGTCAGCCAGGGGCATTTTTTCAGGTACCGGCCCGTCTTGGGGTTGACCCAGGCCTTGTACAATTCGTATCCCGACCGCTTTTCCATAACAGTCAGTCCCAACAGGCGCTCCCGACCGGCGGTCCGCCATGACCGGACCTCATCTTCGGACAGAACGCCCTGGAAGGCGTCCCGGAACCGCCGGCAGCATAGTCCGCATTTCTTGCAGACAAAACCCTCGGGCGGCCGATCCCATTCGGCGCGGACCTTGTCGGACAGGGCCTTAGCTTCCAGACCTTCCCAGGCGGCCACGGTCGTGAGCTGGGTCTGAAGTATGGCCGCCGTATCCAGGCCGATGTAATGGTAGAGCGGTTTGGGATAAATCAGCGCCGCATCGGTCCCTTCCCGAAAAATCCGGGTCAGGATCATTTTCTTGCTGTGGTCGTATTCATCCTTGACCTGCCACCCGTGCTTGAGCAGATATTTTTCCAGGATGGACAAAGTGAGCCCGACGTCCTGCATGTCCTCGACCCCCGACGCCTGACCGCCAGCCGGCCTCCGTCCGGAGTTGCCCGGCCCGGCTGGAGCCGGTCCTCCACATGAGGGCCGGCGGTCCGTTACAAGATTATTTAATCGTAAAAACAGGTAAATAGGAGATAGAAAGTGATCAGGGGTCGGGGTTGGACAGAGAAATCCAGTCCGACTTGCGCCGCCTGTCGGTGGGAGAGGAAGCCCAGGATATACAGGCCGTTCTCAACATGGTCCACATTATAAATCCGGACCGGGCCGTTGTTCAATGGATTATTTTAAAGCCCGCCGACCTTTCAGTCTTCGGCATCGTCCAGATAGAGGCCGGTCATGGTGTATATTTCGGTCCAGCGCATTTCGCACTTGGTGCAGTATTTGGTTTTTTTCAGTGTCTTGCCCTCCCAGGCCGTGGCATCCTCGACCACGTCCTCGGCGTAGCAGTAGGGGCAAAGTCCGCCTTCCCGATATTCTTCGAATTCCTCGGTGGTTGCCATTCGGGCCATGTCACACCTCCCATTGGACTATGATTCAATATACCGGACGGGAGGGTGGTTCGCCAGTTTGCGGCCCGGGGATCAGACCCAGTAGGTGTCCCACCAGTGCGGGGATGATGATTTGTGCTTCGTCACCCGGACGGTTTTCGAGGCCGGTTTCGCCGTTGGTTCCGCTTCCTCTTCCTCCTCGTCCTCTTCCTCCTCGTCCTCCTCGTCCTCGTCCTGACCTTCGTTCAACAGGTCCACGAGGGGCGGTGCGGGTTTGAACTTCACGGTCCGCTGGGCCGGCACCTCGATGGTTTCACCGGTGCGAGGATTTCTTCCCGGCCGGGCCGGGGTCTCTTTGGGAGAAAACGTTCCAATGGGAGCCAAGGTCACCTTACCGCCCGCCCGGACTTCGGTCGAAATGGTCTGGAACACAGCATTGAGGAAACGATTTGCGTCTGCTTTACTCAGCCCGGTTTCCCGCGAGATTCGGGCCGCCAATTCGGATTTTGTCATATTGAACACCTCCATGGGACCGGACGGCCGGTCGGACCTGACTATATACCAGATTGATCCGAGTTGCAAAAGAGACCGGACGGCCGCCTCCGGCCCGGGCCAAGCGTCGGCATCAGATTTTTTTATGTGAACCGATTGGCCGGGGCCGTTTTTTCTTTCCCCGGGCCAACGGTTTTTCTATAGTCGCAAGACGGTTCGGCGTCCGGTCGGGACGCACCAGGAGGTGACCGGTGGCATTCAGCCTGGCGATCATCATCGTGGTCGGGCTATTGGCCGACGCGATTTTCAGGCGCTTCAAACTGCCCGGTCTGGTGGGCATGCTGCTGGCGGGCGTGCTGGCCGGGCCGTACGCCCTGGACCTGCTGGCCCCGGACATGATGCTTGTTTCTTACGACTTCCGTCTGATCGCCCTGATCGTGATCCTGCTCCGGGCCGGTTTTGAACTGCGCAGGGACACCCTCCACCGGGTCGGCACGGCGGCTTTGACCATGAGCTGCGTCCCGGCGGTCTTCGAGATCGTCGGGGTCACCCTGCTGGCGCCCTACCTGCTCGGCCTGACTTGGCTCGAATCTGCCATCCTGGGATGCATCCTGGGAGCGGTCTCCCCGGCCGTGGTCGTCCCCCTGATGATCGATTTCATGGAACGAGGCAAAGGTGAGGACAAGGGCATTCCCACCCTGATCCTGGCCGCCTCCTCCATAGACGACGTCTTCGTCATCGTCATTTTCACCATCCTCATGGGTATGACCGGCGGCGGGGCGGTCAACTGGGCCTGGCAGATCGCCGGCATACCCGTCTCGATCATCCTGGGCATCGTCTCCGGTCTGGTGCCCGGCTATCTGCTCTGGCTGCTCTTCCGACGCTACGACCTCAGGCCGCCCCGCCGGACCATCGTCGTTCTGGGCGTGGCCATCGGCCTGATGTGGCTGGAAAAGGCCCTGCACGGCATCGTGCCTCTGGCCGGCCTGCTGGGCGTCATGGCCATCGGTTTCAT
>JAHJTB010000351.1 GCA_018830135.1 Pseudomonadota bacterium | reverse complement strand
GCAGTCGAACAGGCCCAGGGGATAGGCGATCATGGGCGCGGCCTTGATCTGCTCCTCGCTCACGGCCTTGCGCAGGTGGGCCTTGGGATTCAGGGCGCCGTTGGCGTGGCTCTTGGCCGAAACATGGGCGATGGCGTCCTTGATCTTTTCCATGGGAATGCCGTACTTGGCCGCATAGGCCGTGGCCAGCAGGGCGAAGTTGCCCGGCGCCGTGCCGTTGGGGCCGATCGAAGAGGCCAAAACGCCCATGGCGTTCCCGCCCGGCAGGCCGCCGTAGCCCGTGTCCTTCAGCTTTTCCACGCCCAGGGCCAGGACGATGTCGTAGATGCCCGCGGCCACGGAATAGCAGGCGGCCCGGAAGGCCTCGGTTGCCGTGGCGCAGTAGTTTTCCAGACGGGTCACCGGAATGTAGGGCGTCTTCAAAGCAGCGGCCGGAGAGATCGTGCCCTTGCCCACGTTGACTTCGTCAAAGTGAGAGCCGAAATACATGGCCTGAATCTCTTTTTTCTCGATGCCGGCGTCGGCCAGACATTCGACAAAGGCCTCGATCATCAGGTCCTCGGCGCTGGATTCCCAGCGCTCGCCAAACCTGGTGCAGCCCATGCCGACGATGGCCACCCGGTTGCTGATACCTTCAGCCATACTACTTTACCTCCTTCTTGGGAACGGCTTTCCAGAAATACCTGGAAATACCGCGCTTGGGATCATAGGTCCGACGGCGAAAACTCATTTCCATCTCATTGCCGACGGCGAGTTCGCCGAGTTCACAGTCAGTGAAATCGAACGGATACCGACCGCCCGTCTCGAACTGCAAGGTCCCGTAAATGGCCGGGGGGTCGTTCGAGGCGGCCAGGTTGTCCGCGGTGTAGTTGAAAATCTTGGCCGTCTTGTCCGAGAGCAGGATGGGTTCCACCTTGTCGATGGCGCCGCAATCCGGGTTGACGCAGACGCGCTGCGGCGGGAAGGTCACGGTTCCGCACTCGGTGCACTTGTTGCCCCACAGGCCATAAATGGCCTTGCGGCTCCGCCAGTCCCAAGACCAGCGGGTCCAGATGTCCTCTTCGGCCCGCGGACCCAGGTCGGCCGGCATGATGTCCCGCCAGACCAGATACTTGCCGTACTTGTCCAGGGGCTGCTTGTGGGCCAGGTAGCCCGAGATGCCCAGGCCCTTCTTGCCTTCGGAAATCTTGTCCGTGGCCTGGAACCAGAGCACGTCGCTGCCGCTGCCAAAGCCGATAACCAGGATGTTGTCGCCCGGCTTGGCCTCTTCCAGGGCGAGAGAGAGCATGACCAGGACCTGGGCCGCGCCGGAGTCGCCGACCTCGGTCAGCAGGTTGTTCTGGTCCATTTCCGCCGTGATGCCCAGCTTTTTATTCAGGCTCTTGCGCTCGGCGCCGTAATGGCAGGGGTAGATGACCTTGGAAAAGGCGTCCATGGTCATGGAGTACTTGTCCATGAAGCCCTTGATCGTGTCCGGGATGATGAACTCGAAGCCCAGGTCGCGAATCCAGCGGTCTTCCCACTGGCGGTCGAACTTGGCGAACGGACCCCGGAAGTGGTCCACGAAGTCGTACGTGGTGGAAAAAGAGCCCTTGAACTCGGCCACGACGTTGTCCTGGCCGACGATGAACCCGGCGGCCGCGTCGCCGAAGATCATTTCCTGTTGCGAAGCAGGCAGGCCCAGGCGGGTTTCGGCGGCCACAACGGCCATGTTCCGGGCGTTGCCGGCCGCGCAGGCTTCCAGGGCGGCCAACAGGGCCGTCGAGCTGGACTTGAGCCCGCCGGTGAAATCCGCTGCCCGGCAGTGATCGTTCAGGGCCATGGCCGCGGCGATGATGCCGGCGTTCAGTCTTTCCTTGAAGGGCAGGGACGTCGAGGCGAAATACACGCCGTCGACCAGTTTCCGGTCGAAGCCGCACAGGGCGTCCGCGCCGGCGGCCACGGCCAGGGTAATGGCGTCTTCGTCAAAGTTGGCTACCGCCTTCTCACCGCGCCCGTTGGCGATGGTGGCCGGGTTGAGCCAGCCCATGGCATCGAAAACCACCATACGGTTCATCCGATACCGCGGAATATAACCACCAAAAGAACAGATTCCGACCATAAAGAAAAATCCTCCTTACGTATTGTATTCGTCGGTCCACGTCAGAACAAGGGGAACCCGGAAATATTCACGGCCCCCTCTGGGCTTGAATCAGCCGTTACCCCGGTCAGGAGATTCGGCCAGTGCGTGAATGCCTCCCACCGGCGCCGGGCCGAAAACGGACCGGCGCTCGGACCTTGGTTCGCGGCCGGTTCAATCCCGGCCGCCAGATATGTTATAGGTCCATCATCTTGGCGATGATGACCTTCATGATTTCGCTCGTACCCGCATAGATGGAGCAGGCCCGGATATCGCGATACCATCGGCTGATGGCATACTCGTCCATGAATCCGTAACCGCCGTGGAGCTGGACGCAGTCGTAAGCCACCCGGTTGGCCAGTTCGCCCAGCCACCATTTGGCCATGGAAACCTTCTTGACGATGTCCTTGCCCGCGATGTGGTCGGCGATCAGGTCCATCATGAAGGTCCGGCCGATCTCCACCTCCGTGGCCATCTCCACGATCTTGAAGCTGTTGTGCTGGAAGCTGGAGATGGACTGGCCAAAGGCCTTGCGCTCCTTGGCGTAGGGGATGGTCAACTCGATCATGGCCTCGATTGCGGCCTGGACCTGGATGCAGGTGCAGAGCCGCTCCTGCTGGAGCTTCTTCATCAGATAGATGAAGCCCATGCCTTCCTCGCCCAGGATGTTTTCCCGGGGCACCCGGCAGTCCTCGAAGGTCAGTTCGGCCGTATCCGCCGCGTGCATGCCCATCTTCTTGAGCTTGCGGTTCTTGACGAAACCCGGCGTGTCGGCCTCGACCGCGATCAGGCTGATGCCCTTGTGACGGGGCACGGCATCCGGATCGGTCTTGCAGACCACGACGGCCAGGTCGCAGTTGTACCCGTTGGAAATAAAGGTCTTGGAACCGTTGATGATGTAATCGTCCCCGTCCCGGACGGCCCGGGTCCTCACGGCCTGAAGGTCGGAGCCCGTGTCCGGCTCGGTCATGGCCACGGCCAGGACGATGTCCCCGGAACAGGAGCCCGGCAGCCATTTCCGTTTCTGCTCCTCCGTACCGAAGGAGTCAATATACGGGGCGATGATGTCGCTGTGCAGGCCGACCTGAAACCCGTCGGCCCGGACCCGGGATATCTCCTCCATGATGATGACGGAGTATTCGAAACCCACGCCCGAACCGCCGTACTCTTCATCGACCCAGGGGCAGAGGTAGCCCTGTTCGCCCATCTTTTTCCAGGCCGAACGGGGTACTTCCTTGTTTTCCTCCCACTCCTCCAGATGAGGGACGATCTCGTTCTGGACGTACTTGCGGAAGGTGTCCCGGAATATCTCGTGTTCTTCGCTGTAAATGTTGACCGACATAAACTCAGGCCACCTCGGCCAGGGCGTTGCCCAAAACGACTCGACCGTCCTGCGTCTTGGTCTGAAACGTGTACTTGCCCGGTTCCAGCTGCCAGCCCTCGATGGTCAGGGTGTCGCCCGGGAAGACCACGCCGGTGAAACGGCAGGAAAGGGCCTTCATGCGGGCCGGGTCGCTTCCGCATACGCTGTGCAGGATCGCCCGTCCGGTATAGCCCAGCGTACACAGGCCGTGCAGGATGGGCCGGTCGAAACCGCCCATGGCCGCGAATTCAGGCTCGATGTGCAGGGGGTTGTAATCGCCGCTCAGACGATACAACGCGGCCTGGTTGGGGCCGGTCGTGTAATTGACCGAAAAGTCCGGGGCCTTGCCTTCCGGCGGCATCAGCTTTGCCGTCTTGGGGCCCCGGTCGCCGCCGAAGTTGCCCGCGCTGCGGTCCACGGCCACCATGTTGTTCTGGAAGATCAGATTGCCTTTGTCGTCCGTGGTGTCCACCTGCATGTGAAGCATGGCCCCACTGTCACCCTTGTCATAGACCTTGGTCCAGACGGCCGTGTTGAGCAGGGTGCCCCGGGTGGGAGTGGGGGCAAACCATTTGATGTGCTGTTCGCCGTGCAGGGTGGCAAACATGTTGATGCCCGAATTGACCATGAGAATGCCTACGGCCGGGAAGTAGGGGATGACGGCAAAGGTCGGGAAGACCTTGAGATTCTTTTCATAGAGAAAGTCGAGTTCCTTTTCCACGCCGGCGCCGATGCCCAGCGCGTAAAGGATAAGCTTGTCCTCGTTGCACTCGTAAGGTACGGGATCGGATTTCTTGCCGAGCAGGTCTAAATTGAGTCCCATGAGCAGTCCTCCAGGAACGAAGTTGGATAATCGGTCGGCCCCCGTCCCGAAAGGCCGGGAGCGGTCTTTCAGCCTGGTCCGGCCGTTCAGGCCACCTCGGCCAGCGCGTTGCCCAGCACCATCCGGCCGTCCTGGGTCTTGGTCTGGATGACGTAGCGGCCCTCACCGGCCTTCCAGCCCTCGATGGTCAGGGTGTCACCCGGGAAGACCACTCCGGTGAAACGGGCGGCCAGAGACTTGAAACGGGCCGGATCGCTTTCGCAGATGCTGTGCAAAATGGCCCGGCCGGTATGCCCGTAAGTGCACAGACCGTGCAGGATCGGTTTCTTGAACCCGCCCATGGCCGCGAAATCGGGGTCCACGTGCAGGGGGTTCTTGTCGCCGCTCAGACGGTACAAGGCGGCCTGGTCGTCGGATGTCTTGTAGTCCACCTTGAAATCCGGGGTCTGTCCCTCGGGCGGGGCGATCTTTTCCGTCTTGGGCCCGCGGTCCCCCCCGAAATTGCCGCCGGCCCGGTCCATCAGGACGATGGCGGTTTCATAAACCAGGTCGCCGGACTCGTCGCGGGCCTGGCCCGAGATGTTGACCACGGCCCCGTTGTCGCCCTTGTCATAGACCGATTCCACCCCGCCTTGCAGCATCAGCGTGCCGGCCGGCGGAATGGGCTTGTGCAGGACGATCTTCTGCTCGCCGTGGAGCACGGCCGTCCAGTTGAGATTCAGATTGCCCATCAGGGCGCCCATGCCCGGGGTCATGGGGATGACGGCGAAGGTGGGAAAGACCTTCAGGTTCTTTTCATACACGAAGTCCAGTTCCTGATCCACCTCGGCCCCGATGCCCAAGGCGTAAAGGATGACGCGGTACTGGTCGTATTTGAACGGTTCGGGGTCTGACTTCTTGCCCACGAGTTCCAGATTGATGGCCATGTTACATCCTCCTCAGGGTTGTCAGGGCCCGCCCGCCGGGGCGGGTCGTGATTCGGAAACCCGGGGCCGGACCGTTCCCGAACCGGCCGCCGGATTTCGAATCCGGACGCCTTCTCCGTATCGACGGGGAAGGCGTCTGCACTACATGGACAGTCCGCCCGAAACCAGGAGCACCTGGCCGGAGACGTAGTCGGAAAGCGGGGAGGCGAAGAAAAGAATCGCGCTGGCCGCTTCCTCGGGCGTTCCGGGACGGCCCAGGGGGATCATCATGGTCATCATCTGGCGCTGGGCGTCCGGGATGCCGATCGAGACCTTCTCGCCTTCACGTTCCAGAACCTCGGTCTGTTCCTTGGCCTTGGTCAGGCGCGTGTCGATCCAGCCGTAGGCGATCGAGTTGCACTGCACGTTGAAATTGCCCCATTCCTTGGCCACCGTCTTGGTCAGGCCCAGGATGGCCGATTTGGCCGACGAGTAGTTGGCCTGTCCCGCGTTGCCGCCCGTGCCGGCCATGGAGGAGATATTGATGATCTTGCGCGTGGCCGCCTTGCCGGTCTCCTTCATCTCTTTCTTGGCCGCTTCCCGGATATAGGGGGCCGCGGCCCGGATGATCTTGAAGGGGGCCTTGACGTGGATATCCATCATCGCGTCCCACATCTTGTCCGTCATCTTGTGAATCACGCCGTCCCAGGTGTAGCCGGCGTTGTTGACGATGATATGAATCCCGCCGAAAGCGTCCACCGCGGCCTTGACGATGCCCTCGGCAAAACCCTCGGCCGTGGCGTCGCCCGCATAGGCCACCGCCTCGCCGCCGGCCTTTTTGATGTCCTCGACCGTTTCATTGGCCGGTACGGGGTCGATATCGCTCACCACGACCTTGGCGCCTTCGGCGGCAAACATCAGGGCCGTGGACCGGCCGATACCACGGCCGGAACCTGTAATGATCGCAACTTTGTCTTTCAGCATCTTTTCCATAATCGTAACTCCTTTCCTATTCCATTTTTAATCGATCGTCAACTAGCCCAGGTTCACCCGGGTACGGTTGCCGTTTTCAGGCGCGGGCCGTGGCAGAGGACCCGTCACCTCACTTTTTTGACCTCGGCCGGAGAAAACGCCAGATCCGGACCTTTTTTCCAATCGCCATGAAAAGTCCGATCGCCCTTGACTCGAGGAATCATTCCGTCTAAAAGCACTTTTCTGGATACTCGCGCAAATTCAGGGCCTTCGAGGAAGTCCCGGCTGCGGTGCCACTGCAGCAGTATTCCGTCGAACATGGCCATGATCACATAGGCCAGCGTGTGGGTATCCACGGTCGGGTCGATGATGCATTCGGCCTTGCCCACTTCGATCAGCCGCTGCAGAAACCGCACATACTTTCCGTTGATCCGACGCAGTTCCCGTTCGAATTCGTTGTCCGAACCGGACAACTCCGTGGACATGATGGCGAACAGCAGGCACAGCTCGCGATTTTCGCCGGCGAACCGCGACCCGAAACGGTGCCAGTGCTGCAGCTTGGTCCAGGCGTCGCCGGGCGCTTCAATTACGGTCTCGATCATGGCGTCCAGGAATTCGCGTTCCCATTTTTTGATCAGCGAAAAAAGCAACGCACTTTTACTGGGAAAGTGGCAATACAGGGCGCCCTTGGTCAGGGCCGCCGCCCGGGCAATCTCGGAAACCGACGTCCCGTAGTATCCTTTGGAAACGAACAGCCGGGTGGCTTCGTCCTGGATGCGGTTGATCGTCCGCGCGCTTTGCATTCCCTTGGATGCCTTGACCGGGTTGGCCACTAAAAAAATTACCCCATTGACTAAGATGACCGTTCGGTATGTAACATGAAGAGCCCGAACCTGTCAAGGCATTAATCATATATTGAATTAATAATAAATTCATATTGATACAGACATGCTCCTGCCCGGTAACATGATAAGGCCTTGTAGTAAAAAGACATACCAAACGATTAGAAAGCGGTTGTTCCGTCAGATCGGCGCCCGTCCCGGAGCAACGATTCCGACGGGAACCGGGTACCCGATTCGGGCATCCCGGAACCGTTGTTGGCAAGTCGCGGGTTTTGCGTTACCATGAACTCAGTTCCATTAAACCCGGATTTTGCAGCTGGGTTGGCAGCGAGGCGTCGAAATGCGTGCCGCAGTAGAAGTCAACCGCAAAATCAGGATTCAACGGGGAGGGAAACGTATGACTGCGCAGGTTCATACCGTCCTGATCACGGGCGCGACGTCCGGAATCGGCTTGGAGTTCGCCAGAATATATCACGGACAGGGCTGCCCGCTGATTCTGGTCGGCCGCGACCTCGATCGGCTCGATCGGGTCCGGGTGGAACTGACGGGGCGGCCGGCGGAAGTCATTCTCTTGCGGACCGATCTGTCCCGGCCGGGCGCGGCCGAGTCGCTTTATGAAGAATGCGGTAGGCGGGACCTGGGCGTGGACGTCCTGATCAACAACGCCGGCGTGGGCATGTACGGTTCGCATCCGGACCTGCCTCTCGATCGGGTCGCCGGCATGATCGCCCTGAACGTGACCGCCCCGACCGTCCTGTGTGCGCTTTTCGGCCGGGACATGAGGCAACGGCGTTCGGGCTGGATACTGAATGTGGCCTCCACGGCCGGGTACCAGCCCTTTCCAGACTGGGCGGCCTATGGAGCGACCAAAAGTTATATGCTCAATTTTTCGGAAGCGTTGGCCATGGAGCTTGAGGATTACGGGGTCGTGGTCAGTTGTCTGTCCCCCGGTCCGACGGAATCCGCCTTTTTCGACCGATCCGGTCTGGGCAACGGGACCAACGGGTTGATGGCCCCGCAAAACCGGATGTCCGCCCGGGAGGTGGCCCTTCGAGGAGTCCGGGCCCTGGCCAAAGGGGAACTGTCCGTCATTCCGGGCCTGAAGAACAACGTCCTGGCCCATTCCGGCCGGCTGGCTCCACGCAAGGTCGTGGCCCGGGTTTCCAAGGCTGTTTCCAAACGGCTCTGAGGCTTTAAAATCCGGCCGCCGGCGGGGGATCGGGCCGGCGGCCGGTTCGATGAGGGTCCCGGTCAGGCGTTGATCGAGACCAGTTCGATGTCGAAGACCAGAACCATGCCGGCCAGGGGATGGTTGGCGTCCAGGACCGCGGACTCCGCGTCCTGCTCCATGACCCAGACCACGATGGGTTCGCCTTCCTCTTCGCCCTTGACCTGAAGGGCCATGCCCACCTGGACGTTGTCGGGCAGATACTCCAGGGGGACCCGCTGGCTTCGATCGGGGTGGCGGGGACCATACCCGTCCTCCGGCGGCACCTCCACGGTCTTCTTTTCTCCAATGAACATGCCGATGACCGCCTGGCTCACGCCGGATATGACTTCCGACCCGCCGGCCGTGAACACCAGGGGCGCCCGTCCCTCGGAACTGTCGAATACGGTGCCGTCTTCCAGACGGCCTGTATAATGGATTTGGACCATATCTCCTGTTTGCGTCAGACTCATGAATTTCTCCCGGGGTATTATGGGGTGGACCGTAAATGTCCCCGAAACAGCGAAAGGCGTTTCCGGGGGGCTTGTCGTTGTGATCGCCGAGGATGCCCGCGGGCGGTCCCGCGTTGACCGGTGGCGTTGTCGGGTAGAGGCCGGACGAGAGCGGGAAAAAGACCAGGTTCCGACCGTGGGTTTCAAATTGTTTGCTGAAAGAGCAGCAAAACAAGCCCGGTTATCGTTCGCCTGGTCTGGGCTTATCCTGGGGATTCCAACAGCAGGGATTCAAGGAACGGATCAATTCGACTCGTTTGTTTTTAGAGTATAAAAATCGCCGCGCATTTTTTCAACCGGCAATTCTTCCGTTTTTTTCCGGAGCGTCTCCCAGGACCATCCAGAGGCGTTTTCTGTTCAGTCGTAACGCTTCGCCGGAGGCGTCACCCGGGGAAACCCGGCCCGGACGCGGTTGATCAGGCCGAATCGACCACCGGGTCCTCGGAGCCGGATGCGTGGGTCGAGTAAGGCGCGATGCGGCTTTCGATATCTTCCGGGGTGACTGGTTCCAGACGGGTTCGGAAAACGTCTTCGATGTGGCGCTTGACGGCCCGGCGAACCTGATCCATGAAGATCCGTTCTCCGGATTCACGTTCCAGGGAGGTCATACCCACGCCTTGCAGTCCGCAGGGGTTGATCCAGGTGAACGGGGCCAGCGCCAGATTGACGTTCAGGGCCAGGCCATGGAAGGTCACGCCATGGCGGACGGCCACGCCGATACTGCCCAGCTTGTCGTTGCCTACCCAGACCCCGCGATTCCGGTCGTCCCGGTTTGCGGCCACGTCCCATTCCCGGGCGGTCCGGATCATGACCTCCTCGAGGTTGCCCACGTAGTCGGCCACCCCCAGGCGCTTGTTGCGCAGGCCGATGATGGGATAGACGACCAACTGGCCCGGGCCATGGTAGGTGATGTCCCCGCCGCGCTCCACCTGGACCACGTCGATGCCCCGCTGTTCCAGCATGGCCGCGGCTATCTTCAGATTGTCCAGCCCGCCCCGGCGGCCGACCGTGAAAACCGGGGTGTGCTCGAGGATGATGACCAGGTCCCGGTCCAGGATGCCGTCCCGCCTGGCCGGGACCAGGGCCTGCTGCAAGCGCCAGGCCTCCTGGTAGTCGGTCACCGGAAGGTCGAGGCAGAACCAGGTCCGCGGACGGATCATCGGTTGTTCGTTCCGATCAGATGTATTCATTCGGCCATACTCCGGCGGCGGGACGGACGACTTCGGATTTCTCGCCGCTTCGAAGACATTCTATTCAATGCGTTCCATGCCGGACAGAAAGTCCATATACCCCTCGTTCGTCAGAAGCTGGCCGAACTCCTCGGGATCGTCGGGCTTGACCTCGATCATCCAGCCCTGGCCGTACGGGTCGCGGTTGACGATTTCCGGGTCATCATCCAGCTCCGCGTGGATGGCCAGAATAGTCCCGGCGACGGGCATGTAAAGGTCGGAAAGCGACTTGGCCGATTCCACGGCCCCGAACTGCTCCCCTTTTTCAAACGTGTCGTCCACTTCGGGCAGGTCCAGAAACGTGATGTCGCCCAACTGGTCCTGGGCGTAGTCGGAAATGCCCACGATGACCCGG
>JAHJTB010000350.1 GCA_018830135.1 Pseudomonadota bacterium | reverse complement strand
GGCGTCGAAGTGGGACTGGTGATTGGAGATGATGACGTAAGACCGGTCCGGCTCGATCCGGTCCCGACCGCGAATTTCCAGTTTCGTGCCGGTAATCCGGATCAGGACCCAGGCCCAGACCTGGGACAGATTGAAGGCCAGGTTGCCGGTCCGGCTGAAGGTCGCGGCCAGAACGACGGGCAGGAAGATGACGATGGTCATCGCGCCGGCCCAGCATATCAGCCAGATCGCCTTGGCCCAGCGATATCCGAGGCGCATCAATTAACTTCCTCTTTCGACGGGCGGGTCGTTTTCCGGCCCGCCTCGATATTCATGACCCTTGCGGGGCGTTTTTCCTTTTGGCCTCCATGACGGCCAGGCCCATGTCCAGGACCCGTTCGAACGGCTCCTCCCGGTCGGGACGCAGGCGAAGGGTGATGGCTTCGCTCGGGCAGGCCGAAGCGCAGAGGCCGCAGCCCAGGCACTTGTCGCGGTCCACTTCGGCAACCTCATCCAGGGAGATGGCTCCCACCGGGCAGCGTTCCAGGCAGGCCTCGCAGGCGATACAGGCGTCCGGATCGACCATGGCCTCGAACAGGGCATTGACGTATCTGCGTTTGTCGTGGCCGTGATCGACGATGCCCTTGAGGGAGGCGCAACAGCAGGGGCAACAGTTGCATATGTTGGACAAATGCTTGGAATTGGCCCCGGCGTGGACCAGCCCGGCCTGATCGGCCGCCTCCAGGATTTCGATGGCCTCCTCGGCCGATACTTCACGGCCCAGACCGGTTTCAATGTAGTATTCCGCGGCAACACCGAAGCTGAGACAGGTCTCCAGGGGGTGATCGCAGCCGTGGCCGGTCAGGCGGGCCTCCTTGCGGCAGACGCACTCGGCGACCGATATCTTCCGGGCTTCCCGGATTTTCCCTTCGAGTTGATGGTAGGGCAGGAGGGTCATGTCCGGGGACACGTGTCGGGACACGGGAATGACCTTGAAGCCGGGCACGTTGCTCAGGCCGATTTCGGTCAGGTAGGCCGTATCGTAGTACGTCTTGAACAGGGCCGCCAGTTCGGCGTCGATTCGCCTGACCGAGTACTCGTACAGCCCGATCATGAACGGGGCGGCGTTGAAAAGCGTGCGGTCCTGCCTCCGGATTCGGAAGACCAGGCCCTTGTCGGCCATGGCCTCCAGCTTCCGGGCCAGTTCCCCTTCGTCCCGCCCGCACCGGGCGGCGATCAGGGAAGCCTCTTCGGGCATGGGCGAAAGCAGGACCGCGGTCCGGGCCTCGTCCTCGGTGAACAGGCGCTTGAGAATTTCAATCTCGACCCCGGACTCGGTCCGGGGAAAGCCCAGGGGGAACCGGTCCAGAAAGGCTCGAAGTTTTTCATAAGGCATGATGCGGTTTTCCCTTCTATCGATGGTATTCCGGCATGATTTTTTCGACGAAGCGTTCGCCGGTCATGGCATCCACGCACAGGAGAGCCGAGTAAATGGCCGCGTCCATTCCGCTGCCCCAGGTGTCCGCGCCGTAGCCGTCGCCGGCGAAAAACAGTCCCTCCAGGCCGGGCTGGACCGTGTCCGGACGCCGGTCGCCCGGCGGCGGCCAGTCGCCGAAGCCCTTGTCCGAACAGGTCCAGATTTCCCAGATCGTGTCTTCTTTCAGCCGGTGGAAAGTCTTGTGGAATATCTCCCGGGCCGTTTCGATGACCCGGTCCACCTTGGCCTTGTCCCGGAGTTCGGCGTCGGTCAGGGCGATGGAATAGGCGATGGTGTGTTTGTCCGGCGGGGCCAGCGTCGGGCTATGGTTGCTGGGCATGATGGACACGATGTCCACGTCTCCGATGTACCCGTCCGAGGCCTTGATGATGCTGGGGGCCAGGAGCCAGCTCCTGGGATTGAGACCCGCCTCGGCCAGGGGATCGCTGGTCAGGCCGACATACCCGGTCAGCATGCCTACGCTGAAAAACTCCTCGTCCACCTTCTTGACCAGAGGCTCGGGAAAAAGGGCCTTGGGCAGAAAGGACCAGATTTTCTTGACCGGCACGGTGCAGACGACGCGGTCGGCCGAATACGACGCCGGTCCGGCCGCCGTGCCGACCTCGACCCCCCGGACTCGTCCGCCTTCGAACCGGACGCCGGTCACCCGGGCCCCGCTCTCGATACGGCCGCCGCTTTCCGTCACTTTTTCCGCCAGACGTTCGGCAATGTAAACAAACCCCGGCTTGGGCACGATGCCGGTCGATCCGGAGATCAGGTTCATGCCGATCTTGCCGGCCGTGGACATGAAACGGATAAAGTCGCCGGCCGGGATCATTTCCGGTTCGCCCATGACCATGTGGATCGAGGCGATAGCCGCCAGAAACTCGTAAACCTTGCGGTCCGCGGTCCGCTCGTTCAGCCATTGCCCGAAGGATATCCGGTCCCAGGCGGCCAGGTCCTCGGGGCTGGCCAGGGCCATCTCCCGCAGGAGCCGCTTGGCCGTCCGGTTGGAATCCTCGCTCATCCACCCGTAGCGGCCGCCTCGTTCCATGGGATGAAGCAGGCAGGTTTCCGGGTCGATGACGCTGAATCCTTCGTTTCCAGGCAGGTCCACCGGTTTGTCCAGGTAGGCCAGCAGGTGGCCGACACGGCCCCGGGTCCCCCAGAAGGTGGCGTGTCCGCCGGCCTCGAAACTGAATCCGTCCAGCAGGCCGGTTCTGAAAATCGTTTCCAGGTCCGGCTCGGACCAGCCGACCCACGTATAGACCGAAGCCAGGATGCGCCTGAAATCATCGGGACCCAACTTCAGGCCGCCCAGGATCAGGCGGTCTCCCCGGCCCGTAAAGGACACGAGACGGCCGCCCAGGTAGTCCTGGCTTTCCAGAATCAGGACCCGTTGAGATGCCTCGGCCCCAAGGATCGCGCCGATGGTCAGGCCGCTCAGCCCTGCGCCGATGATGATAACGTCGTAATGGGCCTCGGTCATACGAACCTCCTTTGTCGATTCTGATCGCCCGCGGTCGCTATGATGACAAACCATCCGGGGCGCCCGGCCGTTCAGTGGATTCCAGGCGGGACGGAGCGGGCTTCTTTTTGCGTCCCACGGTTAAGCCCAGAACCAGCAGGAGCACGGCCCCGACGATCCCGGCGCTGAAAACGCCGCCGGCCTTGAGAATGGTCCGCAGGATGCCGCCGATAAAACCCTGGGCCAACGTCAGCACGATCGGGTAGTCCGGACGCTTGTTTTCGAACGAGGTCACGAACCGGTAGGACCCGGCCCCCGGGGCGTCGAACTCCATGATGGAAACCCCGTACCGATCGCCGACGGAGTACGTGCCCCGACCCTTCGGAGGCCTGAGCGGGACCTGGGCTCCGGTCCGGGTTTCCAGGCGAAAGGCCAGGCCGCTGATGACTTCGTAGGGATCGATGCCCTCATGCTCCACCACACGGGGCATCTCCAGGAATACCGTGTACAGGCCCCCGGTCTTCAGTTGAATCTGCTCCGCGCCGGGCGCCTCCAGGCGGATCAGATCGCCCTGGATGCCAAAAATCCCCATCAGGAGGAAGTAGACGAAGCCGCCCACGCCGCCCAGGCCGACGATCACGGCCAGAACGAAGAACCAGACTCTGGGAATTCCTTTTTTGTTCGCCATAAGATGCCTCGCAAGATGGCCCGGACGCCGTTGGCGGAGATGATACCGCCTCAGCCGCCCGAATCCGGTGCAGGCGCAGGCCCCACCCGGTGTTTCAATGCGGCTTCCGTGTGATAGCCGGGCGGGTGCCTTTCACCGTGGACCATTACTCGGTCCTTTTTGCCCGCGGGTCCTGGTAACTGATCGGGCCGTCCTCGAAGCCCACCTGCTTGAGCCACCCGGCCGGATAGAACACTTCCTGGGCCAGGCCTTGCCGGGTGTTCAGGTACCCGTCGTTGTATTTCAAATACAGGCTTTGGGACAGGTCCCACCACTTGTCCAGCACGTCGGCGGCCATTCGGTCCGAGTGTTCCGTGAGCAGCCTGAGCGCTCCGCCCGGGTCGCCTTTTTTCCACAGGTCGAGGGCCTTGCTTTCCAGCTCAGCCTGAGCGCCGAAGGCGGCGGCCTCGAAATGGTCGCGTAACTGGCGGATGTCCTTGATCATGAAGGAATACTTGAGCATGGCGTAGTTGGCCACGTAGTTGAACGCGGTCCACATGCTTTCCTTGCTGAATTTGAGCGCATCACCCTGCTGCATGCTGGCCGGCAGGTCCAGGGCCCCGGAATAGAAGGGCAGGAGGACGGCGGTGGCGGGCCGGTCCGGTCCGAACCAGATCAGGCCGCCGATGGGATCGGGCAGCCATTTCCTCGACTGGGTCACGTAGGCATACACACAACGGTAGATGTTCAAAGGACGTTCGAAGGCCCCCTTGACCGAACTCAGCCGGCCGTCCTGGTCGGCCATGGCCTCGGCCCGCCCCTCGAAACGATTGGGGTTTCCGAACGGACCGGCGGCCAGACCCTGGGTCAGGTCGAACCGGGTCCCTTCGTAGTTGTCGCGGTGGATGGCCGCGACGTCCGAGACGTCGAGTTTGTTGTCGGGTTTGACGGCAAAGGGATAGGCCCGGGTGAACGGGCCTTCGACCCAGGCAGGCAGATTGAGCGACGGGGCGGCCAGGGACAGGGCGCGCCAGACCCTGCGCAGCGAGTAGTAGGGATGGTGAAACTCGCCGTCCCCATAGACCCGGGTCCAGTCCAGGGGGCCGTCTTCCGGCTTCCACCAGCCCTTTTCTTTTGCCGCCCGGAAGATGCTTTCGGAATAGAGCATGTCCGGGGCGTCCGGGCGCAAATCGCGAATGCGGAACTGATTCGCGGCCGCGAAAAAGGCGTCGTCCGGCACCCGCTGGGCCACCCAGACGCCGCCCGTGCCGTTCATGTCGTAACCGCACATTTCCATGACCCAGCCTTCCTCGGGGTCGGCCACGAGCAGCGTCTCGCCCGTGCCGTAGTAGCCGTACTCGTCGATGAGGCGGCCCATGAGCAGCACGGCCTCGCGGGCCTTCTTGCATCGTTCCAGGGCCACGCGGGAGAGTTCGGCCGAATAGAAAATGCGTTTGCCCGGTTCGGGCAGGGGATGGACCTTGGCCTTGTTCGTGCATTCGCCGATGGCGAGCTGGTGTTCGTTCAGCAGGCCGTAGTTGCCGTCGAAATAGCCGAAGGTGTGCTTGACCTGGGGGATGGTCCCCAGGGGAACGCTGGGCGGCAGGCCGGGCGTGTTGTATCCGGGGCCCCTGTCCGAGGTCGAGAACCGTTGCGTTTCGGTCCCGCCCCATTCAGGCAGGAAGCCCAGAGCGCAATGGGAATAAAAGACCTGGCGCTTGGCCCCGGCGGCGTGGTCCATGGGGGGAACGTAGATCAACCTCGGGTCGCCGAGCCCGTCTTCAGAATGGGAAACCATCACCGATCCATCGGCCGAGGCCTTTTTGCCGGTCAGGGTGGTCGTGCAGGACTCGGCCGGAGACACCGCGCCCAGGCAGAAAATTAAAACACTGATTATCGTTGCCAGTCGCATGCTAGACCTCCTTTGGGACCTCGGTCGCCCCGCTTCCAGGCTTTGGAAACGACTTTCCCAGAGGGGATGGAGCGCGAAGCGCATCGCAAGGCGAACCACCCGGGGCCGGAAAACAATGATTTAAGGCCGATCTTGTCGAAAAATCGGGGATTTCTCCGCTTGCGGGCATCGTAAACCATCGAATCACCCCCTGTCAATCAGATAGCCCGGTCCGGGCCCGGGCGCCTCGTCCGGCGCGGCCATGATGGGCCCGGGGGCTGGTGTGTCGCGGATTTCCTGATATATTGGTGATATCGGGTCCACCCGCGGACCGCGATCCCGGAAAAGCCGGGCGGGGGCGGGTGGGCGGCCCGGCCCTTTGAATTTCTTCGACCAGCATTAATCAAGTGGGAGGATCGACCATGCTCAATTTTGAACTGACGCCCGAACAACTCGAACTGCAGAAAAAAGCCCGGGAATTCGCGCTAAAACACGTTCTGCCGGCGTGCTGGCACTACGACGACAAGGACGAGACCCCGGTTTTCATCCTGAAACGGGCCTTCGAGGCCGGCTTGATGAACGGGGACATTCCGGTTCGGTACGGCGGCCGAGGCTTCGGGTTGATCGAAGGGGTCATCGTGACCGAGGAGATCGCGGCGGCCGGTCCCGGAATGGCCACATCGATTTTCGACAACTCCCTGGGCATGGAACCGCTCATTCTGTCGGACAACGAACCGCTCAAGG
>JAHJTB010000349.1 GCA_018830135.1 Pseudomonadota bacterium | reverse complement strand
GCGATTCGGCTGGGGCACGTGCGGGGCGTGGTCCTGCTGGCGGCGGCCGAAGCGGGCCTTCCGGTTTACGAGTATCCGCCGGCGGCGATCAAGATGACCGTGGCCGGGTACGGCCGGGCGGACAAGCGCCAGGTCGGGCTGATGGTCGGCCAACTGCTCAAGCTCGAAGCCGAACTGGCCGAAGACGCCAGCGACGCCCTGGCCGCGGCCATCTGCCATCTGCACCAGACGCCGGCCCTGCTTCAGGGGGCCCGGCCGTGATCGCCCGTCTCAAGGGAACCCTGGCGGAAAAGACCGCGGCCGCCGTGGTGGTCATGACCGGCGGCGTGGGCTACCGGGTCCATGTCCCGCTGTCCACCTTTTACGAACTGCCCGAGGAAGGGGCGGAAGTGGACCTGCGGGTGCGGACCGTGGTCCGCGAAGACGCCATCGAGCTGTTCGGTTTCATGACTTCGGCGGAAAAAGAGGTCTTCGGCCTGCTCAATTCCGTCTCCAAGATCGGGCCGAAACTGGCCTTGAACATCCTCTCGGGCATCAGCCCGGCCGAACTGGTCCAGGCCGTCAGCCAGAAGGACCTGGGGCGGCTGAGCCGGGTGCCCGGGGTCGGGACCAAGACGGCCGAACGGCTGGTCCTCGAGCTCAAGGACAAACTGCCTCAACTCGCCGCCCTGGCCCCGGTTTCGGCCCCGGCGGCAGGAATGGCCGAACTCGACGACATCGGCCGGGACCTGGTCTCGGCCCTCATCAACCTGGGTTACAGCCGAAACGAGGCCCAAAAGGCCGTGACCGCGGCCCGGGCCGAAGCCGACTGCCAGGGGGACGACCTGGCCGGCCTGCTGCGGCTGAGTCTCAAGCGACTCCAGAAGACCTGAGCGGATCATGGAAGAACGGATCGTCGGCCCGGAACGACACGACGATGACTCCTCCTTCGAGCCCGGCATCCGGCCGACCTCGTTCGCGGAATACATCGGCCAGGACGCGGTCAAGGACAACCTCACCATATTCGTCCAGGCGGCCCGGGCCCGGGGCGAGGCCCTGGACCACGTGCTCCTGCACGGATATCCGGGACTGGGCAAGACGACCCTGGCCTACATCCTGTCCCATGAGATGCAGGTCGGCCTGAAGACCACCTCCGGACCGGTCATCGAGCGGCCCGGCGACCTGGCCGCCATACTGACCAACCTGGAACCCAAGGACATCCTGTTCATCGACGAGATTCACCGGCTCAACCACGTGGTCGAGGAGATTCTCTACCCGGCCATGGAGGACTTCCAACTGGACATCATCATCGGCCAGGGCCCGGGAGCCCGTTCGGTCCGCCTGGACCTGGCCCCTTTCACCCTGGTCGGAGCCACGACCCGGACCGGACTCCTGACTCCGCCCCTGCGGGAACGTTTCGGCATCCAGTTGCGCGTGGAATTCTATCGGCCCGAGGACCTGGCCCGGATCGTCCAGCGGGCGGCCCGCATCCTGGACGTGACCCTCGAGCCGGAAGGGGGCATGGAGATCGCCATGCGGTCCCGGGGCACGCCCCGGGTGGCCAACCGCCTGCTGCGCCGGGTCCGGGACTTCGCCCAGGTCCGGGCGGACGGCGTGGTGACCCGGACCGTGGCCGACGAGGCCCTGCGCATGCTCAACGTGGATGAAAAGGGACTGGACGCACTGGACCGCGCGATTCTGCGAACCATCATCGAAAAGTTCGACGGCGGCCCGGTGGGGCTGGACACCCTGGCCACGGCCGTGAGCGAGGAAAAAGGCACCCTGGAAGAGGTTTACGAACCCTTTCTCATCCAGCAGGGCTTCATCCAGCGCACGCCCCGAGGACGGTCCGCCACCCGGCTGGCCTACCGCCACGTCGGCATCGAGCCGAAAGCCGAACCCCAGACCACCTTGTTTTAACCCGGATATTCATATCCGTTTCAAGCAGCATGCTCCGGCCGGAACCTCGTCGAAGGTGAAAGGCCGCCCCGGGCGCTCTACCCGTAAACCCCCACGGACCGCGGACTCACGCCTTTATATGGGCGCTGCTGACCGAACTGCCGGTCCTTGAGGAGAATTCCAGGCCGATATCCAGCAAGCCATCTCGCCGAAGCTGGCGCGCCGGATAGATCGCCGCATTCCGGGGTTCGTTATGAAAGCCTCGTCTGGATTTGACCCGTTCGGATTCGGACACCCCGTATTCTTTACATATTGCGGCTTTGATCTTTTCCAAATCCGGAGCCAACCGGCCTGACCCGGGAACCCGCGGGTGGTTTTTCTTGGAGAAAAATCCCTCCTTCATCCGCTTGATAAAGCCATCGCCCCCTGACCGCTTTCTTGAGACATCCCATTTTCATTTCTTTCCGATACCCATTGCATTACATTCCGCCTCCCGCCGGATTATTCAAAAAATGGGTGTCCAAATAGAATGTCCAAATAGAATGAACAGTGGCCGAGTCCGTCCAAGTGGCGGGAGGGAGGGAGGAAGGAAACGTAATCCGGATTCGGGGCGGCGGCCGGCCCGCGAAAAACCCGCCGGGCCTTGGGGCCGGGCGGGTTGACGTATCCGATATGGACCGGCGGCCCTATAGAATCTTGTCGAGAATTTTGCGGGTCTTGATGTTGTGTTCGGTAATGCCGAAGGTGGCCGGGTCCACGCCAAAGGCCAGGGCGATGAGTTCGGTGAAGTAGAAGACCGGTATGTTGTATTTGATCTTGAGCTGACGTTTGGCCATGACCTGGCCCATTTCGAACTGGTTGAAGCAGGAGCCGCAGGGCACGACGATGGCCTCGACTGCTGCCATTATGCCGAATCGTTTTCCAAACCAATACACCGGATCAGCTCGTATAGGTAATTATTTGTTATTATTAATAATTATCCTAATGTTGTCTAAAATCAAATTATTACAAAGTAAAATTTTCCTTTCATTTTTTTGACGAATTTTCTTGATAGTTCATGGACATGATGGTATGATAAGGCCTATGAAGAGAGAACTGTATTACAGTGAGGCCGTTATATGGGGCCTCTATAAGGTTAGCCGCCAAAGATTGTATCACTGGCGGGAGCTGGGCATAATCCCAAAGCGTGAGGCTGGATTGCCAAGGGGATATTCTTTTCCCGACATTCTATCGATAAAGGTTGTAGTAAAATTGTTAGAGGCTGGCTGTCGCCTTAATAAAATTGCGGCGGCGGTACGCAAGTTAAAAGGGCAACCCAATATTAATAATAACCCGCTTACCGAGAAAAAGCTTTTCTTCACAGGTAATGAAATTTGCGCCTTGCTAAATGGTAAGGTGTACGAGGTTAACAGCGGTCAATTCTTGCTTTTCGATCCCAGGGAATTAATAAAGGAATTAAAAAGAGAACTAGCGGCGTTCGATGAATATCACGTGTCTCCAAGCTATCGAAAAGTTGCTGGGAGGGCGAAATGAAGTACTCCATTACAATATCAGGTAGTTTTCAACGCGCTATAACTGAAATCAGAAAAGATATAAAATCGTTCGAATATCTTGAATGTGTTATTCTGTCCCCCCGGATGTTTAAATCATACAGGAACGACGATGGCTTCGTTATTCTCGATTCCGATGGTAACCGAAGGCCAGCTGCGATTCATAATAGGCATCTTGTCTCCATAAGCCAGTCGTCATTCCTTTGGGTTAGAAATCCAGCGGGCTATATTGGCACGAGCACCGCAATGGAAATCGGATATTCTCACGCCATGGGAATCCCAGTTTTTTCGTCAAACAAATCCTCCGACGCTAGTCTTAACCGTTATATGGTAGTTGCGGGTTCACCTAATAAGGCCATAGCGTTATTCGAGCAGCGCAATGTGCCGGTTCCCTCGCAACCGGCTTCTACTTACGATCCTCAATCAGAAGTTGCTTATATGGCCGCTACCTGCGGTTTTGACAAAGAAAGCGATGAAGAAATTTTATCCTTTCTTGATGAAGAGATTATAGAGCTCAAGGAAGCTGTTTCTAAAAATGCTATTGACCCTCTCGAACCTCATGGTATTCAAGAAGAACTGGCAGATTGCGCTATTTATCTTTATCACTTCGCAAACCAATCTGGGATTAATTTAAGCGACGCTATGAAAAGAAAGGTCGCCAGGAATATAATACGTTGGGGTCGGAGGAAAAAGGTTGGCTGAGACAATAGGCCAGATAAATATCCTAAAAAAAGCGATCCAGGTCTATACAGAAGAACGCTTAGATTATATTAAGCCATTTTTTAATTCCGAGGGGAATTATTTTTATTATTCTGCGAATGACACTAAAAATGGCGATAACAGCATTCATCCTACAAGCACATCGACTTGTACATGGATTCTTAACGAATGGGGGTTTTTGAAAGAAGTATGCTCCGACCCTACTGCTCTCCGCTCCACAATCCTGATGTCGAGGTGGTCAACTGCAAATCTTCCGGAGGGTAATGCTTATACAACAAGTATCGTTCTTCATGCACTTAATTCCCTTGGCGCAACTGAAAACGAGGAGAAAATAAAGAATGGCCTTGATTTATTAAGGTATGAAATACGTTCCGGGAGTGGAGGAATAACTCTCACTCCCGACATTCCGGGTTCAGGTAATTCCTTTATTACTTTCTGGGCGTTAACATCGTTGCGCGGATTTCCCGAGCACCAAAATTGTGATGAAGAAATCGCTCTTTCACTATCGTGGGCTCAGGCTCAAGTCTATAAGCAGGTCGCTCTCTTTAGCGCTCGCTCTGATTTACGTAATATACACCAGCTTGCATTCGCTTGGGCGATTTGTGAGAAGTTCTGCCATGAGACTCCTATCACAAAGGAAATCCGAGCGCTTATAATTGAGCTAATTTTCAATGATCAAAATACCGATGGCGTCTGGCCCACTTATGACCCTCTTTTTAATATACGAGAACAAGGTGCCGCCTATGTTTATCATTTTGAACTTATGCTTGCTGTTGTGTGGGCGCTTGAAAATAATTCTGATGACCTGGAAACTTTCCTTCCGAACATTAAAAAAATTATCGAATGGGTTAAAACGAGAGAGATTATACTCCCTTCTCACCGAGGGTGGAGTATAAATAGTGATCCAGCTGTTCGACGGGTTCCTCTTTCATGGGCAACAGCTGAAGTCCTATATGTCCTATGCCGTATCGACAAATATTTATCAGCTATACATCGTAATCATGTTTTTTTACAGCTTGTTGGCGGCCTCCCATCCGAACAAATGCCTAAGGATACCCTCGACGACCTTATTGATATGGATATTCTTAACGAGCCGCGTAGCGTTAAAGCTGTTATCAAGGGCCGTATCATAGATCCAATCATAGAAGCAGGCTCTTCCCTTTGGAATAGGAAAGTTAATGCTTCACTCGCTACTATTCTTTTCGGGCCTCCTGGTACTTCAAAGACCACGATTGCTCGAGCGGTTGCTGGTGAATTGGGCTGGCCCCTGCTCGAGATTGACCCAAGCCATTTTGCTCCGAGAGATGGTTCCGGGCTCGAAATTCGAGTTATTGAGATTTTTTCTTACCTAGAAAAACTCTATGACACGGTAATCTTATTAGACGAAATGGATGAACTCGTTAGAGAGAGGGATGAAGGGTCTGATCGGATACAACGTTTTTGGACAACATTAATGCTACCACGACTCAGTCGTCTTCGATCTAAAGCTCAATCAATCGTCCTTGTAACCACAAATTACATAAAAAAAATAGATGTCGCCGCGAAAAGGTTTGGTCGCTTCGACATGGTGGTGCCCATTGGGCCACCCAACGCTAAGGGGAAAATTGAAAAATTATTAAATGAATTAGAATGTCCCGCCGTTCAAGCTAAAGAGTGGCTCCAGTATATCTCTGAATTACCAAGTAAGGATACATTTGATCGCCTACTATATATTGAGCTACCCATCTTAATTCAGGCGATGGACGGGCAGCCCCGAACAAAAGAGTCGTTCTCTAACGCACTCTTTAAAATACGATCAAAGCTATACCTCCAGGCTGAAGAAGACAATAAATATTGGAGAGAATTCGAACAAATGTCGAAAGATTTTACTCGCTTATAATAAGCATCTCCTCTTTCAACCGAATTATAATTACTCCTTTCTCACCAATTTATTTCTTACAGTATCTTGTCGAGAATTTTGCGGGTCTTGATGTTGTGTTCGGTAATGCCGAAGGTGGCCGGGTCCACGCCAAAGGCCAGGGCGATGAGTTCGGTGAAGTAGAAGACCGGTATGTTGTATTTGATCTTGAGCAGACGTTTGGCCATGACCTGGCCCATTTCGAACTGGTTGAAGCAGGAGCCGCAGGGCACGACGATGGCCTCGACCTCGCGGTAGTTGAGGTGTTCCAGCTTTTCCCAGACCACGCCGTAGGTTTCGTCGCCGCCGATGTTGGTTCCCAGGACCGAGCCGCAGCAGAGGAACTTGCGGCTGTACTGGACGGCTTCCCCGCCCAGGACCTCCACGATCTTGTCCAGGGCTATGGGCACGTAGCTGTCGGCCGGGCTGAGGGATTCGGGGAACATGACCCGGGGCGGGCGAAAGTAGTGGCATCCGTAGTGGGCGGCGATGCGCAGGCCTTTGAGGGGTCGGACCACCCGTTCCCGGATGGCCTCCACGCCGATGTCCCGCTTGATCAGGGGGCTGATATGGGTCACACTGACCCGGCCGTCGTATCGCCGGCCGATGTCCTTGAGGATCAGGTTGACCTTGCGGCGCTGTCCGGGTTTGTTGGCCAGGACCTGGGCCGCCTCCTTGAGGGTCGATGTGCAGCCGTTGCACATGGAGACGATGTTCAGGTCGTGTTCCTGGGCCAGACTGAGGTTCCGGGCGGCCATGGTCAGCCAGGTGTCGTAGTTGACCAGTTTGACGTTGGTCGTGGGCGGGCAGCAGGAAAAGTCCAGGTCCACGAGTTCGACGTCCAGCCGGCGGAAGACCTCCCTCGTGGCGACTTCGAAGCCCGGGTAGCGGGCCGGGATGAAACATCCGGGAAAAAATGCGAATTTCATATTATGAACTCTTCTTTTCCAACAGGCCGGTTCGGGCGGCGATGATTTCGAGTTCATGGGTGTCGATGCGCCCCAGGGGCTTGAGTCCCAGTCGGAGCCGTTCCTCGTCGACCCGGTAGGTGACCACGGAGCGGCCGGTCCGGGCGATGGTTTCCACGGCCGCCTTGACCCGCTCCGGCACGTTGCCCTTTCTGGAGGCCAGGTTCATCAGGGCGGTGAGCAGGTCGGTGATGTGTATCTCCTGGGGGCAGCGGTCTTCGCAGACGTGGCAGATGGTGCAGAACCAGAGGCTTTCCTCCTGGATGACCGCCTGGGGGCCTTCGTGGAGGCACTTGATCAGGAGCCGCCGAGGTCCCGGCGTGTCCATGACCATGGCCGCCGGACAGGAGCCGGTGCAGCGGGAGCACTCGTAACAGTAGTACAGGTGCTCGGGTGCGACAAATTTCCAGACGTCCTTGGCCAAAGCTAATCCTTATTCCTTTTTTTTCGGTCTGAAAAACTCCCGGCTGGTTTGGATTTCAGCCGGGGTGACCTTTTGAATGATCTCGTTCATTTCGGATATCTTTTCCGCGAACCGGTTGCCTTCGGCCGCGCTGATCCAGGCCAGTTGCAGCCGCTTGGGGTCCAGCCCGGCCTTTTCCATGCGCTTCCACAGCTTGTTGACGCGTTTTTCGGTCTGGAGATTGGCGTCGATGTAGTGGCAGTCGGCCGGGTGGCAGCCGGAGACCAGGACCGCGGCCGCTCCCTTGACAAAGGCCTCGGCAATGAACCGGGTCGAGACCCGGCCCGAACACATGGTCCGTATGATGCGGACCGGGGTGGGGTACTGCATCCGGCTGACGCCGGCGAAATCGGCCCCGGCGTAAGAACACCAGTTGCAGCAGAAGGCCACAACCAGCTTTTCCGGTTCCTTTTCCGTGGCCGCGTCGATCTGGGCCAGAATCTGCTGGTCGTTGAAATGCTTCATGTCGATGGCGCCGAACTGGCATTCGGCGGCGCAGGTGCCGCAGCCCTGGCAGGAGGCCTCGATGATGAAGGCCTTGCGCTCCTTGCCTTCCCCTTCCAGGCGGATGCTCTTGAAGGGGCAGACCGGTTCGCACAGACCGCAGCCCATGCAGCGGTCCGGGTTGACCGAAGCGGTGATGGCCTCGACGGTGACCTCGCCGGCGGACATGAGGATATTGGCCCGGGAGGCGGCGGCCGAGGCCTGGGTCACGGACTCCTTGATGTCCTTGGGACCCTCGGCGCAGCCGGCCAGGAAAACGCCGTAGACCGGCGTGTCCACCGGCCGGAGTTTGGGATGGGCCTCGAGGAAGAAACCGTCCGCGGCGCAGGACAGGTTGAGCAGCCGCTGGATGGCCTCGCTGTCCTGGCGGGGTTCCAGACCCACGGACAGGATGACCATGTCGACTTCTTTTTTGTAGATTTCGCCCTGGAGGGTGTCTTCGCCGATCAGGGTCAGGTTTCGGGTCTTGTAGTCCTCGATGATCTCCCCGGGCAGGCCCCGGATGAACAGGACGCCCTCCATGCGGGCCCGCCGGAAGAGTTCCTCGAACCCCTTGCCGTAGGCCCGGATGTCGATGTAGTGAACGCTGACCTCGGTCTCGGGCCAGTGTTCCTTGATCAGAAGCACGTCCTTGATGGTGTTCATGCAGCAGATCGAGGAACAATAGACATTGGAGCGGTAGGACCGCGAGCCGATGCACTGGAGGAAGGCCACTCGCTTTGGCCTACCGCCGTCCGAGGGCCGGATGAGGTTGCCGCCGGACGGGCCGCCGGCGTTGATCAGGCGTTCGAACTCGAGGCTGGTCAGCACGTTGGGGAACTTGCGGTACCCGAACTCGGTCAGGGGCGTGGGGTCGTAAACGTCCATGCCCGTGGCCACGATGATGGTGCCCACTTCGAGGTTGAGAATCTCGTCCTGCTGGTTGTAGTCGATGCAATGGTGCTGGCAGGCCTGGTAGCACTTGTCGCAGGCGATGATGCCTTCCTTGTTCAGACAGAGGCTCATGTCGATGAGATAGGAGGAGGGCACGGCCTGGGCAAAGGGTATGAAGATGGCCCGCCGGGTCGAAAGGCCGGCGTTGAAATCGTCCGGGGTCAACTGGGGGCATTCGGCCACGCAGTCGCCGCAGGAGGTGCATTCATTGGTCACGAACCGGGCCAGGCGGCGGACGCGGGCCTTGAAGTTGCCCACGTAGCCCTCGACCGACTCGAGTTCGGACAGGGTCATCAGGTGGATGTTGGGATGCCGGCCCACTTCGGACATCTTGGGGGCCAGGATGCAGATCGAGCAGTCCATGGTCGGGAAGGTCTTGTCGATCTGGGCCATGCGTCCGCCGATGGAGGCGGACCGTTCGATCAGGTAGACCTCGTACCCGGAGTCGGCCAGGTCCAGGGCGGACTGGATGCCGGCCACCCCGCCCCCGAGGACCAGGGCCCGGCGGGTGACCGGGACCTTGATCTCCGTCTGCGGGGTCAGCAGGCGGGACCGGGAGACGGCCATGCGGATGAGGTCCTTGGCCTTTTCCGTGGCCCCGTCCTTTTCGTGCAGATGGACCCAGGAACAGTGCTCCCGGATGTTGGCCATTTCGAAGAGGTACGGGTTGAGGCCGGCGGCGGCCACGGTGGCCCGGAAGGTGGGTTCGTGCAGCCGCGGCGTGCAGGAGGCCACAACGACCCGGTTGAGCTTGTGCTCGGCGATGGCGTCCTTGATCTGCGCCTGTCCGGGATCCGAGCAGGTGTACAGGTTGTCCACCGCATAGACCACGTCCGGCAGCCGGGCCGCGTATTCGGCCACGGCCTTGCAGTCGACCACGCCGCCGATGTTCAACCCGCAATGGCAGACGAAAACGCCGACCCGGCGCTCCTGATTGTCCGATTTCTTCTTTTCCGCTTCGGGCACGATATTTAATCCTTTAACGCCTTCTCTCCCTCTTCGAAACCGCTTTTCAGGGCGTTGAGATTGAGGTCTTCGGTCCCGGGGGGTATGGAGGCCAGCAGGGACTTTTCCATGGCTTCATACGTGACCACCCCGGTCACGGCGGTCAGAAAGCCCAGCATGACGATGTTGGCCACGATGGTCCGGCCCAGTTTTTCGGCGATCCTCGTGGCCCGGACCTTGAGCAGACGGCATCCGGCGGGCGCCTGGTCCAGGTTGACCAGGTCCTGATCCACGATCAGGGTCGCTCCCTCCCGGAGCACGCCGCCATAGGTGTTCCTGGCGTCCTCGGACATGAGGACCAGAATATGGGGCGCGGACACCTTGGGATAATAGATGGGGCCCGTGGACATGACCACGTCCGCCGAACAGGCCCCGCCCCGGGCCTCGGGGCCGTAGCTCTGGGTGAAGACCGCGTTGAGGCCCTGATGCAGGGCCGCCGCCTTGCCCAGGATGGACCCGGCCAGCACGATACCCTGTCCGCCGAAGCCGGCCAGCCGGACTTCCGTTTTCTCCCCGTTCACTTTTTGCCCTTTCCGCCCAAGGTCCCGACCATGGCCCGGTATTGATCCTGGAAGGTGGGCTTGTCCACGTCGATGAACTTGCCGACGGCGATGCGCCCCTTGAGTCCGATGTCCACTTCCGACGGATCGGCCCCGTGCCGGACGACGCTGTTTTCCCGGTAGAACTTCATTTCGTCCAGACCGGAACCCAGCTTGTTCGGCCGCCCGTAACCGGTCGGGCAGGGCGCGATGACCTCGATGAATGTGAACCCTTTCTTTTGCAGGGTCTCCGATATGGCCACCACGAGCTGTCGGGCGTGAAACGACGTCCAGCGGGCCACGTACACGGCCCCGGCCGCATGGGCCATGTGGGGCAGGTTGAAGGGATGCTCCCGGTTGCCGTACGGCGAGGTCGTGGTCCGGGCATCGATGGGCGTGGTGGGCGCCACCTGGCCTCCGGTCATGCCGTAGTTGAAGTTGTTGACGCACAGGACCTTGAGGTCGATGTTGCGCCGGGCCGCGTGAATCATGTGGTTGCCGCCGATGGCGAACAGGTCCCCGTCGCCGGATATGACATGGACGGACATGTCCGGTTTGGACAGCTTCAAGCCGGTGGCAAAGGGAATGGCCCGGCCGTGCGTGGTATGATAGGTGTCCATGTTCAGGTACCCGGCGGTCCGGCCGGTACAGCCGATGCCGGAGACCACGGCGCACTCGCGGGGCTCGAGTCCGGCCCGTTTCAGGCCCTGGGCGAAACAGCTCAGGACCACGCCCAGGCCGCAGCCCGCGCACCAGATATGGGGAATGCGGCCCGGCTTGAGATAGACGTCCATCGGGTGGAGGCCGTGATCCTCGGCGACCTTGGCCTTCAAATCCGCCGGATCGAAGCCCGGCAGCTCTCTCATGCGCCGTATCACGGGTTCCTCCTAGAACTGAACTCCTCGATCACCGCCAGAATCTCCTCCGGCGTGTGCATGGTCCCGCCCATCAGGCCCATGAAGACCGTCTCGGCACGCCCGCCGGAACAGCGTTCCACTTCCAGGGCGATCTGTCCGTAGTTGATCTCCGGAACGATGAACACCCCGGTCCGGGCGGCCAGCTCGCGAACCTTTTCCTCGGGAAAGGGCCAGACCGTGACCAGGCGCAGAAACCCGACGGCCAGCCCCTTTTGCCGGGCCCGCTCGACCGCCTCCCGCGCGGACCGGGCCGTGCAGCCATAGGCCACGACCACCGCGTCGAGTTGTCCGTCCAGACCGTTTTCCTCGGTCATGATGATATCCGAGACATTGAGGCGTATTTTGTCCACCAGGCGCCGGACCAGGCGCTCCTGGGCCGTGTCCTTCATGACCGGATAACCCCACTCGTCGTGAGTCAGGCCGGTGACGTGCACGTTGTACCCCTCGCCGGCGGTGGCCATGGGCGGCACCAGGCCGTCGACGGCCATGAACGGCACGTAGTCCTCCCGGGCCAAGCTGGCCGGCGGCTTGGGCCGTTTGGCCAGCTTGATATCCAAGGCCTTGGGAATGATCACCTTCTCCGACATGTGGCCCACGATCTCGTCGGTCAGGACCACCACCGGCAACCGGTAGGTCTCGGCCAGGTTGAAGGCGGTAATGGTCAGATCGAACATCTCCTGGGGCGAGGACGGCGAAATCGATATCGAGCCGTAGTCGCCGTGGGAGCCCCAGCGGGCCTGCATCACGTCGGCCTGGCCCACCAGGGTCGGCAGGCCGGTCGAAGGACCGCCGCGCATGACGTTGACGATGACGCAGGGCGTCTCGGTCATCATACCCAGACCGATGTTTTCGGTCATCAGGGAAAAGCCGGGTCCGGAAGTCGAGGTCATGGATTTGAGACCGCCCCAGGACGCCCCCAGAATGGCGGCCATGGAACCCATTTCATCTTCCATCTGAATATAAACACCGCCGACCCGCGGCATCCGCCGGGCCATCCGCTCGGCCACCTCCGTGGCCGGCGTGATGGGGTAGCCCGCGAAAAAGCGGCAGCCCGCGGCCAGCGCCCCTTCGGCGCAGGCCACGTCCCCGATCAAAAAATGCTCGCCGGTTAAGACAGCCGAATCAGCCATGACTTTCCTTTTCACCCGGTTGCAGCCGTTCCGTGTGTTTGAGTATGTCCTCCCGGGTCACCAGCCGCTTCTCGACCAGAACCGTGAAAATCGCGAACTCCGGGCAGATGATCTCGCAAAGGTCGCAGTTGACGCATTCGTCATAGCTGGTCACCCGGGGCGGGTGATAGCCTTTGGCGTTGAACTCGGGCGAAAATTCAAGTATCTTGTTCGGACAGAACTCGATGCAAAAACCGCAACCCTTGCAGCGGTCCTTGATGATCTTGACCTCGCCGATCGGAATGGTGTGACTGCCCGCGTCCAGAGGCAGCCGCCAGAATTTTCTCATAGGCTCTCCCTAAAACAGAATTATGAACTATATTGACTTCCCGACTGACTGTCAATACCATTTTGAATGTTTGCCGATCTTCCCTTCGAACATTATAATTATAATTATATGAAATTATTGTATAATTTTATGATAGGCTCAATCGAGCCCCCAAGGGCGGCCGGAAACGTCCCGCGCGGCCCCAAAGCCTCAGGCCATTCTACACCCGGACCGTGAACCTTTCAATCCGGTGTGACGATCCATTATAACACGAACCGGAGCGGGCCGGAGCCAAGGCTTGACCCGGATCAAGGTAAATTGGTTCTAGTTTTTGGTTTTGTTTGGGCGGGTGTTCTCAGTCATGCCGAAGTAATCGAAGACCATGCGTATGTTCATCATGAGCTGGCGGATTTTCTGGGCGACCTTTTT
>JAHJTB010000348.1 GCA_018830135.1 Pseudomonadota bacterium | reverse complement strand
GATGGTCAGCGGGTACTGCGGGCAGATATCGTTCGGACAGCCGGCCTTCATGGCCATCGGGGCCTACACCTCGGCCATCCTGACCTTGCATTACGGCATCAGCTTCTGGTGGGCCCTGCCCCTCTCCGGCCTCGTGGCCGGCCTGATCGGCATCATCGGCGGCGCACCCTCGTTGCGCATCAAGGGTTTCTACATGGCCATGGCCACCATGGCCATCCACTTCGTGGTCATGTGGCTCATCCTGCGACTGGACATTACCGGCAAGGACGAAGGCCTGACAATTCTGCCGCCCTCGCTGGGGTCGTTCGAACTGGACACGCCCGAACGCATGTATTTTCTCATCGTCACCGTTATGGTCATCCTGACCTTTGTCGCCAGGAACCTGGTCCGGAGCAAGATCGGCCGGGCCTTTGTCGCCATCCGGGACAACGACCTGGCGGCCGAGGTCATGGGCGTCAACCTCTTCTATTACAAGCTGCTGGCCTTTTTCATTTCCTGCTTTTACGCCGGCGTGGCCGGGTGCCTTTACGCGCATCTGCTCATGATCGTCCATCCCGAGCAGTACAATATTTTCGACGCCCTCTGGTACATGGGCATGATCATCATCGGCGGCATGGGCAGCATCCCCGGCGTGTTTTTCGGGGTCATCTTTTTCCGGCTGCTCGACGAACTGGTCATCTTCGGCTCCCCCTTGCTCGGCCAGGTCTTCCCCTGGCTGGGCATGGCCCCGGCCGCTTCGATCGGGACCATTACCTTCGGAGTCGTCCTGGTGATCTTTCTGATCTTCGAACCCCGAGGGCTGGCCCATCGCTGGGAGATATTCAAGTCCTCTTATCGAATCTATCCGTTCGCCTATTAGTCGGTAGGCGGATCGAGGTACAGGCACGAGGGGACGCATTACCATTAATCCCAATCTTAAAGGAGGGAGAGGAATGAGGAAAAAGAAAACGTTGTTCGGCTGCCTGATTGCCTGCCTGCTGCTGATCGCCTGGGCGGTCCAGCCGGCCTCGGGCCTGGCCGAGGACAAGGTGCTGAACTATGTCGAAATCGGGCCGCTGACCGGTCCGGGCGCCGGGGCCGTCCTGCCCGTGGCCTGGGGCTATACGGACTATTTCAAGGAACTCAACGGCAAGGGCGGCATCGACGGGGTCAAGATCAATCATATCCCGGTGGACAGCCGCTACGACGTGGCCCGGGGGGTTTCCATCTACCAACGTTACCGGAAAATGCCCCATGTCATCCTGTTTTTCACCCACAAGTCCGGTCTGACCAAGGCCACGCTTCCCCTGATGGAACGGGACCATCACATCACGCTCGCTTCGGGAGCCGGCTTCGCCCAGGCCCATATCGGCCGGGCCTTTCTCTTGACGGCCACGTATCAGGACGTCTTTGGCGCGGCCCTGGACTGGATGGCCGAGGACTGGAAGAAGAAGGGCAAGTCCGGTCCGCCGGTGGTGGGATATCTGAGCTGGGAAGGCGCGTACGGCAAACAGGCCCTCAACGGCGGCACGGAATATGCCGCACAGAAGGGCATCAAACTGCTTCCGCCCGAGTTTTATCCCACCGGCTCCCTCAAGCACGATACCTGGCTGAGTCGTCTGGCCGAACAGGGGGCCAACTATATTTACGTCGGCGGCGTGGACCCGAGTCAGACCAACGTCATCCGCGATGCCAACGCCCTGGGGCTGACCGAAAAAATCCAGATGGTCTCCGCCGAATGGGGCCTCATTTCCACGGTCGGCGTCCGGGCGCACCCGAAGGAAGTTGAAGGGGCCGTCCTGTCCACGCCCCAGCTCCGGGGTGTCTTGGCCCAAGAGCACCCCATGGCCCAACTCTGGGCCAAGTACCGCAAGCAGCCCATGGAGGATATGAATCCCTTCTATCTGTCCGGTATCGGCGGCGGTATGGTCATCGAAGCCGCCGTGAGAATCGCCCTCAAGGATACGCCCTGGGACAAGATCAACGGCGACGTCATGATGAAGGCCTTGGAACAACTGACCGGCCAGGACGTCACCAAAGGCATAATCGGCAAATGCGGCTACAGCCCGACCTCGAGGGTCGCCAGCCAGCAGGTCAGGTTGTACCAAGCCAAAGGCGGCAAGATTTACCCCATCACGGACTGGGTCACCGCTCCCGACTGCGTCAAACTGGGTAAGTGGTAGATCGGCCAACCAGGCCTCAAAGGAGGGATGGAGATGAATAAGCGCACGAGACCTGTCGTATCGGTATTGACGCTCGCGGCCCTGTTCCTGACGATTTCGGCCGGCGCGGCCTGGGCCGGGGCCAGTCTGACCCTGGCCCCGGACAAGACCGTGCTCTCGCCGGCCCTGATCAAGCAGCCGATCGTGGTGACCGGCGCTGGCTGGCAGCCGGGCGAAGTGGTCGTCATCAACCTGATTCCGCCCAAAGGCGTTATCATCCAGGGCGCCGACGCAGGCGAACCCGTGGGCATCGCCAATGGTGTCGCGGACGATCAGGGCAACCTGAAGACCACGGTCGAGGCCCTGACCGTGCTGATGACCTTTTTCCAGGTGGGCTGGGATGATGCAAAGGCCAAACCGGACTTCTCCCAGGCCAAGCCCCTTCCGCCCGGCAGCTACCCGATCGAGGCCGTGGGGACCTTGTCGGACCTGAAGGCCGGGGCGACCCTGACCCTGGAACCGCCACCGCAAAAAAAATAGCCACCCGGCGAGGAGAGCGATGCTCAGCCTGAACAACATCGAGGTCATATACAGCAACGTCATTCTGGTCCTCAAAGGCGTTTCCCTGCAAGTCCCGGAAGGACGGATCGTGGCTTTGCTGGGCGGTAACGGCGCAGGAAAGACGACGACGCTCAAGGCCATCTCCGGGCTGCTCAAAACCGAACTCGGCGAGGTGACCGACGGTAGCATCGAGTTCGAAGGCCGGCCCATCGACCGGAAAACGCCGGACGAGATCGTCAGGCTGGGAATCGTGCAGGTCATGGAAGGGGGCCAGATTTTCGAACACCTCACCGTGGAGCAGAACCTGAAACTGGGCGCCTATATCCGGTCGGACAGCCTCCAGGTTCGCAAGGACCTCGATAATATCTACGGTTATTTCCCCAAGTTGAATGAAATGAAGGGCCGAATCAGCGGCTATATTTCCGGGGGGGAGCGCCAGATGCTGGTCATCGGGCGGGCCTTGATGGCCCGTCCGATGGTCATGCT
>JAHJTB010000038.1 GCA_018830135.1 Pseudomonadota bacterium | reverse complement strand
GAAGGCCATGACCTGAAGGAGCACGCCTCCAAAGACAAACTGCTCCCCATGCGGCACGTGATCGGCCTGGTAGCGGACGTGGCCGAGGCCTTGGGATACGCTCACGACAAAGGGGTCGTGCACCGGGACATCAAGCCGGCTAACATCATGCTCCTGAGCAACGGCATGCCCAAGGTGACCGACTTCGGCATTGCCCGGGCCACGGCTTCGAGCAAGACCAAGACCGGTGTAGTCAAGGGAACGCCTTTCTACATGTCCCCCGAACAGATCATGGGCAAGAAGGTGGACGGACGGTCGGACATCTTCTCTCTGGGGGTGGTCATGTATGAACTGCTGACCGGGACGCAGCCGTTCAAGGCCGACGATCTGACGGCGCTGATCTATAAGATCACCTCCGAGGATCCCGAGCCGATCACTCAACACAATGCCAAAATTCCCAAGGCCATTCAGCAGATTCTCGACAAGGCCCTCGAAAAGGACCGTGAGAAAAGGTACCAGAAGGCGCAACAGATGGCCGAACATCTCAGGATCGTGGCCAGGAAGATAGACGAACTGGCCACCCGGACCTAACTCCGGCTGAGCGAACGCCAGCCACAACCTGAACGGGGGCGCCATGCCCAGGCTTATCGGTGCGGCTCGGACACACGTCGGGTTGAAGCGGGAAAACAACGAAGACTCGCTTTTTTTGGACAACGCCCTGGGGTTGTACCTCGTCGCGGACGGCATGGGCGGGGCGGCCAGCGGTGAAGTCGCCAGCAGGCTCGTGGCCGAAACCGTGGCCGGGTACGTCAAGCGGTACGTCGAGCTTCCCCTTGAAAACCCGACTCGTTTCGATTCATTCAACGGCAGCCTGTCGCCTCGGGCCAATACCCTGATGCAGGGCATTCATCAGGCCAACAGCCTGGTCTTCACAAAGGCCAAACAGGAGACCCGTCACAAGGGCATGGGCTCCACCCTGGCCGTGCTCATGGAAGACGAGGACAAGATTCTGGTGGCCAATGTGGGCGACAGCCGGGTGTTTCGTTCCAGAAAAGGCCAACTCGATCAGTTGACCGTGGATCACCGGCTGGCCGACGATCCCAAATTCAAGGGCATGATCAACCCCGAGGCCACCATCATGTCCACCATGGGCAACACCCTGACCCGGGCCATGGGCGTCAGGGAGCGGGTCCACCCGGACCTCCACCAGATGTCCTATCAGGAGGGCGACGTCTACCTGCTCTGCAGCGACGGCCTGTCCGACATGGTACCCGTGGAAATGGTGGCCAAGATTCTGCCCATGAGCAGCTCTCCGGATGTCAAGGCCAAAGACCTGATCGAACTGGCCTTGGCCGGAGGCGGCCGGGACAACGTCACCGTCATCGTCGTGCAGGTCTTTCAGGAAAAAGGCCTGAAAAAACTGTTCAACAGATTAACCAGTTCGAGTTGAGAGCTTTTGGTATGACCGAGGATGAAAAGAAAAAACGGGAAGCCGATCCCCTGCGCAACCTGGTTCTGACCGAGATATACACGACCGAGGCCCTGATCAATATCCTAGAACGCAAGGGCGTGGTCTCCCGGGACGAGATTCTGGAAGAGATCAAGGCCATGAAAGAGGACATCGAATCCCAGGTTCTGAATAAATAAAACCGCCTCCCAAGGCCGCGTCAATCCGGCCCGGGAGGCGGCTTTCGGAAGAAAAGCGCCCGGTTTGCCGGGCGTCCTATTTATTGGCCTTTCGGTAGCCCAAAGCATCCGTGGCGATGATCATTTTCAGGATGTTGGCCGAGCCTTCCAGTATCTGGTTGACCTTGGCGTCCCGCAGCAGTCTTTCCACCGGGTACTCCGTCGAATAGCCGTAAGCCCCCAGAATACGCAGGGCGCCGTCGGCCACCCTCGAGGACACATCGGCCGCATAAAACTTGGCCATGTTCGTTTCCAGGGAGTTGTTCAGATTGCCTTCGTCCTTCTGGGCCGCGCAGCGGTAGGTCAGCAGGCGGGCCGCCTCGGTTTCCACGATCATCCGGGCCAGTTCCTCCTGAACCATCTGGAAGGTGCCGATGGGCTTGCCGAACTGTTCCCGCTCCTGGGCGTACTTGATCGATGCGTCGATCAGCCCCTGGCTCATGCCCACGCCGCCGGAGGCGGCCGTCAGCCTAGTGTTGTCCAGGCTGCCCATGACGCACTTGAATCCCTTGCCCTCTTCTCCGCCGAGCAGGTTTTCGGCCGGGACCCGGACGTCATCGAAATAGATCTGCCCGGTGGGGCAGGCGTTCCAGCCCATCTTGCCGGCCGTGGGGCCGGTGCTCACGCCGTCGGAATGCAGGTCCACGATAAAGGCCGACAGGCCCTTGTGCTTCTGGGTCGGATCGGTATAGGCGTAGACGACGCCCACGTCCGCGACCTGAGCGTAGGTGATCCAGGTCTTCGAACCGTTGAGGACATACATGTCACCCTTTTTATCCGCCCGCGTCTTCAGAGCCGCCACGTCGGTCCCGGCGTTGGGTTCGGTAATACCGATGCAGCCCAGATACTCCGCGCTGGCCAGTTTGGGCACGTACTTTCGCTTCTGTTCCTCGGTCCCGAACTGATAGATTTCCCGGGCCGTACCCATGGTCTGCATGTTGAACGCGGCTCGCAAAGACCCGCCGACCTTGGACACCTCCTCGGTGACCACGGCATGGGCCAGAAAGCCCAGCCCCGAGCCCCCGTATTCTTCGGGTATCGGGCAGCCGAAGAACCCGAGTCGGCCCATCTCCTTGACCAAGTCCTCCTGAAAGGCGTGGTTGGCGTCGTCTTCCGCCATCCGGGGCGTGATCTCGTTTTGGACGAACTTGCGGGCCATGTCTTGGATGGCCCGGACCTCTTCACTCAGATTGAAGTTCATGACGGCTCCTTTCAAAGCGGGATATTTCCGTGTTTCTTTTGGGGTCTGACCTGTTTTTTCCCTTTGAGCAGGGCCAGGGACTTGCATAGGGCCGATCGGGTTTCGGCGGGCTCGATGATGTCATTGATATGCCGCAGCGAGGCGGCGCGATAGGCCCGGACGTAGTTGTCGTAATAGTCCCGGTGCAGGGCCTCGATGGTCTCCTGGTCCGCCCCGGACTGGATTTCCTGGCGAAACAGGATGCTCGCCGCGGTCTTGGGGGCCACGCTCGATATTTCGGCGCCCGGCCAGGCATAGACCAGGTCCGCCCCGATGTACTGGCTGCCCATGGCGATGTAAGCCCCGGCGTAGGCCTTGCGAACGATGATCGTGATTTTGGGCACGTCGGCCTCGGCATAGGCATGAAGCAGCTTGGCGCCCTTGTAAATCATGCCGGCCCGCTCCATCTCCTTGCCGATCAGGTAGGCCGGCGAGTCCTGAAAGGTGATAATGGGAATGTTGAAGGCGTCGCAGAAGCGGACGAAGCGGGCCGCTTTTTCCGCGGCCTTGATGTCGATGACCCCCCCCAGATAATTGGACTGGTTGGCCACCACGCCTACGGTGTCTCCGGCGAGACGGGCAAACCCGGTGATGATGTTGCGGGCGAAATCCGGCTTGATCTCGAAAAACTCCCCGCCGTCAAAAACAGGCTGGATGACCCGGTGCATGTCGAAGGGCTTGCTCGATTCCTCCGGCGCCATGCCGTTCAGGGCCTCCTCCCGCCGGGACGGGTCGTCGTCGGCCGGCCTGGACGGGACCGGCCCCTGGCAGCTCAAAGGCAGGAAGCCGATCAGTCGCCGGGCCTCCTCGAAAATTTGCGCTTCGGTATCCCGCAGCACGTCGACCAGGCCGCTGGTCCGGGCATGCATGGACGCCCCGCCCAGTTCGTCGTCGCTGATATCCATGCCGGTCTGGGCCTTGACAAAGGCCGGCCCGGCGATATACACCGCGCTGCCCTTGGTCATGAGGATGAAGTCGGTCAGGCCCGGCGAGTAGGCCTGGCCTCCGGCCACCACCCCCAGAATGATGGATATCTGCGGAACCACCCCGGAATAGATGCTGTTCCGCCGAAAAAGCTGGCCGAACATCTCCATGGGGCCCAGGGTTTCGTGGAGCCTCAACCCGCCGGAATGGCATATCCCGATGACCGGCACCCCG
>JAHJTB010000347.1 GCA_018830135.1 Pseudomonadota bacterium | reverse complement strand
TTCTTTGATCCTCGCATCTTTCGGGTTCGTGGCCCCGAAGTGGTCGATTATTGATAACGGGTGCAGGAAAAAAGCGATTTGACCTGACCATAGCGTGGTCACGCCGGCATAGGCCTTGATGTGTTCCAGGTGCGCCGGCAGGCCGCGCACCGAAAGGGTTTTCACTTCGACCAGCTCGTCGACCCGGAATATGATCCGGCGATCCCCGGCCTCCAGGACAAACGCATGCCGCCTGGTTTCCGGGTCAAGGATTTCCAGACCCTCCAGGGCTTCTTCCAGGTCGAAAATCCGGACGAGGCGTCCGCGCAGGTGGAGCCAATCGCGGCCGTCGAACCGTTCGATGCGCTCCGGATGAATATTGAGCGTCTCCTTGGCGTATCTTGCGGGTACAGCGAACAGAAAATCACGGCAGCGGACAACCAGGCAGTTGACCAGGGTGAAGGTGTTGGGGAAGGACAGGCGAATAACCGTGCCTTGACCCGGCTTCGACTGCACTCGGACCCGGCCGCCGATCTCACGGAGGCGGAGTTGAACGGCATCCATTCCCACGCCGCGGCCGGACACGTCCGTAATTCGATCCGAAGTGGTAAACCCGGGCTCGAAGATGATATTCAACAGTTCATCATGGGCCATGGAACGGGCTTGAAGCGGTGTAACGTACCCTTTGGCAACCGCCTTCTCCCTGACCAGGTTGGAGTCGATGCCCCGGCCGTCATCGGTGATATCGATGGATACGAACTTCCCGACGGCATAGGCGTTGATGAATATCCGCCCCATCGGCGGCTTCCCCGCCTGTTCCCTTTCTCCGGGCGTCTCGATGCCGTGGTCGATGGCATTGCGGATGATATGAGTGATCGGGTCTCCCAACTGGTCCACCACGCCCCGGTCCACCTCCGTGTTCGCGCCATGGATGGTCAGCTCGATCCGCTTGGCTTCTTCCTTGGCGATTTTCCGTACGATTCGCGGCACCCGGTTGAACAATTCGCTCAATTCGATCAATTGGATGCGTTGCGTGGTTTTTTCCAGAGCCGTCACGACCCGGGAACAGTCCGTCCGTACGGTCCGGAGACGTTCCTCCAACTGGGGATGCTCGGAGGCGATCAGGTTCAACTCATGGTTCAGGCGATTGTTGGCCATGGTCAGGTCCGCGATAAGCGTACTGAGTTGATGCAAGCGGGAAGACTTGACCTGCACCCTGGTTTCCACCGGACCGGTCTGGAAGGAATCGTTCTCCCCGGCAGCCGTGTCGGAACCTGGGGTGAGCGTGTCGTGTGTAATTTTGTCAGGGCCGATCCTTCCGACCAGGGACCGAAATTCGTCGATATCCCTTTGCGACCAGTCCGATTTTCGTTCCAAGCCCTCTAAAGCTTCCGCCAGAACGCCCGGCAACCCGGCGTCCGAAACCGACTCCGCGCTTCTTTTGATCAGGTTGAGCTTCCGCCGCACGGCGGATGCCAGTCGCGGGTCCATTGGGCCGGGTTTCCATTGGTCCATGAAAATGGCCAGCCCCGCCAGCTGCTGACGGACAACGTCGCCATGACCTCCCGGGTCGGCCTTTGTTTTCGCCGATTCGGAACTCTCTGAAGCACCCGACAGGGAGGCGATTTTCGCAACCAGGGGTTTCCAATCATCACGAGGGGCCGCACCGCGCTGAAAATCCTCGAGCATCCGGTAGAGTTCGTCATGGCATTCTAAAATCAGCTCCAACAATTCCTGCGAGACCGGGAGGGCCTTTCCCTGAATACTTTTGACGATCGCTTCCATTTCATGGCTCAAGGCGCCGATATTCTCTGAACCGGGGACGTAGCCCGATATACCCTTAATCCCGTGAAACGAATTGAAAATACTACGGAATGCCTCGGGCGCGTCCGCGTTCATCTTCAATTCCAGCAGGGCGTCCTCGATGCGCTTGAGGTTTGCGGCGGCTTCCGAGACAAACTGATCGAGGACCCGGGCTTCGGTTTCGGATTTGTTCACGGTTTTTTCTCCAGGAGCAGTTCGATGCGCGCCTTGATCGTTTCGGCGTCCACGGGTTTTACCAGATAGAGGTCCGCGCCGGCCAGATAGGCTCGCCGGATGTCCTCCTCCCCGGCCTCCGTTGAAGCCACGATGATCGGAGTTCCGGCAAATTCCGGCAAATTACGGACTTCCCTCACGAAGTCATAACCGTCCATGACCGGCATGTTCAGATCGGCGATAATCAAATCCACTTTTTCCCGGGTCAGGGTCTCGATGCCCTGCATGCCGTTGTCGGCGGCCAGGGTCGAATAACCAAGGCTTTCGACCATGGCCGCGTGTTTCATTTGTATAAGCTTCGAATCGTCAACGATTAGAATAGTCCGTTCCATCGATTCTTGCCCTTCATGCCTTTTGATACACGTATTGGCGGCCAATCTTGACCAGGCGGAAGACCTTGCTGACCCGGCCGATGGATTCGGTGGGCCCCAGGAAAAGGCAGCCTCCCGGTTCCAGGCTGTGGTACAGAATATGGATCAATCGTTCGCGCTGGTTTTCGTCCAGATAAAGCAGGAGGTTGCGACAGAAAATGAAGTCGAAGCCGCGATGGGAGCGCATCTGAGCGGCATCGGTCAGGTTCGCCCGGTAAAACCGGACCGGGGCCCGGCCTTCCGCCTTGACGCAATATTTGTCCCCCACCACATCGAAGTACTTGATCTTATAGCGTAAAGGCAGGTCCCGAATCGAGCGGGACGAATAACAACCGATTCCGGCTCGGTCCAGCATGGCGGTATTGATATCCAGGGCATCGATCCGTATGTCCCAGTTCGGTTCATCGCCCATCATCTCCAAAAGAATGATGGCCAGGGTGTATGCTTCCTCCCCGGAGGCACAAGCCCCGCACATCACACGAACCCGCCGGTTACCAGCGGCCTCCTTCCGAGCCGCCCGGTCCGGCAGGACTTCCTCGGCGAAATTTGCCAACTGGTCATAATCACGAAAAAAATATGTCTCGGTGACGGTCAGGGCATTGATCAGTTCCTGAAGTTCGTCGTTGCCGTTTGCATGCAGATATTTCCAGTAATCACCGAAACCGGTCATCCCAAGCTGGGCCATCCGTTGTCTGACCCGGGTCTCTTGCAGAACCTCGCTCAGCCCGAACAACGTGAAATTCGCCCGGTCGAACAAAAAATCGTGGATATTTTCCAAGTTGATGTCCATCAGTGATCGCCGGGGTCATCGAAGGCGCGCAACTCAGGGTCAGCGTCCTGACCGGTCGAGATCATTTCCAGTATTTCACCCGATTTTTCCAGCCGCATCGAGGCGATGGCCTCCACGATCATGGCTCGCTCCTCGGCGGAATCCACTCGGCGAAATCGCTCGACCAGGAGCGGCAACTGGTCTTCCCCGCCGACAAGGCCGATCAGCCGGATGACCGATAGCGCGGCCTTGTGATTGGGATGGTCGAGAAACTCGGCCAAGGGCAGTCGGGCCAGGGCCGCGGTCTCCTCCGGAGACAAGGCGTCCCGGTGCTCGCGGCAGGTTTCTTCAAGTGCCTCCAGGGCGTGGGGCAGCAAGCGCTTGTCCAAGGCGGGTAGAATGCCCAGCAGCTTGGGAATGCTCCGACGATCCTTTCGGACGGCCAGGGCCTGGAACCACATGAAAAGGTCCTCGAAGTCATCGAAACGCAACTCCGTCAGGACAGAGCCGGCCCGGTCCAAGGGGGACCTCGCGAGGGCCTCGACAGCGGCAGCCCTCCGCCACGACTCGCCGGTGGTCTCGACAGACAGGGCCTCGACGGCGCGTTCCGAGTGAAACCCTCCCAACACCTCGATCGCCTTGAGGGAAACGTTCGGGTTTGGATCGGAAAGCCGGTCAAGGACCAGGTCTAAAAAATCCTCCGGTCCGTAGGCGCCGATGATATCCAGCGCGAAAAGTCGCAGGTCGGAATCGTCGCCCGTGCAGAGGCGGGCGAGGATGTCCTTCCCTTCCGGAGGAAGTCCGGTGCGCTTGGCTATTTCCATGGCGGTTGTCCGGACGGCGGGGGATTCCGATTCCAGCAGCGGAATGACGGCGGGAAAGACGAGAATTCCCGGAAGCGATAAAAGTGTGGTGCGCGCCGTTTCCATGACGATGGCCTCGGGGTCTTTCAAGGCCCGGGCGATAAGCCTTATGGAAGTCGAGTCGGGGCAGGCGGCCAGTTCCTCGATCGCCGCGCACCGGGAGGTCGGATCATCCGATTCCAGGGCGGTGGAGGGCTCCAGGCAACGAGCCGAGTCGGTTTTTTGGACAAGCATAAGCAGTTCGGTCGGAATCTGGTGGAGGGGCAGAATCCTCTGGGCCACGCCGGCCAACATGGCCGCCCGGGGCATACCGAACACGGTCGCCGTAGCCTGGGATTCGACGATGGTCACTCCGCCCGCGGCGCGAATCGCTCTCAAACCCTGGACTCCATCGGACCCCATTCCGGTGAGCAACACGCCGACTACTTCCGGACCACAAACGTCCGCCGCGCTGCTCATGGTCACATCAATGCAAGGCTGATAGGCGCTTGTCAGGTCGGGGTCCAGCCGGGCGAAAAGCATGCCATCTTCTATAACAACACGACATTGGTGAAAAGGCGGACAGAGGAAGATTCCCCCCTTCTCGAGCAGTTGTCCGTGCGAGATGGTACGAACCGGGAGGTAGCAGCCTTGATTCAGGGTATGGACCAGACTGTCGAGCACCTCGCCGGCTATGTGCTGAACGACAATGATTGGCGGAGGGAATCCGGTCGGAAAAAGCGGAAGGATTTTCTGGAGTTCTTTGGGGCCGCCGGCGGAAACACCAATGACGACGAGGCGTATCCTGCCGTAAGGGGCTTTGGGCGGGCTATTTCCCATCGCTCACCGGGTTTTTAAGCGAAAGCACCAGGTGATTCAGGTTCAATACGGGGATAGGCGCCCCCTCCTCCTGACGCCAGACCGATTCAACGAAGCCGGACTCGGCGGCTTCAGCCCCGGCCGGTTCCTTGGCAACCATGTCCTCGGGCTTCACTTCCACCGGCTCGAATATCTGCTCCGCCAGCAAGGCGATCCGGCCACCCATGGTCCGCACATCCAGTAAACGGTTTTCCGGGCGCGTCCCCGTCGCCTCGATGGACAGCAAAAGTCCCAGGTCCACAACCGTTAGAAACTCGCCGTCCCTTTCCAGCAAACCCGTCACCATTCGGTTCGTCGCGGAAATCAGATGGATTTTGGCCCGACGAACCGAATAAATCATGTAAAGGGAAGACAGGGGCAATGCCGCCCATGCTTTTCCCGCGCGTATTTTTACCAGCCACTCCTTTTTATCACCATGCATGACCCCGTTCCCCCCCGCCATGTTATCCCCGTGTGACGCAATTCCCCTGGCAAGTCGGTCCGGGTGACCGTCGATCAACCGGTCTACGTCGACCACCATTACCGGCCGGCTTTCCTCAGGGAGTCGAAATGCGCCGGCAAAACAGAGGCTTTCCATCCCGGTCCAGGGATGGATATCTTTTTCCCGGACGTCGAGCCAACCGATCAGTTCGGCGAAAGCGATTTTCATCACCCCGTTCCCTTGCCGGAGTTCGCACGTAAATGCGCCCTTTTTTTTCGATCCGGGAGCGGCCTGGCGGCCACCGGTTCCGCCCACCGTCGCGTCCGTCAGAAACAACAGATCGGCAGCCGACGGCTCCAGGACCCGGGCCACGTTGAACACCTCCCGGGCGGGCAAGGCGTATCGGCGCCGGCCGTCTTCGACCATGAGCATGGTTTGCCGTGGTTCGTTGTCCGGTCCACCATGCACCTGGGTCCCGATCAGGCCGAGGTTGTTTACATGGAGTTCAGACTCGACCGCGGGTTTCGGAAGAAAAGCTTTCAGACGGAGCGGGTCCACCAGTGTGAGCCGGCGGCCCTCCTGGTACATGGTCCCCAGAAAGCAGGAGTCCTCGCCATCGAGGCCCTGGACCCATTCCACTTCTTCAGGACATACGTTTAAAAACCCCAAATGATCTTCGACCAAAAGAAGCACGGGATCGTCATTACCGGCGGTCAGAACCCCCCACATTGAATGGCCCGGCGTAACCCCTGAAGCGGCGCTCAAAATTTCGGACAAGTCGATGGCCGGATAAATGCCGTTGTGGTGCGCCACAAGTCCGTGGAACGTCGTGCGGGCGGGTATCGGTTGAACCCGGGGGCGTCGGATGAGGAATTGGACGGGCGAACCGGGCAAAAGCCAGTCTCGTCCACCGCAAACCACATGGAGCCAGCGCGTTTCCTCGCGGACCGAGGGCAGGTCCGGGTTCCGGCCGGCGGCAAAATCATTCATCTTCGGTCTGCTCGGAAAACGCCGCCAACGTTTCCGCCAAATCGTCGAAAGCCTCGACTTGCTCGCGGACAAACTCCATGGTTTCGCTGCTCTGGGCCACCACCAGGCCGGCGGCTTCATTGAGTTTCGTCATGCGGTTGGACATTTGGAGCATATTGGAAAGCGTCTCCCGCATGGAATCCACCGACTCGTCCGCGCTCTCGAGAAGGATCGCGGCTTCACCGGCCACTTTCTTCAGATTGCTTTCCGCCAGCCGGCGCTGTTCCGAACCCGTTCGCACAATTTCACCCACATCGAAGACGGACCGCTTGATCAGGTCGATCCGCTCCTTGGCCCGTCCAGCCGCCAGCAATGCCTTTCGGGTGGCCGCGGATGACTGTTCCCCCAATTCGGACACCTCCCGGCTGATGGTTGAAAACATTTCTCCCGCCTGTCCCAGCCGGACGGCCTCGATTTCCCCGCTCAGGCCGGTCGTCACCATGACCGCCGAATGGTCGCGCAACCGGTTCAGGGCCTGCTCGATCGCATCCAGGTCCGTCCGGAGTCCATCCATCCGGTCGAGGATATCTTCCCCCTTTTTTTCGTATTGTTCGATTTCTTTCAGGATGGTTGCGATGGTTGTCTGGGCGTCTCCCATCCCCCGGGTCAGCGTACTCACGGATTCCTGATTAGCGGAAAGTATTTCCAGGGTCTGGTCCCCCGTGGCAGTGATTTCCCGAAGTGAGTCCCTGGAGACCAGGGACAGCGACTGCTGCTCGGACGCAGATGCGGCCACCTGGTGGATGGAGTCCACGATCTGATGAATCGTAATCTGAATCTGTCGGATTCCATTGTATAACTCGGTCATGTGCCCGACAATGGCATCAATGACCCCTGCTTCGCCGGTCTTGCGGTACTCGGCGTTCATGTCGTTCATCTGGGCCGTACGCCGGGCGATCTCAGCCATGGCGGCAGTCTGTTCGTGGACGCCCGCGCTGATTTCCGTGATGGTGGTGGACATTTCCTCGGACCCGGATCGGATTTTTTCCGAGTTCATCGAAAAAGAATTCAACATTTCTTCCGTCTTGTCCGCCAATTGCTGAACGCGGTTGTAGTTGTCCTGAAGTTCTCGCATCTTGTCGACAAAGTGGCCAACTTCCGAGGCCAAACGGCTCGAGTCCGCGCTGTGTGTTTTCGAGTCCCGTTCCAGGGTCGTCACCAGGTCCGCGACGCGATTGATGGCGGATTTGAAATCCAACTGATGTTTTTGAATTTCCAGGGCGGCTGATTCCGACTGCTCTGAAATCTTGTGGAACTGTTTGGCCACAACCGCTATGGCCGCTGCTTCGTCGCCAATGCGGCTTGATTCCAAAGTCATATTGAAGGCCAGGACATTGATTTCGTCGGCGTAATCATGAATTTTCGAAGCCGCTTCCGCCATCTCGGCGCCCTCGCCGGTCAAATACTGCATGTAGCGGACAGACCGGGAGCTGACGCCGGACAGTCGCTCCGTCAACTGTTTGAATAACTGGATATCCGCCAGAATACTGTGAGTGATCAAGGTGAGCGTCGTTAGCACCTGCCCGGTGGTCTTGGCTTTCTGCTGGAATGACGCCGCCACTCGGCGGCCGTTCGTGGCCGCGTCCAGGTTCAGGTTGGCTGCTTCATTGGACCCGACAATGTGATGCTCCATCTCGACGACGCGGTCGGAAATCTTGGTCAGTACGACGGCATTCGCTTCGGTTCCGGCCTGAAGCTCCTCGGAGAGCAGGGCGGCGTCCTCGGCCATTTTCTTTTTCCGCATGGCCATTCTTCTGGCCATGCCCTTGGAAACCAAGGGCGAATCCTCGATCGAAGCGCCCGGCGGCGTTTCCGGCAACGCGGTGCGACCCGGGTGTTCCGTAGGGGGTCGCGGCCCGGCGCCGTCCCTATCGGACTCCTGGCCCGGAATGGGTTCAAGTTTTTTCTTTTGCATGAATCAGGCTCCTGAAAGTGAGGGTTGGAGGCCATATAAAAACAACATAAATATGACAGAGGGGCCAATGGGTGTCAAGGTTGCCGCCCTCCAGGCGGCCATTCCCGGCCAAGGGTCCGGTTGCCCGTTTTGTGTGTCTTTTCGGGTGTCATGGACGGGGAACCAGGCGGCGGGCGGACCGCTTTTCGAGAGATGGGGAAGGGGCTCCGGCCCGGGGCCGGTGTCAATTGGCCGGCCCCGGCCGGAAAGAGAAGTGAATTTTAGACATCCATCTATTTACGGGCCAATCCTGGCATAATGTATGGGTGTCCTAAGTCGCCAGGGGGATAGGCCGGATCAGGCGTATGCGCCTGATTATCGGGGGCAGGAGGGGCGTCTCCGATTGAGAAACCCTAATAATTCAAGACCTGACCCCAGGGCCTGTTGGGTCATGGCTGACGGAAGGATTTCTGCTTGACTGGGAGAATATCTGTGGATTACTTTGTCCGAAAGTTTGAAAATGGCTGCTTTTCAGACAGATTAGCGAGAAATCGCCTATTGGGCATCCAAGTTCAATGCCTATTCAACGGGCAAAAAGCTGGTTCAGAAGGCTTGAGACCCGGAAATAGCGGTGTTTGCCGCATAATTCAGGTTTGAATATTGACAAGCCTTGGTGCTTTTTCAGGAGAAACAAATGGATTTAGAAAAAAGATTAAATAGAGATGATATCCCAGAAGATGTTCGAAAAGCTATCCAGGATACGATTAATAGACAACAAAAAGAAATTAAAAGTCTTCGTAAAGTATTAAATAATTTGCCCGGTATTGTATATGTCTTTAATGAAAAAGGTAAATTCCTGAGCTGGAACAAGAAGCTAGAAGAAGTTACCCAATATACATCTGAGGAAATACGAAATCGCAATCCACTAGATTATTTTCTAAAATCAGATCATGATTTAATTACAGAGCGAATTATGGATACCTTTGCCAATGGACGTGCTATTGTAGAGGCAACTTTTGTCTCCAAGGACAATACTCTTACACCTTATGAATTTACTGCTTCTTTGATTCAAGTTAATGGCAAGCCATGTATTCTTGGAGTTGGCTTTGATATTACTGAACGTAAGCAGGCAGAAGAGGCAATACAAGAAGCAGAGCATCATAGAAAAACAAAAATAATCTTATCAACTCTTTTTGGTGATACCTTGATCAACCTGCTCATGCCATCACTATACACACTTGAAACGCTGGGGGAAATAATTGAACCGCTGATCCCAAATGAAAAAACGCAGGATCCTGAATTTGATATTGATGATCTAATGGAAAGCATTGACGGTTCAATAGAGGGTATAAGAAAGAGTATGGAGATCATTACAACATACAGAATCTATTCAAACTTACCATCGGGCGGATATAAAAAGTCTATTGATATCAGGCCTATAATCAATTCTTTATGCTCTATGCAATTGACAAACTATCTTGATAAAAAGCCTGAAATACCTGGCTATGTTACTGTTAAATACAATTATGATCCTGGACAGGATGGAGCTTTAAGTCTTGAAAAACTGCCTTTTGTTATTGGAGATGAAAAAATTATTAAAACAGCATTACAAGAGACATTAATCAATGCAATCGAATCCTATGGAAAAGGTGAGAAAGGAGAGGTTGAGATATCTACTAGGGTGGAAGGTGGCAAGCTTAGAATAGATATTATTGATACGGGCATTGGAATGGATAAAGAAAACCAGCAGATGTACCATTATCCTTTATTTAAGGTAAAAGGAGTAAAAAGATCATCAAGGTACGGTCTTGGGGCATTTGTTGCACTTCAGTCAGCAAAATCACTTGGAGGAGAGATTTATATTCATAGCGAAAAAGATGTCGGTACAACAGCATCACTTATATTTAACATCAGTGAGCAACCCCCTTAATTATTGGAAATATAATTGATGGAAATGCCCCTAAATAATTTAATTTTTGGTTCATCCGGTTCTTGCGTACTTTAGGTCTTGAACAGATGTGGACAATCTGGTTTTCCTTCTTGTTGATAGCCATTTTCGTCAAGGAGGAGCCCCATCATGTCGACGAGTCTTTTGTATCATGGATTCGGTGTCCGCGGCTACGAGTATGTCAACAGCGAGTATGAAGGTGGGTGTGTGACCTTTACGGTTCGCCAAGATCCCAAGGAATTGACTTGTTCGCCCTTTGGTTCTCGCCGTGTGATCCGGCGTGGCCAGGTATGGCGTCGGTTTCGAACGGTGCCCATTGGCCTGAAGCCGGTCTGGATTGGGTTTGCAATCGGGAGGGTATTTGGTCTGGTCTGTGGTCTCGTCCGACAGGTCAAGGTGGGTTTTCCGATCCGAGGTGGGAAACCTATAGACACCCAAAAATCGACAGGTCGAGATTAAATAGATGGATGTCCTTTTATGCTTCTTCATCCGGTTCCCCACGTGACCTTCAGACCATTTTTCAGCTCATTTGTTTCACCGGTGAAACAACCGGGCTTGCATCCAACCGCCCGCTAGCCCTATAATACGTTTCAGAGTCAATTTCCCTCCCGCAATTCAGCGGGCGGACATGGAGGCGGTCATGACCTCCTACCGGTCCTGCAAACGGTGCTCCGTTTCCCGGGTCAACTCCCTGGTGGAGTTGTATGAACTCGCTTTCCGGAAGCGGATGGCCCAGGAACGAAATATGCTCGAACACCTGGTTCGCCTGGCTTCGGAGCGGGGATACGAGGCCGGCCGCCAGCTTCTCGACCCCAACCTGTCCGAAAGCGGGGTGCGGGCCCTGGCCTGGAACGTGTCCTCCCTGCTCGAGGATGAAGATCTCGAACGGCTCGGCCTGTGCGTGACAAGGAAATAATCGCCCCCCTGGTACCGTCCGGCGGGCCGCCGCCTTCCGAAACCGAGGAACTGCCCGAAGGGGACGGCGTCCTGGTGCTTTCGCCCCGGGGCCGCATCTTGTCGGCCAATCTTCAGATCGAACGCATATTCGGCCGGGCCATCGAACACGGTCGTTCGCTCAGGCCCGGGGACCTTTTCGCCGCCGAGAGCAAACCACAGGCCGAACTGGCCCTTCGGGAGGCGCTCCAGGGCGGCCACTCCCGATCCGCCATCCCGGCCGAGGTCCGCCTGGGCGAGGATACGCCGGTCCCGGTTTTTTATTCGGTCACCCCGCTACGCGGCGAGGACGGGTTGGTTGCGGGCCTGGTTCTGACCTTCCGGGAACAGAACCGCGTTCCGGAGACCATGAATTGGAACGGTCCGGGCGGGTTTCAATACGACGCCCTGTTCGAAAATCTGGCCGAAGGCGTTTTCACCATCAACAATCGCTGGCGGATCACCTCGTTCAATCTGAGGGCCCAGGACCTGACCGGGTTTACCCGGGACGAGGTCCTGGGGCGATACTGCTGGGATGTTTTTCAGAGCGACCTCTGCCAGACCGGCTGCCCGCTCCGTTCGACATTGGACACGGGCGTGATTCGCATGGACCAGGACGTGCGCATCGTGGGCAAACACGGCCAGCGCCTGATCATCCTGGTCAACACCTCGGTGATCAAGGACAAGCGGGACATGATCGTCGGGGCGGTCGAGACCTTCCGGCCCTTGAGCGCGGCGGACCCCTTCATGGGCCTGGCCGGAAGCGAAGCCGGCGAGGTGAGCATCATCGGCCAGAGTCGGGCCCTGAAAAAAATCCTGGACATGCTGCCCGACGTGGCCGCGTCCGAAGCGTCGGTGGTCCTGGAAGGGGAGTCGGGCACGGGCAAGGAGCTTTTCGCCCGGGCCATCCATGCCGGAAGCCCCCGGGCCGAAGGCCCGTTCGTCGCGGTCAACTGTTCGGCCCTGGCCGAAACCCTTCTCGAGTCCGAACTGTTCGGACATGAAAAAGCCGCCTTTACCGGGGCCATCAACAGCAAGGTCGGACGGTTCGAGCTGGCCAGGGGGGGGACCTTGTTTCTGGACGAGGTCGGAGAGATCAAGCCCGACATCCAGATCAAGCTGTTACGGGTCCTCGAAGAGCGCATCTTCGAGCGCGTGGGCGGAACCCGGCCCATCAAGATGGACGCGCGGATCGTGGCGGCCACCAACCGCAACCTGGCCCAGGACGTCCGGCGGGGCCGTTTCCGCGAAGACCTTTTCTACCGGCTGCTGACCGTGCCGCTCAGCCTGCCGCCTCTCCGGGAGCGGCTCGACGATTTGCAGGCCCTGGTCAATCACTTCGTGGCCCGCTTCAACCGGCGCTATCAGAAAAAGGTGCGCGGCGTCGACCTCAAGGCCATGGAACGCTTCCGGCGCTATCACTGGCCCGGCAACGTCCGCGAACTGGAGCGTATTCTCGAATACGCCTTCGTCTTTGTCAAAGGGCCGATCATCACCCCGGCCCACCTGCCCGACCTGGACCTGTCCGACCGGCCCGGCCCGGGGCCGGGAATGCTGGATTCGCCCGAACACTGGGGGGACGAGGCCCGGGCCATCCGCCGGGCCCTGGAAAAAGCCGGGGGGCGGCGCGAGGAAGCGGCCCGGCTTCTGGGCATCAGCCGCAGCTCGCTCTGGAGAAAGATGAAGGCCCACCAGCTGTTCTGAAACCGGGGCCGCCGCGGGCCCCCGGTTTTAGAGGATCGGGAAATACATGTGCTCGATGAGCTGGAAGTTGCGGACGACGTTCTCCCGGCCGGCCACGGCCGGTCCGTGTCCCGGGAGCAGGAGTTCGATGTCCAGTTCGGCCATCCGGCGAATGCTTTCCTTGAGCTGCTTGCCGTTTCCCCCGGGAAAATCGGTCCGGCCCACGCCCTGGGCGAAGATCAGGTCGCCGCAGATGAGGACCTTGGGTTCGGGCCAGTAGAGGCAGACCTCGCCGGGCGAGTGGCCGGGCGTATGATAGACTTGCAGGGTTTTGTCTCCCAGGGTCAGGTCGCCTTCGACCAGATGGACGGCGATCTGGTATTCCGGCATGGGCAGGCCCATGGCCTGGAAAAACATGGGGCCCATCTCGTCGAGATACCGTTCGTCGTCGGGATGCATGGCCTCCTTGGCCCCCAGCCGGGTCAGTTCGGCCCCGGCCTCCATGTGGTCCGGATGGCAGTGGGTATGGATGACCAGGTCGATCTCCTCGGCACGAATCCCGTCGGCTTCCAACTGGCGGACCAGGCCGGGAAAAGGGCGCTTGTGGCCGGGATCAATTAGGACTTTCACCGGTCCGGTGATCATGATAGTGTTGCAGTTGTTCTGGGAGTAGTCCTCCCAGGGGTAGAAAAAGAGGTCTTCAAGGACTTTCATTTTGGCGCTCCGGCACAAAAGTTTGAAAGTCAGGATAGCGGACCGCCGGTCGGGGGTCAAGGCCCGCCGGGAAAACGGCCTCACCTGGAGGCGGCGGCGGGCCGGGTGAGAACAGGCAAGGCGGAAGGTGAGCAAAAAGAAAAAAAGCCCTTCGGGCGGCGTGGAATCGCCGGAACGGATCGCCCGGGCCGAAACGGTGGCTTCCGAACTGTTGCGCCGGGACCCCGACGGCGACGCGGCGGCCGGTCTGCTCGAACCCTGCCGGGCCGGGGATGCTTCGCCGGAGGCGGTCATCGAGGCCCTGGTCCGGATGCGCTCCCGGGAGGCGTTGAACCTGCTCTGCCGGCTGGCCGCGGGTCTGAAGGACAAGGCCCTGGCCAAGACGGCCAGGCGGGCCGTTTACCGCCTGGAACAACAGGGGCTGGCCCCCGACCCGGAGATCAAGGCCCGGCCGCGGCCGATCGTTCAACCCGCGGACCGCAGACAACCCATCGGTTTTCTCGGGTCGTTCGATTTTATGCTATCCCGGCTGGGCGCCCTGGCCGTGCCCTCGCCGACGACCGGACTGGACGCGGCCATGTTCGTGATCGATCAGGACGAAGGGCTGCATACGTTTTCGATGATGGCCATGAGCGCCGGCCAGTTCAAACGCGCTCTCAAGACCATCACTCCGGAAGAAAGCCACCCGCTGGTCGAGGTCCCGGCCGGGCATCTACGCTACCTTCTGGCCGAAGCCGTGGCCCGGGCCCGGAAACAGGGACGGAGCCTGCCCCGGGATTACAGGGAATCCGTCGGTGTCTTCAGCGCCCTGCCCCTGCCCGAGCGCCCCATAATATACGATCTGGTGCCTGAGGTCCCGGAACCGGACCGGGAGTGGCTGGAAGCGAAACTGCCCCAAATGCTCGAGCACAAACGCTTCAAAACCGTCTTTCTGACCGAACGACTCGATCCCTACATCCGGATGCTCGATGAGGTGGACCAGGGCGTCCTGATCGTCTCCGAAGGACAGAAATCCGAACGGCGCCAGGCCATCCTGGACCAGGCCGCCCGCGAGACTTTCGACGCGGACCGAACGGCGGTCTGGAAGCGGGTTCTCGAGGAAACGGCCCTGCTTTTCTGGCTTGACGGCGAGCAGGGTCAGGCCGTGACCGCCCTGAGCGCGGCCCGGGACATGGAACGGGAAGCCCTGCCGAACCTCCGCTCTCCTGTTTTCGGCGCCCTGGTCCGGCATTTACTCGATATTTGGACCTCGACTCCGGGTGGTCCGGAGGCGGGGGATCAAGAGGAACGGCCGGTTTCCGAATCCGGCCTGATTCTGCCCTGAGCCCAAGGGTCAGGCATGATTCAGGGAGACATGTCATGAGCATGGAATTTTCGTTTAAATCCAAGAAAAACACGGAAATGATCGACATCACCTCCGAGGTTCAGTCGCGGGTGTCCGGGACCGGGGTCAAGGAGGGCCTGGTCGTCGTTTACGTGCCTCACACCACGGCGGCTGTGACGATCAACGAAGGGGCCGACCCCAGCGTCCGGGCCGACATCGTGGAGACGTTCAACGAAATCGTGCCCTGGGACAAGGTTTACGGGCACGCGGAAGGCAACTCGCCGGCCCACATCAAGGCCAGCCTGGTCGGCGCTTCGGAAACATTGATCCTCGAAGGAGGACGGCTGCTGCTCGGCCAGTGGCAGCACATCTTTTTCTGTGAATTCGACGGCCCGCGCGAACGACACGTCCGGATCAAGGTCGTGTCCGGTTAGAGCGGGACCGTCAAGGAGCGTACATGGAACAGTTTGACGAAGACGTACAACTCGATGGCCTGATCGACCGCCTCAAGCAGTTCATCGGGGCCAACCCGAAAAATGCCAGCGCCCACTACAATCTCGGCGTGGCCTTCATGAGAAAAGAGCAGCTCGACGATGCCGAGTTCGCCTTTAAACTGGCCCTGGAACTCGATCCCGGCATGGTCGAGGCCCACATCAACCTGGGCGGCTTGTACCTGCGGCGGGAAATGCTCGACGAGGCGATCGCGAGCAACCGCAAGGCCCTGGAAATCAACCCCCGGGCCATCCTGGCCTACAACAACATCGGCTTCGCCCGCATGCTTCAGGAACGGTACGACGAGGCGGCCGAGGCCTTCGACCAGGCCCTCGAACTCAAACCGGACCTGATCCCGGCCCGCCTGTCCCTGGCCAGGATAATGACCGGACGGGGCGACCTGAAGGCGGCCGCGGGCCAGTACGAGAAGATTCTCGAGCAGGACCCGGGCTTCGCCCTGGCCCACTATAACCTGGCCGTGACCTGCCTCGAAGCCGGGGACCTGGACCGGGCCGCCGAACACTACCGGCAGGCCGATGAACTCAAGTACCCGGTCGATCCGGACGTGGGCCGTCGCATCGAAGCGGGGCTTGGCTGAGGATCGGCGACGTGGACGTTTACCAGCGGATGGAAGAACTGATGGACGCCCTCGAAGCGGCCCGGGAAGCGGGCGACCGGGCGGCCGAGGCGTCGGCCCTTCACGAAATCGGCCGGGTCTATTTCCGGGACCGGGTCTTTGAAGCGGCCGTCGATTTCTGGGAACGCTGCGAAAATGTCTGCCGGGAAACGGACCAGGACCTGGAACTGGCCCGGGTCCTGGTCGACCTGGGCGACCTGGCCCTCGAGACGGACGACCCGGATCGGGCCGAAGCCCGGTACGGCGAGGCCCTGGCTCTGTGCCGGCATCCGGACCGCGCCTCCGACCGGGCCCGGATACTCGAACGCATCGGCAGTCTGGCCCTCAAACGGGACCGGGCCGAAGCCGCCCTGGCCGTTTTCGGCCAGGGCTTCGAACTGTGCCGGGAAAACCAGGACCGGATCGGCGGCATTTTTTTTCTCGACCAGATCATTCCCCTGCTCAAGGCCCGGGGCGACGCGGACGCGACCCGTCTGGCCTACCGGGAACAGATTTCCCTGGCCGAAGCCCTGGGCGACCGGGAACGGATGGCCCTGTCCCTGGTCGGCCTGGCCGAACTGTACGGGGAGGACCGCCGGATCGACGAGGCAATTCCCCACCTGAAGATGGCCCACGACCTCTATCTCCGCCTGGGAAAAGAAAAAGAGGCCGCCCTGATCCGGGGGGAAATCGACCGGTTGGACGACTCCCCTTCCGGAACCTGATCCGCCCGGACGCCGCCCGCGGCCCCGGGTCCGGACCCGGGACATCTTGTGAAAATTTGTGACAAGCCGCTTGACATTACCAAAATGAAAAGCATATAGTCCAAGCCACATAAATCGTCACCCAGACGCCTAGATGACCACAGGAGGACACGATATGGAAGACGCTGACATCAAAAAAGCAATCATCGAATGGCTGGAGAAAAAATCCGCCAACAAGAAGATGCACTACCTGAGCGACATCGCCAAGGGCATCGATATGAAAAAGAAGGAAATCAAGAACGCCGTCCAGGAAATGATCGAGGCCGGCGAGATCGAGCCCTGGTCCTCCGGCAGCACGACCTACTACATGCTGCCCGGCGCGCGGGACACGGAAAACCTGTAGCCACTCTCGCCTGAAAACCCAGGTAAAACAATGGCTTGCCCAAATCGCCCTGGATGAGCGACGGGCTTGAAGCGGTATAATTTTACTTATTTTCCGTCGTTTTTTATTGACAAGGCCCGGGGTGGGCTCCTATAATACGGCCTTGGGTTAGTGATCGATTATATTTAATTATTTCAGATGGTTAAATCATGAGCGGGCGGCTGGCGACCCTGGAGGGTCAGAGTCTTCAACAGGATTCGTGAAAAAAAGCACGGGCAGTTCCTGAATCGAAGCCGGTTACGGTTTCGGCCACCAGGGGCGGCACGTGGATGTGTATTCCGGGGTCGATCCGGAAGTGTCTATTTTTCGTTCAAATAAAAACTGGAGGTAGTTATGCCACTGACTCACAAGACACCCCTTCTGGACGAGCTGGAAAAGGGTCCTTTTCCGAGCTTCGTCACGGACTTGAAGCGGGCGGCCAATGAGGGAAACAGCGCGACGGCCAACGACTTGCTCGGCCAGCTCGAGCTGTCCTACAAGCAAAAGGTCGGCCATTGGAAGCACGGCGGCATCGTCGGCGTGTTCGGTTATGGCGGCGGCGTGATCGGCCGTTACTCGGACGTACCCACCATGTTCCCGGCCGTGGAGCATTTCCACACCATGCGCATCAACCAGCCGGCCAGCAGGTTCTACACGTCCGAAGCCCTGCGGACCCTGTGCGACATCTGGGACAGGCACGGCAGCAAGATCACCAACATGCACGGTTCCACCGGCGACATCGTGTTCCTGGGCTGCCGCACCGAGGCGCTCGAGCCCTGCTTTGCCGATCTGACCGCGCACGGTTTCGACCTGGGCGGTTCGGGTTCGGCCCTGCGCACCCCGAGCTGCTGCGTGGGTAAGGCGCGTTGCGAATGGGCCTGCATCGACACCCAGGACATCTGCTACAGCCTGACCATGACCTACCAGGACGAGATGCACCGTCCGGCCTGGCCCTACAAGTTCAAGTTCAAGATTTCCGGCTGTCCCAACGACTGCGTGGCCTCGATCGCCCGGGCCGACTGCTCGATCATCGGCACCTGGCGGGACGACATCCGCATCAACCAGGATGAGGTCAAGAAGTACGCGGACTCGGGCTTCAACATCCAGTCCTATGTCCTGGACCTGTGCCCGACCAAGTGCATCACCCTGGACGGCGGCAAACTGGCCATCGACAACAAGAACTGCACCCGCTGCATGCACTGCATCAACGTCCTGCCCAAGGCCCTCCGCCCCGGGACCGACACCGGCGCGACCATTCTTATCGGCGCCAAGGCCCCGATTCTGGAAGGCGCGCAGATGGGCGCGGTGGTCATTCCCTTCCTCAAGATGGACGGTTCCGCCGAGGATGTGGAAGAGCAATACAGCGATCTGAAAGACTTCATCGCAAAGCTCTGGGACTGGTGGGATGAAGAAGGCAAGAACCGCGAACGCGTCGGCGAATTGATCCAGAGGTTGGGTTACCACGAGTTCCTGAAGGCCGTGGAACTGGAGCCTCTGCCCCAGATGGTCAAGGAGCCGCGCTCCAACCCCTACATTTTCTTCAAGGAAGAGGAAGTGGAAGGCGGCTGGGAGCGTAACGTCGACGAATACCGTGCGCGGCACCAGGCTTAGGAGGAATGTAACATGTCTGACGTCATGAAAGATCGCATTACGGATATCGGGCCGCCGAAATATGACACCATGTGGCCCGACTACATCAAGGACAACTACGGCAAGTGGCTGTATCACGAACAGCTCGAGACCGGCATTCTGAAGCACGTTTCCGAGACGGGCACTACGGTGTTCACGGTGCGCATCGCCGGCGCGCGGCTGATGTCCACCCTGCTCATCCGCGACCTGGCCGCCATCGCCGACGAGTTCTGCGGCGGGTCCCTCCGGTACACCACGCGCAACAACGTCGAGTTCATGTGCACCGACGAAGCCACGCTGGAAAAACTCAAGGCCAAGCTGAAGGCCGACGGCCACATGATCGGCGGCACCGGCGCGGGCATCACGAATATCGTGCATACCCAGGGTTGGGTCCACTGCCACACCCCGGCCATCGACGCCTCGGGCATCGTCAAGTCGGTCATGGACGAACTGGCCGACTACTTCACCGGCGCCAAGACGCTTCCGGCCAAGTGCCGCATTTCGCTGGCCTGCTGCCTGAACATGTGCGGCGCGGTCCACTGCTCGGACATCTCGATCCTGGGCGTCCACCGCAAACCGCCTCTGATCGAGCATGACCGTCTTCTGGGCGTCTGTGAAATTCCGACCACGATCG
>JAHJTB010000346.1 GCA_018830135.1 Pseudomonadota bacterium | reverse complement strand
ATGCGGGACATGATCGCCTCGATGACGGCCATCAACGACTCGAGCCGGGAGATCGCCAAGATCATCAAGGCCATCGACGACATAGCCTTCCAGACCAACCTTCTGGCCCTGAACGCGGCCGTGGAAGCGGCCCGGGCCGGCGTGCATGGCAAGGGCTTTGCCGTGGTGGCCCAGGAAGTCAGAAACCTGGCCGGCCGCAGCGCCAAGGCCGCCCGGGAAACGGCCGAACTGATCGAAGGTTCGGTCAAGAAAGTCGGGCAGGGGTCCGAGCTCGCCGACAAGACGGCTTCCGCTCTCAACGAGATAGAGGGCACGGTGGCCAAAGTGACCGACCTGGTCATGGAAATCGCCGGGGCGAGCAACGAGCAGGCCGAAGGAATCGGGCAGATCAACCAGGGTTTTGCCCAGATCGATCAGGTCACCCAGCAGAATACGGCCAGTGCCGAGGAAACCGCCTCGGCGGCCCAGGAGCTCTCCAGCCAGGCCGAGGTCTTGCGCAAGCTGATCAGCCGATTTAAACTGAAAAGGCAGGGGGTGGAACACGGCATCGAGAAACCGGCCCCTACGCTGGCTCCCGAACGCCGCCTGCCCGCGCCGCAGGCCGCTCCCAGGGCGCCTTGGGGAGGCAATGGAAATCCCCCTGCCAGGCGGAACCTTTCGGTCCGTCCGGAAGACGTCATCTCCCTGGATGACGAGTCCTTCGGAAAGTACTAAGTAACGGCCGTTGGCCATGACATCGGGCGGGGCGCTCACGCGTCCCGCCCTGATTACGCCCGCACTCCGATCATGGCGCTATTCGAGCCGCCATCAGGACGCCCGGGACGGATCGATCAAGGGAGGCCTGATTATTTCGCTCATAACCGACAACTACTATCTGCTCAATCTATTCTTCTCTCTGTGTCTGACCTCTATTTTATTGATCTACCTGGGCCGTTTCACCCCCGAGGACCCCAGGACCAGCGCCTTTCAACGCATGCTTCTGGGAGTCCTGGGCTGGGCCTTTTATGATTTCGCGATCAGCCACGCGGCCCGGACCTACAGTCCGGAACTCGCCTTTGACCTGTATCGCTGGCTCTCCTGCCTCTTCCTTTTTTACCCGCCGGCCGCCGGAGAGCTGATCCTGTCTTTGACCGGCCGGATGAACCAGCGCCGTCGTTTCTGGCTTTACGCACCTTACGGGCTGCTCTATCTGACATCTCTCATCTTTCCCGATCTGACCAGCGGCCGGATGTTCGGCATCCCCGGAGGCTGGCCCGACGGCTTCGGCCCCTGGAACTGGTTTTTCAAGTTATACACCGTCAGTTTCATAGGCACGCTGCTGACCATCCTGATCCTCAACGCCAGGCATGAAACGGATACGCCGGCTCGACGGGAAAAACGACTTCTGTTTATCGGCGGCGCATGCACCCTGGCCGGCATCGCCCTGGCCCAGGTCCTGAGAAATGCGATACCGGGCCTGCCCTGGATGGCGCACCTGGCCACGACCACCACCAGCCTGGCGGCCTTTTGGGGCCTCCGGCAATACGGCCGGGTCCTGTCGCCTCGGGCCCTGTACAAAGCCACGGTCCAGGCCACGCCGAGCGGACTGCTTCACCTGCGGGAAGGAAGCATCACCTGGGCCAACCAGGGCATGGCCGGAGTCCTTGGTCTGGAGGCGCCCGAGGACCTGTTCGGCCGAGATGTTTCCTGCATTATGCCCGATTCGACCTACACCCCGGAACAACTCCGGGACCTGGCCGACCGGCTGTCCACGGGCCGGATTCAGGACATGGAAATCGCCCTGGCCGGCGGTCGGGGACGGATCGTCCACTGCCTGGTCAGCGGTTCCTGCTTTGATGGCCGCGACCCCTCTCAGGGCGCCCTGGCTGTTTTTACGGATATCACCGAGCGCATCGAGGCGGAACGGGCCCTGCGCGAAAGCCAGCGGACCCTGTCGACCCTCATGAGCAACATGCCCGGCATGGCTTACCGCTGCCGGAACGATCCGTCGTGGACCATGGAGTTCGTCAGCGACGGCATCTTCGATCTGACCGGGTACCGCCCCGAAGAACTGATCTCCAACCGCCGTCTTTCCTACACGGAACTCATTCATCCCGAGGACCGCCAGCGGGTCCGGGATGAAGTCGAGGCCGGCCTGGAACAGTCCGGCGTATTCAAGCTCAACTATCGCATCGTGACCCTGGAGGGCCGGGCCAAATGGGTCTGGGAACAGGGCCGGGCCGTTGGCGTCCCCGGGGCCGGAGAGGCGTACCTGGAAGGATTCGTCACCGATATCACCGAACGCCGGCTGGCCGAGGAACGGATCATGGCCGCGCTCAACGAAAAGGAGGTCCTACTCCGGGAAATCCACCACCGGGTCAAGAACAACATGCAGGTCATTTCCAGCCTCCTCAATCTTCAGGCCGGCAACGAAACGGACGGCAAGGTCATTGAAGCGCTCCGGGAAAGCCGCGATCGGGTCGCGGCCATGGCCCTGGTCCACGAAGCTCTTTATGGCTCGGGCTCCTTGGCCGAGGTGGACCTGGGTCGATACATCGAGTCCCTGGTGGCCGCTCTGGTTCAATCCTATCAGCCCGACCATCTCGGCCTGACCCTCGACCAGGAAGTCGAGGCGGACCTGGCTGTCGGCCTGGACCAGGCCGTTCCTTGCGGGCTGGTCTTGAACGAACTGATCTCGAACACCTTCAAGCACGCCTTTCCCCGGGGCGGTCCCGGCCGGATACTGGTCAAGGCCGGTTCCCGAGGCAAGGACGGTTTCTCCATCGAGGTCCGCGACGACGGAGTCGGTCTGCCGCTTGACGCCAACCTGAAAAGAAACAGCCGCCTGGGCCTGACCCTGGTTACGGCGCTGGTTGAAAAACAACTGGGCGGCCGGATCGAGATCGACCGGACCGGGGGGACGTGCTTTCGCGTCATATGCGATGGCGCCTCGGCGGACCTGGCCGAACCCGCCCCTGAATCCATCCGCCGGACTGCCTGACCGGCTATTCGCCTCGACTTTTTCCCGATTGGGTTCTGTGGGCGTAATTTTGCTTGAAGCCGATCCGGGCCTCGTGTCAAACTGAAGCCCGAATATTGCCGTTGGGTTCTACCGCGGCGTTGAACATAACCGCAATATATGGGTTTCCGCTCGTTCCCACGTTCCAGATTGGGGTGCGCCTGTTGCCTTGAAGCTCTGCGTCAACACCTTTTTCAGTAAGGCGCGACCACGGCGAGAAACAACACCGTGACGAAAAAGGAGGGAAGCTGGAGCTGCCAGGATCGGGTTCCCAAACCAGAGCCCGGGAACCGGCAAAAACTGATAACGGGGGATGATCCCCCAAGAAATTCGAGACAGGAGGTTCCGCTCATGTGTCAGGCCTGGGGCTATGCCGGATCGATTCTGAAGGTCGACCTTTCCACCGGTGAGATCGAGACCGTTTCGACCGCTACGTACGCCGATCGCTTTTTGGGCGGGCGGGGCATCGCGGCCAAGATTCACCTGGACGAGGTTCCAGCGGAAATAACCGCTTTTGATCCGGAAAACCGGCTGGTCTTCATGACCGGTCCGATATGCGGACTGCCCGGGTTCGCCGGTTCGAGATGGCAGGTTTCGGCCAAGTCGCCTTTCGACGACCGGTTTTCCTACTGCAATCTCGGCGGGTCCTGGGGGGCCCAACTCAAGTTTGCCGGATATGATGGCCTGGTCGTCCGCGGCCGGGCCGACCGCCCGGTCTGTCTGGTCATCGATGACGCCTCCGTGGCCGTGAAAGACGCGGCGGACATCTCGGGGCGGGGAGCAATCGAAACACGGACGCTTATCAAGGCGGACTTGGGCCGGGACTTCCGCGTGGCCGCCGTGGGGCCGGCCGGAGAGAACCTGGTCCACAACGCCACCCTGACCGCCGACCTGGATTCCAGCGGATCGAGCGGCCTGGGCGCGGTCATGGGCTCGAAAAACCTCAAAGCCGTGGCGGTGCGGGGTTCGGGGCGACCCGAGCCGGCCGACAAGGCCCTGACGGCCGATCTGCGCAAAGCCGTCCGGAGTCTCAAGCACGCTCATCCGGACTGGCCCACCATGCTTTCCCGGGACCGGATCAAAAAGGAGGTCTGTTTCGGCTGCATCGACGGTTGTATCCGGCAGGCCTTTACCGACGAGGAAGGCCGCACCGGCAAGTATACCTGCCAGTCCGCCGCCTTTTACGAAGTCCGGGCCTACCGCTACTACGGCCGGGTCACCGAAGTGCCGTTTCAAGCCAACAAGCTGTGCGACGACTACGGGCTGGACACCCGGGCCGTGGAAACCATGATCATGTGGCTGAGCCGCTGCTTCAAGGCCGGCCTCTTGAACGAGGCGGAGACCGGCCTGCCCCTTTCTCACCTCGGAAGTCTCGAATTTATCGAGGCCCTGCTCCGAAAGGTGTCCTTCCGGGAAGGGTTCGGCGACGTCCTGGCCCAAGGCACGCTCCGGGCGGCCCAAACTCTGGGACGGGGTTCGGACCGGCTTATCACCGATTACATGATCCGAACCGGCGAGAACGAAATATACGGCCCCCGGCTCTACATCACCACCGGCCTGTTCTACGCCATGGAGCCCCGCATGCCCATTCAGCAGCTTCACGAGGTCAGCGAACTGGGCATGCTCTGGGCCGCTCGGGAGACCGGCGGCAAGGGCAGTTTCATCGCCCTCCCGGACAACTACATGACCTCCGAGGTCATCCGCCGGATCGCCGACCGCTTCTGGGGCTCCGAAGTCGCGGCTGATTTCTCGACCGACGAAGGCAAGGCCCTGGCCGCCGTCCGCATCCAGGACCGCGAATATGTCAAGGAGTCCATGATCCTGTGCGACCTGTCCTGGCCGATCATGCACAGTCCGGCCACGTCGGATCACCTGGGGGACCCGGATATCGAAGCCCGGATATACTCGGCCGTCACGGGCCGGGAAATGGACCCGGCCGGACTGGCCCGGATCGGGGAACGGATATTCAATCTGCAGCGGGCCGTTCTGGTTCGGGAAGGACAGCGGGGACGCACGCACGATACGCTGGACGAGTTCAACTTCACCGCACCGTTGCGGGGCGATGTGGGGAATCCCGAGTGTCTGGTCCCGGGGCCCGATGGCCGACCTTTTTCCAGACAGGGTGCGATGGTGGACCGGGCCGCCTTCGAGCGTCTCAAGGACGAGTTCTATCGGCTCCGGGGTTGGGACCTGGAAACGGGTCTTCAGACCCGTGCCGGTCTGGCCGGCCTCGACTTGAGCGACACGGCCGACCTGCTGGACCGGGAAGGCCTGTTGGCCGGCCAGGCGCGGCCCGAAGTCCCGGCCTCCGGATCGTAGGTGGAACCGAGGCACGCGCCCTCACGAACTCCGGCCTCCAGGAGGCTGAACATGCAGGCGGGCGCATTCCACGCAGCTTGCCGCGGGGAGCTTCAATAATCCTTGACGCTTCGTTCCCGACAGTACAACATGAGGGCCGCTCTGGCCCGGGAAGCGCCGCTTCCCGCGTTGACGTGCGTTCTTTCAGGCCGGTCCTGGTTCCTTTTCGAACACGGCCGGCGGATCAACCCGATCGACATGGAGAACAAAGCCATTCCGATGCAGCAAGGCCATGAATGACAAGCTGATGGATACCCGGTTTGCGCCCGCCGAGCGGGCCCCGGACGAAAAGCTGATCGAACAGCGGGAGTCGCTCCTTTCGCAGCCCCTTTTCCAGACTCTGCTCAACGCCCTGCCGGACCGGATCATGATCCTGAACCCGGAACGGCAGGTGCTGCTGGCCAACCAGGCCATGCTCGAACTCCTCGGACTGGAGGGCGACCCCGGGATATTAGGCCTTCGTCCAGGGGAAGCGATGCAATGCATTCACCATGCCGATGGCCCGGGGGGTTGCGGCACATCCGAGTACTGCCGAACCTGCGGGGCGGTCCGGGCCGTACTGACCAGCCAGGCCGAGGGAGGCAGCCAGCATGAATGCCGTCTGACGATCAAACAGGGCGACCAGGAAACGCCCCTTGAACTTCTGGTCTGGGCGACCCGGTTTCCTTACGAGGCCCATGATCTGACCATCGTGGCCATCAGCGATATCGGCCATGAAAAGCGGCGGCGCGTCCTGGAACGCATCTTTTTTCACGACATTCTCAACACCGCGGGCAGCCTTCGCGGTTTCGCCGAACTGCTCAAGACCGAAGCCGGAGGCCCGACCGGCGAGATCGCCGACCATATCTACCAGGCCGCCCGGATACTCGTCAACGAGATCGAGGCGCACCGGCATCTGCTGGCCGCGGAAAACAACGAGCTGTCGGCCCAGTGGCATCGAATCATGTCCTTGGATTTTCTCCAAAGCATGGCCGTGCGCTACCTCGGGCACGAGGTGGCCCGGGACCGGAAGGTCCTTGTCGAGGCAGAATCCTGTGAAGTGGAATTTTACAGCGATCCGGTCCTGCTGGGGCGGGTCGTCGGGAATCTGCTCAAAAACGCCATCGAGGCCGTCCGGCCCGGCGAACCGGTCACCCTGGGCTGCGTGGCGGAAGATCGCTCGGTCGAGTTCCGGGTGCACAACCCGGGCCACATACCCCGTGATATACAGATGCAGATTTTCCAGCGGTCCTTTTCCACCAAAGGGTCGGGCCGGGGGCTGGGCACGTACAGTGCCAAACTGCTCGCGACCCGGTACCTGTATGGCCGAGTATCCTTCGATTCCACGCCGGAAAGGGGTACCGTGTTTCGGGCCCGTCTACTCCGCTATCCCCCTGAGGCGTCGGTTACGGCCGAGTGCTGAAAACGGCGTTATGCTGAAAACGGCGTGATCGGGCAATCCCCATTTTGGCCAGCCGAAAACCAAGCCCGGTCCACACGCAGCCCAGCCCGTAGAGCACGCTACGCCGGAAGTTGATGGACGAGGCCTCCTCGAAGTACCGTGCCGGACAACTGATCTCGCCGATGGTCACCCCCAGCCAGTGAATTTGGGCCAGGACCTGATTGTCGAAGACGAAATCGTCCGAATTGAGTTCCAGGGGCAGGGCCTCGAGCAGTTCCCGGGAAAAGGCGCGGTACCCCGTGTGATATTCGGAGAGCTTGGCGCCCAGAAGCAGGTTTTCGACCAGGGTCAGAAACCGGTTGGCCGCGTATTTCCACCAGGGCATCCCTCCGGCCAGGGCCTGGCCGGCCAGGATTCTCGACCCGAGGACGCAGTGATACAGGCCGTTGCCGATCAGGGCCGCCATGGCCGGGATGAGCCTGGGCGTATATTGATAGTCGGGATGGACCATGATGACCATGTCGGCCCCCCGGGCCAGGGCCTCCCGGTAGCAGGTCTTTTGATTGGCGCCGTAGCCCGCGTTCCGCTCGTGCACGAAGACCTCAACGCCGGGTAGTCCTTCGGCGATACGGACCGTATCGTCGCTGCTGCCGTCGTCCACCAGGATGACCGAATCCACGACCTCCTGATCCATGACTTCACGATAGGTCCGCTCCAGGGTCTGGGCGGCGTTATAGGCCGGCATGACGACCGTGACCTTTTTGCCTTTATACATACTGCTCCTTACGGCCCTCCTCGATGCGCCACCCGTCATTCGGCCCGGCCAAGGACCTTGTTCAGTTCCTTCCGGGCCTGGTCCATGTCCGGATCGATAGACAGGGCCTGCCTGAAACGGGCCGCCGCCTCACGGCGCCTCCCCTGGCCGGCCAGGACCAGTCCCAGACAATGGAGGGCCTTGGCGTCTCGCGGAGTTTTTTGCAGGGCCCGTTCGAAGTGGATTCGGGCCTCGTCCAAGCGCCCCAGGGAAAGGTAGATCAGCCCGATGTTTTCGTGGGCCAGGGGCAGATCGGGATCGAGTCGGAGGACCTCTTGAAAATGGCCCAGGGCCTCCCGCGTCCGGCCCTGGTTTCTCCGGATGAATCCCATGCCCAGGTGGGCGACCCCGTTGTCACGGGTCACCGCCAGGGTGTGGGCGAACAGTCGTTCGCTGTTCTCCCAGCAACGGACCTGGCCCCAGGTCAGAATCAGGCAGGCGGTCAAGGCCGCGACGGCCAGCGACCTCAATACGGTTCCCGGCGGACCCGGCCCGGAGGCCAGGTCCCGGCCGGTCCAAAGAACCATGATGAACAAGCCGATCGAAGGTAGGTATGCATACCGGTCGGCCATACCCAGCGCCCCGATCTGGACCAGCCCGATAACCGGGACCAGGGTCCCCAGGAACCAAAGCCAGCCCACGATCCAATACGGCCGCCGGCGCCGCGCCAATAGAGCGACCAGGCTGACCAAGGCCAACAAACCGGCCGCGCCCATCACCCATGTCAGCGGCAACGTCAGGCCGGGATGCGGATAGACCACGGCCAGATTCTCGGGCCAGAGGGTCTTGCCGATGTACCGGACGTAGCTGACCAGGGCGTTGGCCAGTCGGACCGATAGCGGATAGGTGGTCATCGAGAGTACGGCCCCTCCGCTTTGTTGCGCCAGATAGGTCACTATGCTGGAAGCAACGGAAAGGGCCAGCAGGGGCGTTTTTTCCAGAACCAGCCGCCCGAACGTGGCCGGACGGGCCGTCGCTCCGGCCGGGTCCGCCGCCCCGGGGCCGCCCGGAAAGCGTCCCAGAGGCCAGTAGTCCAGCAGCAGCAGGACGAAAGGGAGCGTGACCAACATGGCCTTGGCCATCAGCCCGAAAGCCATGCAGGCCGCGATGAGTCCGTAACGAGGCCTGGTGGGGGCTTGAAGGTAATATTGATAGGACCACAGGGCCAGCATCCAGAAGAGGGTGGACAGCACGTCCTTGCGCGAGGCGATCCAGGCCACGGGCTCGACGTGCAGGGGATGCAAGGCGAAAAAGGCCGCCGCCAGAGCGCTGGTCCACAAGGCGCCGGTCATCTTCCGCAGGACCAGAAAAACCAAGGTCGAGTTGGCCGCGTGCAGGATCAGGCTGGTCAGGTGATAGCCGCCGGCGTCGAGGCCGTACAGGTCGTGATCCAACATGAGCGAAAGCCAGGTCAGAGGGTGCCAGTTGCTGGCATGGAAGGAGGAAAAGGCCCAGGCCAGCGAGGCCAGCCCGAGTCCGCTTTGGACCCGGGAATTGTGGGTCACGTAGCCCGGATCGTCATAGAGCACGAAACCGTATGACAGGACCTGCCAATATACGGCCAGCGTTCCGGCGATCAAAACCAGCATGACCGCGATTTCCGGCCGAATCCCCTTGCTCTCCGTGGTGACGGGCATCCTCAATCCCTGACGGGCCGCGCTTTGGACCGCCGGCCCCGGTCCTCCGGGCGGTCTCCCATCCCCCGGCGGATCGCCGACGATTCCCTTCCAGGCCCCGGTCAAATGAACAGACCGGGTTGCTCCTTGACGAACAAGGCCTTCATGGCCGGGCCCGGACCCGTTGATTCCCGGGCCAGGGACACGGCCTCCTCCAGAAGACGATCGGCCGGGACGATCCGACTGATCAGCCCTTGTCTCCCGGCCTCTTCGGCATCCATGCGGCGTCCGGTCAGGCACAGTTCCCGGGCCGTGCCTTCCGGGAGCACGGTTCGGATCAGGTCGAAGGCGGCCGTAACCCCCATCCGCACCTGGGGCTGCCCGAACACGGCCTTTTCACTGGCCAGGCGAACATCGCACATGGCGGCCAGGTCCATGCCCCCGGCCAGGGCCGGACCGTTGACGGCCGCGATCAGCGGCTTGGAAAAGGTGTAGACCTTGCGGTGATAGGCCGCTGCTTCGGCGAACAGGGCTTCCAGATCGGTGCCGGCGAACTCGGACAGGTCGAACCCGGCGCAAAAGACCTCCCCTGCCCCGGTCAACACGGCCGCGCCCGTCTCCCTGGACCCCTCGACGGCCTCCAGCGCGGCGACGATCTCCCGCCGCAAGGCCGTGGACAGGGCATTGCGTTTCTCCGGGCGGTTCAAGGTCAGGACGGTCACACCGTCATGCACTTCGACCCTTAAAAACTCGTAATCCATGACCCCACTCCTTCTCATGGTTTGTCCTTGACTCAAAGCGGCTTTCAATCATGAATATCATTAACTCAAGCCGGCCCTTCGGGCAAGACCAAACCCGAATTGCCGGCTAGGCTCCCAGGGGTTGCGAATCCGGTGATCTGGTATAATTTATCCGGCAGAGGCTTCGGTCCGAATGATGCATGAACCCGACGAGGACCACGAACGGGAAGCAGTTTTTCATTCGGTCAGCTGTAAAAGCCCGTTGTTGCTCCGCGCTACCGACCCACGGGGCTCCGGGGCCGCTGAAACCCATCAGGGGACGATCATGAAGACCCGATCGCTTGTTTCATGTGTACTGCTCGTTATCCTTTTGGCCTTGGCTGAACCCGGCCTGGGAGGGGAAGCCCGGGTGGTCAGGCTGGTGGACGCTCCGTGGCCGCCTTTTACCACCGGGGAGCATGGTCAGCCGGCCGGCGGACTGGTCCCGCCCCTGGTCAAATCCCTGTTCGACCGAATAGGGATCAGGGTAACCATCGAGCTCGTCCCCTGGAAACGGGCCTTGAAAATGGTCGAACTCGGTCAGGCCGACGGCATTCCCCTCTTGATGAAAACCGAGGAACGAGACCGTTACCTGGTTTACAGCGACATGCTCTTCGAAAGTCGGGAACGCTTTTTCTACCATGCCGGACGCCTGAAAGGATTCTCCTGGTTGTCTTTCGCCGACCTCAAGACGTACCGGTTCGGTCTGGTCAGCGGGTTCTCCTATGGGCGGGGGTTTCTGGACGCATTGAAACAATACGGCTTCGAGGTCCAGTACGCGCCGACCTCGGAGTTGAACTTTCGTCTCCTCGAGGCCGGACGGGTCGATCTCGTCCTGGAGGACGAAACCGTGGCCCGGGTTTTGATCGCGGACCAGCCGGTCTGGCGGGAAGCGTTCAGGGCGGATGAAAAGACGGTCACGATCGTGCCGCTGTACATGGGGCTTTCGGCCCGCGGCCAGGCTTTGGACCTCCTGCCCTCGATCAATCGAACGATTGCACAAATGAAGTCCGAGGGAGTCATCGACCGCATTCTCGGCCGCGTCGAGTGAGATACTGATTATGCCGCTATTCATCCGAGGCAGCCTGTCCTTTCGGCAAGCCATGATCGCCGTGGTCGTGACCCTGGTCCTGGGCGTTGTCATAAGCGCCGGCCAGATTTTTTTGGACCTGTCCCTGGAACAGACCCGGATCGAGAATGTTCCCCGCCAGATCGTCAAGATGCTCAGGGCGCCGGCGGCCCAGGCGGCTTACGGCCTGGACGAGAACCTGGCCGGCGTGATCATCGACGGGCTGTTCCAGTACCGGCCCATCCGCAAGGCGGAACTGGTCGACGATTTCGGCTCCGTCCTGGCCTCCCGGGAGCGGCCCGGGCTCGAGGACTCCTGGAGCTGGCTGGCGGACCGGTTTTTTCCCGACGATATGAAGATATCGGTCCCCCTCACTTCCAAGCGCCACGGCAGGCGGCTGGGCTTCATTCACGTCTGGCTCGACAACGAGATATTGGCTTCAAACTTCATCAAACGGGTCGAAATGGCCATACTCAGCGGATTCATCGGCACGCTGCTCCTGGCCCTGATCATGACCCTGACCTTTTTCTATTCCATCACCCGGCCCATACTCAAAATCGTTAACCGGATTTCGGAAACGGACCCGGCTCGGCCCGACTCAACGAGGATCGCGGTCCCCCGAGGCCACCAGCATAACGAGTTGGGCATGTTGGCTGAAACCATCAACCGCCTGCTCGACGGGTTCGAGGAGAGCTTGCGACGCCGGGGGCAGATAGAGGAGGCGCTTCAGGAGCGGGAGGCGCATCTGCGCGGCATTATGGAAAGCGTACCCGAGGGCATCCTGACCATCAACGATCTCGATCATCTCGAGTCCTGCAACCCGGCGGCCGAGGGCATCTTCGGAGTCAAGGCGGAAACCCTGATCGGCCGAGCCTTCACCAGCCTGATCGCCGCTCCGGAAAACCGGACCATCGAAGAGATTCTGGACCGCATCCGGCGAGCCGGTGACATGGACACGCTGTACCAGGCCCCCTTCGAGTGCTCGGTCCTGAGGCCCGATAGCGGTCTGGTACCGGCCCGGGTCCGATTCAGCGAAATGCGTCTGAAAAAAAGGCGCCTGATCGTGTGCGTCATCAGCGACATCAGCCGGCGCAAGCTGATCGAGGACGCCCTGCGGAAATCCGAACAAAATTACCGGGAGGAGTACCAGCGGGCGCGCGAACGTGAGGAACTGTACGTCTCCCTTCTCAACTCGACCCCGGACGCTGTGATCATCTACGACCTCGAAGGCAATACCCGGTATATCAACCCGGCCTTCACCCGGCTGTTCGGATACTCCCTGGAGGAGATCAAGGGACGCCGTGTGCCCTTCGTGCCCGAGACCAACCAGGCCCGAACCCGGGAAACCATTGCCACCGTTCTGGGGGGCCAGCCGGTGATCGGATTCGAAACCGCCCGCCTGACCCGCGACGGTCGGGAGTTGAACGTCTCGCTCAGTTCCTCCTGCTATTTCGATCACGAGGGGCATTCGGCGGGGATCGTGGTCTTTCTGCGGGACGTCACCGAGACCAAACAGATGGAAGGGCAGTTGAGACAGGCCCAGAAAATGGAGGCCGTGGGCACCCTGGCCAGCGGGGTGGCCCATGACTTCAACAACGTGCTTCAAGCCATCTCAGGCCACGTCCAACTGCTCCGCCACCACGAAAAGCTGACCCGGCAGGGAGAACGGAACCTGGACGAAATCGAGATCTCGATTCAACGAGCCGCCGATCTGGTTCGGTACCTGCTGGCCTTTGGTCGCAAGGTCGAGTCGACCCTCAGCCCCATCGACCTGAACGAAAAGGTCCACCACGCCTTCGGCATTCTGGAACGGACCCTGCCCAAGAGTATCCGGATCGAAACACGGTTGGCTCGGAACCTCAAGCTGGTCAACGGGGATTCCAATCAGATCGAGCAGATCATCATGAACCTGGCCGCCAACGCCATGGATGCCATGCCTGACGGCGGGTGCCTGGTCCTGTCGACCGAAAACGCGGTGATAGGCGAAGGTCTGGCCAGGACCGATCCGTCCATCATGCCCGGCGATTATGTCCTGCTCACGGTCAGCGACACGGGCCACGGCATGGACGATGAGACGCAGAAACATATTTTCGACCCCTTTTTCACGACCAAGGGTGTGGGCCAGGGCACGGGGCTGGGCCTTTCCATGGTCTATGGCCTCGTCAAAGGACATGGCGGGCATATTGTCTGCCGCAGCCGAACGGGCATGGGCACGGATTTTGACGTGTATCTCCCGATGTCTTCGGCCAGGGCCGACATGGAGTCCCCCCCTTCGGCCGAGGACGTGAAACCGACGGAAGGGGGGGAAACCCTTTTAATCGTGGATGACGAACAGGCCATCCGGGAGACGGTCCGGGAACTCCTGGAAACTTCCGGGTACTCGATCCACGCCGCCGACAGCGGAGAGCAGGCACTACAGATCGTCCGGGAGGCCGTACGAGGTTTCGACCTGGTCATTCTCGACCTGGGCATGCCCGGCATGGGCGGAGAAAACTGCCTCAAGGGGCTTATGGAAATCGATCCGGGCCTGAAGGTCGTCGTGGCTTCGGGCTACTCCGACGAGGGGCGGGTGGAGCAGGTCCTGGCCGCCGGCGCCGCCGCTTTTATCGCCAAACCCTACCGTCTGGCCGACATGCTCAAAACGGTTCGCCGTGTGCTCGGCGGCCGGTCCTGAAGCCAGCCCCATCCGCTTCCGAACCCGGCAGGCATTCCCGCTTTTCATTCCCGAAATCCATGTGCTAAATTGGCCCGCACCGACCGCATCCAGGTCGTCAAGCGCTACAAGGGGAGGCAGAGGAATGAAAGACGCGATCAAGGACCTTGAAGTCCGCAAGGAACGGGCCCTGCTCATGGGCGGTCCGGACAAGATCGAACGCCAGCATGGATTGGGCCGGTACACGGCACGCGAACGAATCGACAGACTTCTCGACCCGGGCAGTTTCATGGAACTGGGTATGCTCAATCATGCCCTCATACCGGGGCTGGAAGACAAGACCTATGGCGACGGCGTGATCGCCGGCCTGGGCCAGGTGGATGGCCGGCCCGTGGTCGTTCAGGCGGCGGACAAAACGGTCATGGCAGCCACCGAAGGCGCGGCCCACATGAAAAAGAGCGATATCCTCCACGAATACGCGGTCAAGCGCCGTTTTCCCCTCTTTCACCTGAGCGAGGGCGGCGGTCTGCGGATACCTTACGGCATGGGTTCGGTGGGGATCAGCGAAAACCTGTTTCCCATGAGCTGGCTGACTCACGGCCGTCAGACGCCCATCATTTCAGGCATCCTGGGCGACAGTTTCGGAGGCCCCACCTGGAACGCCGTCTCGGCCGACTTCACCGTCCAGGTCAAAGGCACCTGCATGGCCGTTTCCGGGCCCCGGATGCTCGAGATCGCCACATCCGAGTTCATATCCGAGGAGGACCTGGGCGGCTGGAAGATTCACGCCGAACTGACGGGACAGTCCGACTGCTTTGCCGAGAACGAGGACGAATGCATCGGGGTGATGAAGGAGTTCTTCTCCTACATGCCCTCCAGCGCCTCGGAGGAACCGCCTTTCATGGCCACCGACGACCCGCCCGACCGACGGGTCGACGAGGTCTTGCAAATCGTCCCGGACAAGCTGGCCCGGGCCTATGACATGAGGCGGCTCATCCGCGCCCTGGTCGACGACGGCCGGTTCCTCGAACTGAAGCCGTTTTTCGGCAAGGCCCTGCTCACCGTCATGGCCCGTCTGAACGGCCGGCCCGTGGGAGTCGTGGCCAATCAGCCCATCTTCAACGCCGGCGCCTCCGGGCCGCAGGAATGCGACAAGATCATCGAATTCATCTGTCTGTGCGACTCGTACAACGTACCCATGGTCTTCCTGCACGATACACCGGGCTTCCTCATCGGCAGCTACGCCGAGCAGCGCAAGATGCCGACCAAGATCATGGTCTGGAACCAGGCCCTGGCCTGGTCCTCCGTGCCCAGGATTTCCGTGGTCATCCGCAAGAGTATCGGCGCTTCGTACGCCAACATGTGCGGCCCGGGCATGGGCGGGGACTTTGTCGTGGCCTGGCCCATCGCCCAGATCAGCTTCACCGGGGACGAAGTCGGGGTCAACGTGGTTTACGGCCGGCAACTGGCCGAGTCCGACAACCCGGCCGGGGAACGGGCCGAACTGCTCAAGCAGTGGTCTTACGAAAGCGCGCCCTACCACGCGGCGGGCAAGCACCTGCTCGACGACGTCATCGACCCCCGGGACACGCGGCGCTTCCTGTGCCGGGTCCTGGACTATGCCTGTCTGAAGAAGGGTTCCATTGGAGAACACCGCCTGGCCAACTGGCCGACCGGTTATTGAAAAGCCGGAAATTGAAGGGGGCCTCATGGCCCCTTTTGCGTTGCGGTCCGATTGTGACGCTCCGGGCTAACGGTTCCCCATGACCGGGTATTTGACGAAAACGATGGAAGCGTCCCGGCCGTGGATGTCCCGGGCCGCCTCCACGGCCGCCTCCACGGTCGGCGCGTAATCGAAACCGAGATGGCGGACCAGGCCGGGTTCTTCCGCCCCGGCCACGATGACCCTTGACGCGTGCCGAAGCCGCTTGAGGGGATAGGTGGCCATGATGCCGTGGATGGGGTGGAAGCCGCAGGCATACCGGTATTTGTATATATAGTCCGGGCGGTGAGCGAAATCCTCGGCAAAACGGTCCTGTATCTCGTACGGGTCCCGCGTCTGGGGCAGGACCTTTTCCCAGATTTCCCGGTAGGACGGATGGTGGACGTCGTTCCACTGCTCCTTGACCGGACTGGCCATGATGACCGAACACCCGGGCTTGCCCAGGGCCTCGATCACCCCTCCCAGATAGCCCAGGCCGGTCGAGACCAGGGTCAGAATGGGATTCATGGTCGAAAACGAGGCGTAGGGACTCCAGTCCGGGATGCCGTACAGGACCACGTCGGCCTTTTCCCCGTCCATCTCCGCCCTCGGCTTGAAACGCTCCTTGAGCATCCCCAAAGCCGCGGATCGCGTTTCCCAGACCGAGCCGGCCCAGACCCGGGCCACCTCGAAGGGGTTGGCCGGCATGGTCTCGATCTTGAAAATCCGGTCCCGGCCGATCCGGGACTCGAGGTGGGCCCCCATTTCGTTGAGCATGTCGTGCATGGGGTTCCGGTCGATGGACATGGACATGCCGTCGGGCGAGTGGTGCCAGCGAATGGAACGGTAGGTCGACAGGCCCACACAGATGGATTTCCACCCCCCACTGAAAGCCCGGATCAGCGCGGTGTTGACGTAGACCGTCAGGTCGGACTCGGTCAGGCAGCGGTTGACCTCCACGTCGTACCCCGACTCGGTCACCCCCAGGTATTCCAGGTTGTCCGGGTCTTCGGCATCATGACAATCGAGCCGGTAACCGAACTCCTCGACCAGCGACTTGCCGATGACCCGGGCCAGTTCAAGCCGGGTGAACTTGCGGTGGAGCGCATTGGCGCAGACCAGCGAGACGTTGCCCCGCTTGACCCCGGCCGCGTCCAGTTCATCGAGCACCAGCCGGATGGCCGTCTCCCAGACCGGCGCGAACATGGGAACCGTGGGGTCGTCGAAGGCGATGGTCACCTTCCAGCCCGGCTCGGCCGTCTCCCGGATCGGAGGCATGTCCAAAGGTGCGGCCAAGGCTTCCCGCACGGCGGCCGTCAGGTCGTCCACCGCCGGCAGCGGCGTTCCGGCCAGCCCCGACGGAGCGAAGCGGGTCTGGTCCGGGAGTCGAACCGGGATCATGCGGTCTCCGAAAACGATCTGCTCGTCCATGAGAGTCCTCCCGATCCCCCAGGGGGTCATTTCAAAGGTAAACGATTGAACTTCAATTGAAACCCAGTCCGGAGGCCATGTCAAGAGGGAAACCGATGGGGAGTCCGGGCGCCTGAGGAAAAGCGCGCCGGCCAGGCCTTAAACCCGGATATTTCGGTTGGCTTGGTTGTGGATTCGGGACGAGGCGTCGAAACGCCGAGCGATATGT
>JAHJTB010000345.1 GCA_018830135.1 Pseudomonadota bacterium | reverse complement strand
TCAGGCGTTCCATTATCGGGCCCTGGGTCATAATGGAAATCTGCAGGTTGAAAATGCCGACGGCCGTCCAGATAAGGCTGATGGCCGGGGTCTTCAGGGCGATATACAGCGGCACGCCCAGCACCACCATCCGAAACATCAGGCTGCCCATGCTTCCGGCCGTGGCCCGTCCCCGGCTCTGCCCCAGAAGCCTGGGGGCCTGGCGGGCCATGATGAAAAAGTTGACCAGGGAGAACAGGCTGCCCAAAACGAATCCCTTGGCCGCGGGCACGTAGCCCAACAGCATGGCCCCGGCCGCGAAAAGGCCGGCGGTCAACAGGATTTGCAAGGCGATAGCCCTTTTGAATTTTTGGTAATTTTCCATTCGGAGTCATTGGCGTCAGGTTTCGATTAACAGCGCGCGTCTCGCCAAGTTCCCTGCCGCGTCCACGCTGTCAATAGTTGATATCGCCTGATTTGTCAACCATAAAAAGTTATTTTTTTCTCAAGCTAGACGCCCCCGTCCGGACCGCCCTTTTTCCTCCCGGAATCCGACTCCATGATCTGACGATAGACGGTCCAGCCGCCTCCCAAAACCCCCAGCAGAATGAAGATGGTCAGGAAAATCCCGCGGGTTCCCAGCCACTTGTCCAGGTAGTAGCCGATGGCGAAACACAGCAGGATCGAACCGGCCATGGTCAGACCCAGTTGGGTGACCAGCATCAGTTGGTCGATCATGTCCTTGTATCCGCTGCCTCGGTTCACCTGACCCCCGAAATGCCCGGCCCGTCCATCGGACGCCTCGACCGGCCAGACCGATCATATCACACTGGCCGCTCGTTTCAACCCGGTTGTTACGGTGGGTTTCCCGGCAACGAGTCGAAATCCGTAGCGAAACGCGAAGCTGGGAAACTAGGGACCGCCAGCTATTTTCTCCCTCGTTCCCAATCTTCAGCTTGGGAACGCCCTTATCGCTTTGAAGCGCTGCTTCAACACCGGTTCCCTGAGGTACAGTCAGGCGAAGGGCAACGCCGCAAGGAAAAAATGGAAGCTGGAGCTTCCTGGATCGGGTTCCCAAGCTGGAGGCTGGGAACCAGCCAACACCGCCTGCACGGCAGTCTTCTATTTTCATCACGCTTGGTGCCTGACAAGGCCTGAAGCTTCTGATATGTTTAGACCCGGGCCATGAGATTGGGCAAAACAGGTATTTGAGACGAAACCGGCGGGTGGATTTCCCCGACGTACCGGGCATTGAAGACGAAGGACCGACGGGGCCCGTCAGACCATAATCCAGGAACCGGGCGGATTCTATCGACGTGACAGCCCGTGGTGGCCTCCGGAGATGCCGGGGACCGGAACGTTTATGTGGGCGATACACCGGAAGTGTAAACAGGGCGGGCATTCCACCCGGCCGTTGGCCGCCGCCAACTGGTTTTTGGCCCTGATCCTGGCTCTGGCCGGGCTGGCCTCGGCCGTGCCGGCCCGGGGGGCCTCGGCCGTGCCTTACCAGGCAGCCATTTCCGGTCTGGACGACCCGGACCACAAGGCCCTGTTGGACCTGCTTCAGACCGTGTCCGATGTTTTCGCCCTCCAGGACCGCCCGCCGGCCTCTCTGAACCTGCTCCGGGCCCGGGCCGAAAGCGACTTGGCCCCCATGCGCCGGGCTTTGAACATGGAAGGCTACTTCCAGGCCTCCGTCGCCCTGGCCGTCGACGGCCAGGCCCGGCCGGTCCGCGTCGTCTTCCAGGTCTCGCCCGGGCCGGCCTTTATCCTGGGAGACATATCCATACAGACCCTTTCCCGGACCGACGGCCGTGAGCCGGACCTGCCGGCCCCGGCGAATCTGGGCCTGCAAAAGGGCGCCCGCTTCCGGGCCGAAGTCGTGATCGAGGCCCAGAAACGACTCCTGGCCTACCTGGGCCGGCGAGGCAGGCCGTTTCCGAAGATTCAGGACCGCCGAGTCCTGGCCGATCACGCCACGGGCATGGTGTCGATCGCCTGGACCGTCGATCCCGGCCCCGAGGCCCGTTTCGGGGCGACCCTCATCACCGGGGACAGCCAGGTCCACCCACGGTACGCGGCCCGGCTTCTGCCCTGGACGGAGGGACGCCTCTTCGACTCCGAACTCCTGAACCAGGCCAGGTCCAAACTGATAGAAACCGGCCGTTTCTCCTCGGCCGACATCCAGCTAGGCCAGGTGGACCCCGAGGGCCGGCTGCCCGTGACCGTGACGCTGAAGGACCGCGCCTTCAGAACGATTCGCACCGGACTGGCCTATCAGACCGACGTCGGTCTGGAAGCCAGCGTCGAATGGGAACATCGCAACATCTTCGGCGCGGGGCAGAAGCTCAGCCTGAGCGCCAAGACCAACGAGGTCCAGCAGTCCATGGGCGCGGCCCTCCGCCTGCCCGGCTTCTGGGACGATCGTCAGACCCTGATCATCGGTTCGACCTATGCCGACGAGTACACCAATGCCTATCGCAGCCGGGGCCTGGACAATTCGGTCACCCTGGAACGGGTCCTCGCGACAGACTCGACCGGCGGCCTGGGCCTGAGATACCGGATGACCCGAATCGACGACCAGGAGGAGACCTTCGGCCTGTTATCCCTGCCCGTGTATTACAACCTGGACCGGAGCGACGACCTGCTCGACCCGACCCGGGGTTTTCGTTTCAACGTCCTGCTGGCCCCTTTCACGGATATCGACCAGAACACCAGCGGTTTTTTCAAGTTCAGGGCCTCTCACCGCCACTACTTCAGCCTGGGCAGGCGCAAGCGGACGGTCCTGGCCTTGCGGGCCTCCGTCGGCTTCATCGAAGGCGTCGACCGGGACCAGGCGCCGGCCGATGAACGCTTCTACGCCGGAGGCGGCGGGTCGATCCGAGGCTACGCCTATCAGAGCGCCGGCGACGTCTCGGGCACGGAACCCCTGGGCGGCCTGTCCATCCTCGATGTCTCCGGCGAACTCCGTTACCGGATCGGCGATAATTTCGGCCTGGCGGCCTTCATTGACGGCGGTCGGGCTTTTACCGAATCCAGGCTGGACCTGGACCAGCACCTGTTCTGGGGCGCCGGACTGGGTCTGAGATACTACACGCCCATCGGCCCGCTCCGCCTGGACCTTGGCTTTCCCCTGGACAAGCGGACCGGCGTGGACGACGACTACCAGCTGTACGTCAGTCTGGGGCAGGCCTTCTAATGAGCGAAACCATCAAGACCCGGAAATGGATCAAAAGAGCGGCGATGGCCCTGGGCGTCCTGCTGCTGCTCTGCCTGATCACGGTGGGCGGGCTGCTGGCCCTGCTGCGTTCGGAAACGGGCCGGCAACGGATCGTCGAGTTCGTCAACCGGACCGCGTCTTCGGAATCGTTCCAGCTCCGTCTGCGGGGCCTGGCCGGAAATCCGCCCTGGCAGGTCAGCCTGGAAGGCTTTCTCGTTTCCGACCGCCGGGGGGTCTGGTTGTCGGGCCGGGACCTGTCCGTCAGCTGGGACCTGTCGTCCCTGGCCGGCGGCCGGCTGGTCTTCCCGGAAATCGAACTCAAGGAACTCGTCCTGGCCCGGCTTCCCCAGGGCGATGAAAAGCCCGCCGGCCCCATCGGCCCGATCAAACTGCCCGGCCTGCCCCGCCTGGAAGTTGGCCGCCTGACCGTCCGGCGCCTGCGGCTGCCCGCTCCATCGGCCGCCCCGCCGCGCGACTATGCCCTGGAAGGCGGAGCCCGTCTGGAAAAGGATTCGAGCCGCGTGGAAATCGTGGTCACCGGCCTGGCCCCCGCTTCGGGGGAACTGCACGCCACGGCCCGGCTGGCCGGCAGGAATCCGGACCTGGAAATCGACCTCCGGCTGCGGGAACCGGCCGGCGGGGCCCTGGGTTCGCTGCTGGGACTGCCTGCAACCTCGGACATCCAGGCCGCGCTGACCGGGGCCGGCCCGCTGACCCAATGGCGGGCCAGCCTGGATGCTTCCGCCTCCGGACTGCTCGGCCTGCGTTCGACCTGGGCGCTGGGCCTGGATCGGATACTCCGCCTCGAAGGCCGGGGCCGACTGACGGCCGAACCGGGCCTGCTGCCGGAATCCGCCGCCCGGTACCTGGGCCGTGCGGCGGACTTCGAGTTGAACCTCGGTCTTGACCAGTCGGACGACAAGTCCGACCTGGCCGTCGAGCGTCTGACGGTCCGCACCGGCCGCCTGGACCTGCTTTTCCAGGGCGGGGCCGATCTGGCCGGCGGCGGCCTGCGCGGCACATTCGATCTGGAGGCCCCCGAACCGTCGATTCTGGCTCCGATCGGCCTGGTCATGAACCAGCCGCTGAAAATACAGGGCCGCGTCTCCGGAACCATACCCGGCCCGCGGCTCGAACTCCGGACCGAAACCGGTCCCTGGTCCTATCAGGGTCTGTCCGCCGGCGCCACCCACATTGAACTGGACCTCGAACCGGCCGGGGCCCTGCCGCCGATCTCGACCGGACTCCGAAGCGCCGGCCGAATCCGTCTGACCGGGTTGGCCATACCCGGTCCGCAGCCCGCGCCTGAAAACCTGAACCTGGATTTCGAGGCCGTGCTCGACGGAACGAACCGCCTGCACGTCGAACGACTCGATATCGATGGCGGCTGGCTGCGGGCCCGGGCCAAAGGCCAACTGGGAACCGGCGACCTGGACCTCGAATCCCGCCTCGAAGTCGAACTCGACGACCTGAAACGCCTGACCGTAACCGGACTGAAACTATCCGGACGGGCCGAACTCCGGGCCGACGTCAAAGGCCTCCTGACCGGCCCCCGACTGGGGATCGAGGGCAAAGGCCGGCTGGCGGAGATCAAGGGCCTGCCCGGGCCGGCGGCGGTCCTGGCGGGCGGATCGATCGATCTGGACTTTCAGGCGGACTACCGCGAAAAGCGCCTGGACCTGAAACGGTTCGAAGCCAGGGGCCGGTCCATCCTGACCGCGACCGGCCTGATCGACCACGGGGCCGAACGGCTGGACCTCAAGGCCAGCCTGACCCCTTCCGGACTACCGGCCCTGGCCGCCGACCAGGGAATCGAACTGAAAAAGCCGGGAATCATAAAACTTCAGGCGTCCGGCCCCTTTAAAAACCTGAAGGCCGAAGTCCAGGGCGGGGCCGAAGAACTGCGCTACCAGGGCCGGGTCTTCCAGGACCTGCGTTTGAAAGCCGCGGCCTCGGACCTCCCGGCCGCTCCCCAGGGCGATCTGAGCGTCGATGCCTCCAGCCCGGCCGGCCCGATCGCCATCACCGCCGCATGGGCCTGGACCCGGGGCAAAGCCCGGGTCCGGGACGGCCGGGTCCGGATGCCCGGCGTCGAGTTGACCGCCGATCTGGACTATGATCCGGCCGGACCCTCGGCCGAGGGAAACCTCCGGCTGCGGGCCGCGGACCTCGAACCCGTCTCCCGGATACTGGGGTCCAACCTGTCCGGATCGGTGGACCTGGATGTCGACCTGAAACCCGAATCCGGCCGGCCGGGGGCCTCGGTCAAAGGCCGGGCCGTCCACCTGGTCCTGGACGGGGTGAGGCTCGGTTCCGCGACCATCGAGGGGAACTTCAAAGACCTGAACGAATCACCGGCCGGCCAGGCCAGACTCGACCTGAAGCAACTCGAATACCAGGACCTGGTCCTGGATCGGGCCAGCCTGACCCTGAGCGGATCGGCCCGGGCCCTGGCCGTGAATGCCGAAGCCTCCGGTTCGAAACCGGCGCCCTTGAAGCTGAAAACCCGGGCCCGAATATCGCGCGAAACGGGCACAGACCGGGTCGTGCTCGAATCGTTGGCCGGCCGACTGGCCGGCCGCAAGGTCCGCCTTGAACGTCCCGCCACCCTGGAAAAGCGGGGCGATGAACTGACCCTGCGAGACCTGGACCTGAGCGTGGGTCAGGGCCGGATCAAGGGGCGCCTGGGCCTGTCTCCCGAAAACGCGGACATCGATCTGGACGTCCAAAATCTGCCGCTCGACTTGGCCGAGGCCTTCCGGCCCCTGCCCGTCACCGGGCTGCTCGACGCCCGTATCCAGGGCCGGGGCCGGCCCGACTCGCCCGGCATCGAGGCCGTCGTCGCCCTGAAGGACCTCCGCCCCGGCGGGTCGGGACCCACGGACTTCAAACCGGTCCGGGCCGACCTCCGGGTCGAAGCGGTCTCCGGATTATGCCGGGCCGACCTCAAGGCCGGCGGCCTGGGGCCTCGACCGGTCCAGGGCCGGGTGGAACTTCCCCTCGCACTGTCCCTGCGTCCCTGGTCAGCCCGGGTGCCGCCCCAAGGGACCCTGAGCGGCAACCTGGCCGGCGGCCTGGACCTGGGGCTCCTCCCGGCCCTGTTCTTTCTGGACGGTCACAATATCAGCGGTCTGGCCGATCTGGACCTGTCCCTGACCGGCCGGATCGATGACCCCGTGGTTTCCGGCCGGCTGTCCGTGAACGGGGCTCGGTACGAAAACGTGAAGCTGGGCACGGTCCTGACCGGCATCTCCGTGGAAGCCACGGCCGACGGGCCCGAAATCCGCCTGATCCGGGCCGAGGCCTCGGACGGGGTGGACGGCCGCCTGACCGCCCGGGGCCGCCTGCAACTCGATCCGACGAGCGGTTATCCCTATGAGGCCGAAATCGGCCTCCGGTCGGCCCGGCTGGTCAACCTGAACATGTTCCATGGCCAGGCCTCGGGAGACCTGAAACTGTCCGGCCGGACCGGCCGGGCGGACTTCGGGGGGACCCTGGTCGTGGACCCGGCCGAACTGACCATTCCCCGGCGGCTGCCGCCCTCCCTGACCGAGTTGGAAGTCACCCAGGTCAATCTCCCGCCCACGGGGCCGAAGCCCCGGACCGCAAAACCCACCCAGGGCACGACCCTGCAACTCGATGTCAGGGTGGAGATGCCGGGCCGGTTTTTCGTGCGCGGCCGGGGAATGGACTCGGAATGGAAGGGCCGGCTTGACGTTCGCGGTCCGGCCGGGTCGCCCGTCATCCAGGGACAGTTGGACATGGTTCGCGGGCGTTTCGACTTCCTGGACCGCCGCTTCAAGCTGACCCAAGGAAGCCTGACCTTTATCGGGTCCAATCCACCCACGCCCGTGATCAACGTGGCCGGCCAGACCCGGGTCCAGGACGTGGATATCATCGTCAAGCTGAGCGGTTCGACTTCCGCCCCCCAGATATCCCTCGACTCCCAGCCGGCCCTGCCTTCGGACGAGGTGCTGGCCCGCCTGCTCTTCGGACGGTCCCTGGACAAGATCACCCCCTGGCAGGCCCTGCAGCTGGCTTCTGCGGCCCAGACCCTGGCCGGGGGCGGAACGGACGGGCTGGACGTGCTCGATCGGACCCGCAAGGCCCTCGGGGTGGACCGGGTCGAGGTCAAGCAGGGGGATGAGGGCCAGACCAGCGTCGGGGTAGGCAAATATCTCAGCGACAAAATCTACGTCGAGGTGGACAAGGGGTTCCAGGCCGGAGGCGACCAGGTCTCGGTGGAACTGGAACTGACGCCCAGCCTGAGCCTGGAAACCGAAGTGGGCGGGCAATCGGGCAGCGGTATCGGGATCAACTGGAAACGGGACTACTGAGATTCGCTGCCCCGGAGCCGGGGGGGCGGCGTTGTCAAACAGCGGGGATTCGAGTAGTATTCCGGGCGGGGTCGGGCCGCGGCTCGGAGGCGGCCCTTGTCCCGTCCGAAAATTTGTATCCCGGGGAAGGCCCATGTACGAACTGAAGGTCGTCAGCGGTTTCGGCGCCGCCCATCATCTGCGCAACTTTTACGGCAAGTGCGAGGATTTGCACGGCCACAACTGGAAGGTCGAGGTCTACGTCACCTCCGAGGACCTCGACCAGGCCGAACTGGTCATGGACTTCGGTCTGATCAAAAAGCACCTAGCCGAAGTGATCGAGGACCTGGACCACAAGTACCTGAACGATCTGGAGTTTTTTAAGGTCCGCAACCCGTCTTCGGAAAACATCGCCCGGTTCATTTACGAGGGGCTGGCCCCCAGAATCCAGGCGGGCGGAGCCCGGCTGAGCCGGGTTTCGGCCTGGGAGTCGGAAACGAGCTGCGCGACCTACTGGCCCTGAACCGGATTGGGGCCGTTGGCCAGCTTGACCAGGGACGCGCCGTCGCCAAAGTATTCGATCACGTTCAGGCAGCCGAAGCCCTGATCCACCCGCCAGATTTTGTCCGGCCCGCAGCCCAGGGCCTGGAGCAGGATGGCCCGGTTGACCCCGGAATGGGCGACCACGGCCACGTTGCCCCCCTTGTGCCGGACCAGGACCTCCCAGGCCTTGGCCCCGACCCGGTCCCAGAACTCGCGGATGGTTTCGCCGCCGGGAATGACGTGGTCGGTCATGTTCTGGTAGCGGCGTTCCAGTTCGCCCGGATATCGTTCCCGGACCTCGTCGCTGGACATGCCTTCCCAGATGCCGAAATGCAGTTCCCGGAAGCCGGGTTCGACGACCAGGTCGATCCCCCGGTCCCGGACCAGGGCCCGGCCTCCGAAAGCGGCCCGTTTGAGGTCGCTGCTGTAAACAGCGGCCAGGTCCACGTCGGCCAGGTCCCGGGCCACGGCCTCCAGTTGGCGGCGGCCGGTTTCGGTCAGGTCCACGTCGGTCTGGCCGTTGTAGCGCCGCTCCTCCCAGCCTTGAACCTGCCCGTGCCGGATCAGGTATAGTGTCGTTGTATCCATGCCTCCACCTATATCCAACCCCGACCGGTCCTGTCAACCGCCGCGCGGGCGGTTAAAATATGATCCGCCCCGATTCAATGAAGGGTTTCGAGGCTGGAATCGAATATGCTCCTGTCATGAAATGATCTGTCGGGTCGGCGGGTCCACGAAGTCCAGGATGAGCCGGCCGATGTCCCGGGCCCGCTCGATCACGGCCATGTGCCCGGCGCCGGGCAGGAGGACCAGCCGGGCCCGGGGCAGGCCGTCGGCCAACGCCCGGGACATCTCGGGCGGGGTGATCCGGTCGCGGTCGCCGCAAAGGACCAGGGCCGGGACCCGGATGCGGGCCAGGTCGGCCCGCCGGTCGAAGCTCCGGCCCGCGGCCAGGTCGGCCCGCATCGCTTCGGGCGGCACCCCGGCCAGGATGGCCGCGCTCTGCCGGGCCAGGGCCGGAGAGGCGTTGGGGCCGAAAAACCATTCCGCCAGCCGCTCCGCCGTGATGGGGGGGGCGTCGGTCCGATCGGCCAGGACCGGGTTGCCGGCGAGTCGGGCCCCGGTCGAGACCAGGACCAGCCCGGAAATCCGGTCGGGGTGAACCAGGGCCGTCTCGATGGCCGCGGCCCCGCCCAGGGACAGGCCGGCCAAAACGGGCGTGTTGGTCAGGGGCAGGGCCGCGATCAGGGCGGCCGTCCAGTCGGCCCAGTCCCGAATCCGGGTCAGAGGCGGCCCGGGCGTCCAGCCCCGGCCTGGCGGGTCCACGGCCAGGGCGTTGACCCGGTGGTCCAGAAGCCGGAGCTGGACCCGCCAGGCCAGGGTCGAGCCGCCGGCCCCGGGCAGGAGGACCACGGTCGGCCGACCGGGCTCGATGCCTCGGGGGCCGGTCTCGTAACCGATGGCCCGGCCCTGGACCTGGAGACGGAAGCCGTTCTTCATCGGCCGGCCGGAATCAGCGGAGGCTCGAGGGATCGCGGAACCATGTTTCCATAAAGGCCCGTTTTTCCGGGCAGCGGTCCTTTCGCCAGCAGGACTCGATGACCGTGGCCGTCCGGCCCTTGCGTTCCAGACGGACCTGCCAAGGGCGGTCGTCCAGGACCACGTGGACCCATGTGGCAAAGCTTTCGGCAAAGTCCTCCCACAAACTGGCCGCCGCGGCCAGGCTGGCAAAATTCGTCGAGCGGCTCAGGTGGTCGTATGTGTCCATGATCTGGTTGCGGGACAGGCCGGCCCGCTCGAAACCGTAAAAGCGCAGGGCTTTTCGTTCCGGGAACACGTCGTCGAAGCGGCTGACCGGTCGCCCGTCCGGCCCGGCCTGCCAGCTCAGCCGGGTGAACGGACCGTCCAGGCGCAAGGGACCCTGGTCAGGGGACCAGGAGGGGTGGGCCCGGCTCAGCAGGCCCAGGGCGTGGCCCAGTTCGTGGAGCATGATGTAGCGAATGGCGTTGAGCGGGGTGTCGCCTTCCGGAGTCTCGATGATCAGGGACAGGTCCGGACCGGCCTCGGGGTCCGGGCGAAAGGCGCTGTTTTCCTTCCAGGTGGCCCAGGCATTGGCCCGCGTCTTGATCAGAAGGCCCCGGTCCAGGACGATAAAAATGAACGACTCCCGGCCCCGGTCGTCCAGGACGGTTTCGCAAAAACCCGTGCTGCCCAGACCATCGACCAGGAAGACGCCCACCAGCCCGGTCGCGGCCAGACGGCCGACCGGATCGGGCAGACGAGCGGCGATGCCGGCCAGGGCCCGGCCGAACTCGGGCGACGGATCAGCCGGCCGAGGCCGCTCGGAAAAACCGGCCCGCTCGTTTTCCAGGGTCAGGTAGGCGATCAGTTCGGCCGGGGCCGGCCGAAGACGTTCCGGCCAGGGACGCTCCCGCCAGGACTCGCCCCAGAAACGGGCGGTCCGGACCGGGTCCGGCGCGGCCGCGGCAAAGGCCGGGGGAAAAAAGGCGGCAGGGAACCACAGTAGTAAAAGGATGACGCGAACCAGGGCTCGTATGGACATGAACCTGTATAAACTCGGATATTGCAGTTGGATTCTACTGCGGCGCCGCACTGCTTGCTGCAACGCTCGTTTCCCGCTTTTTGACCTCGACGTATCTTGTGATACGCCTGCGGCCAAAAAATCGGTCCAACTTCGCGTTTCGTTATGCATTTCGAAGCCTCGCTACGAACCCGACTGCAATATCCGGGTTTAAACCATACCGCCCCGGTCCGCAAGGGGCAGAGACTGGCCGACCCGGATCAGATGGACCCGGCCCGCCAGACCACCCGGCCGATGACCGCCAGGTCCTGGACCCGGTCCAGGTCCACGGTCTCGGGCGCATAGTCCTTGTTGTCGCTGATGATCCGGATTCGCCCGTCCAGAAGGCGCTGGATGCGCTTGGCCTGGACGGCCTCGCCCGTACGGATGATGTAGATTCCGTCGTGCAAGGACTCCTCCTTGACGTCCAAAACCAGGACGATGTCCCCGGCGTTGAGAGTCGGCTTCATGGAGTCCCCTTCGACGTAGAGCAGAAAAAGCCGGTCCACCTGGCCCGTGATCTCCTTGCGGATCCAGATTCGCTTGAACGCCAGATAGTCGATGATCTCCTCGCCGTCGGCCACCCGGCCCGGACCCGCCCCCACCCCGACGTTGTAAACCGGAATGAGGATGAAGTCGTCCGCCGAAGGCCGGACCGAATCCCGCGCCGGCCGGCCCGCCGGGGCCGGAGCCGCCTGGTCCGCAGTCATGACCCGGACCAGGTCGCCGGTCTGCTCGCCCAGAAAGACCGGTCCCTGACCCGACTCCAGCCAGACCGGGTTGACGCCGTACTTGCGCAGCAGCGTCAGGAACCAGTCGGCCGGCACGCTGCCCCGGCGCTTGGCGTCGGAGATGGCTCCGGGCTTGAGTTCCAGCATCTGGGCCAGGGCCTTTTGGTTTTTGATTACGATTTTGGAGCGGAGGCGGTTGATGAGTTCGTCGACGGTCATGGGGTCCTCTCTAGTCTATCTACGAATCAGTAAACCATATAATTGGCAAATAACATATAATATACGTATAACATACATTATATTAAGCTTCAATGCAACTAATAAAATAGATAAAATCAAACAAAATGGTTTTTGCCATATAATATACTTGACATACAACAGTTATATGTGTATTCTTAACTTAAAGAGAGGCTAAAACATGGTTCAGACGATATCAAAGCAGGAAATAACTCGAATAATACGCGAAACAGTTTGTCTGGGCCCGGAGGCCGGGCCGATCAGGAGGGACACGGCATGAATGAACTCGAGGCCCGGGAGCGGCTGCGCAAGGTGTTGCAGTGGCATATCGGCGAGGAAAAGGCGATCGGGGCCGATCGGCTCCAGGAGTCGGTTTACGGCACACCGGTCCGCAACAAGATCAACGACACCCGCCAGGTCCGCCGGCTCATCGAACGACTGCGCCGGGAAGGGGAGCCCATCGGTTCGACTTCGTCCCAGCAGGGGGGCGGATACTATCTGATCGGCACCCGCTCGGAACTGACCGACTACTGCCGGCGTCACCAGCGCCGGGCCTTGGCCTCCCTGGACATCGTGGCCAACATCCTCAAGGTCTCCCTGTCGGACCTGCTGGTTCAGATGCAGTTCGGGCTGGGCGGCGGCACGGCCGACCGGACATGACGGCCACTGGTATCATGGAGGCCCGTCGGGGCGGGCGGTCCTGGAAGCCGGCCTTGGCCGGCCTGACGCCCCTGGACCGCGCGGACCGTTATCTGGCCGAGATGCGGGAACTGGGTTTGGAGGCCGAGGCCGTCGAGTCCGAGGCCCGGGAGGAAATGGAACGGGTCCGGGCGCGGTACGAGGCGCGTCTGGGCCGGTTTCGGGCGCGCCTGGCCGAGCTGGACCGGTCCTTGAAAGACCTGATGAAGCAGGAGCGGGTAGCCGTGTTCGACGGCCGGGACAAGGTCCGTTTGCCCAACGGTCTGCTGTTCCACACCCGCGAGGCGCGGGTGACCCTGCCTCGGGAGGCCCTGGAGCGGATCAAGGAGCAGGGCTGGTTCGAGGCGGTCGCCGTGGTCGAGCGGGTCGACCGGCCGGTGGTCGAGGTCTGGCCGGAGGAACGCCTCGCTGTGATCGGGGCCCGACGCCGGATGGCCGACCGGTTCGCCTACGAGTTGGCCGAGCGCGGTCCGGCCGCGCCGGGGGCCTCCGGAAGGAGGCCGGGATCATGAACGGGCCGGACCAGGCCCGGGCGATGGAACGGGCCGAGGACGGGCGGTTGCGGTTCTGTCTGGACTTGCTGGCCCGTCTGGGGGAGCGCCGGTTTTTCGGCCAGATTCGTCTGACATATAAAAAAGGAAGGATTGTCAACTGCCAGGTGGTCGAGTCGATCAAGCTTGATGATTGAATGAAGACGTCGCCCCGGCCCGAGGGCCGGGGAAGAGGCTGCAACCAGCCCTTTTTTTATGTTCAGGCTCAGTCAGGAGGAGGAAGGCATGAAGAGTCAAGTTTCGGGAAATCGGCGGTGGGTCCGGTTCCGGTCGCTGCCCGTCCGGGGCGGGTATGAGCGGCGGGGGCATGGAAACGGTCAGCCTGGCTGTGTTCGTCCAGATATTTTCCGCGCTGGGGCCCTTCGGGATCGTCGTTCTGATGTGGTGGCTGGACATGAAAAACATGCGGAGCCTGCTGGACCAGCACCGGGCCGACGTCAGCCGCATTCTGCAGCAGCACCGGGAGTACATGACGGAAATACGGAACAACTATCAGAGCAGCGTCAGCCTGGTCGAAAGCTACCAGTCGGTGGCCCGGGACCTAAAGGACCTGATCGTCATGAACACCGAGGCCATGACCCGCCTGGCCGAGGCGGTCAACCAGAACCAGTTCTGCCCCATGCAGCGGGTGGAAAAGCGGGTCGAAATCCACGGGGTGGACTCATGAACGAAGCATTGAAGATGGAAGGCCGGCTGGCTCGCCTGAAACGGGAGGCCGGGGGCCTCGAACTGAGAATCCGGACCGACGTGACCGCGGTTCGGGACCTGTTGGACCCCTTTGCGGACGACCCGGCCGATCTTCGGGCCGAAGATGCCGCGGCCCTGGCCGTGGAACTGGCCGGCCGGGTGGTCCGACTCCGGGAGACCCGTGCCCGACTCCGGGCCGTGGCCCGGGCCCTGGGACGTTAGAAATGGGCTGCTCCCCCGAAGTCCGCCTTCGAGCCCGGGAACTGGTCGTGGTCGAAGGCCTGACCTGCGAACAGGCCGCCGACGCGGCCGGGGTCGATCCGGAGGTGGTCCGTGGCTGGGCGGGCCGGGAGGACTGGGCGCGCAGGCGTGAGGAACTGAGCGAGGAACTGGCCGAGATCGAGCGGGACACGGTTCGTCTGCGCCGGCGTCTCCTGGAGGCGGCCTTGGAAAGCCTGGACCCCAGGCAGGTTCACGCCTTCGCCCGCCTCGAACAGATGGCGGCGAACAAAAGCGTCGGCGGAGGCCGCCGGCCGTCCGGCGGCGAGGACCCGCCCCGGGAGATCAAGGGGCCGGCCGAAGCGGCCGAGGCCCTCGAACGGGCCGTGGAACTGCGCATCAACCGTTTCCTGACCGAACCCGGGGCCCTGACCTTGAACGGGGTCAAAGAGATCAAGAGCGCCCTGGACCTGGTCCTCTCCCTCAAGGCCCGCCACAAGGCCGAATCCGGAGAGGGGGCCCGGGGTCTGTCCGACGACCATGCCGCCGAAATCCGGCGCAAGATTCTGGGGCTCGAATCATGATCGGAGACTTCGACCAGGCCCGCCGGGCGGCCATCGACGGAATCCTCCTGCCCTACCAGCGGCGTTGGGTCCGGGACCGTTCCTCAATCAAGGTCATGGAAAAGTCCCGGCGCATCGGAATTTCCTGGGCCGAAGCCGGCGACGACGCCCTGTATGCCGCTTCCGAGGCCGGGTCCGACGTCTGGTACATCGGGTATAACAAGGACATGGCCCGCGAGTTCATCGAGGACGCCGCTGCCTGGGCCCGCCACTACCAGTTGGCCGCATCGGCCCTGGACGAAGTGGTCATCGACGATGAACGAACCGACATCCTGGCCTTTCGCATCCGTTTCCCCCGCAGCCGCCACCGGGTCACCTCCCTGTCGTCTCGGCCGACCAACCTGCGCGGCAAGCAGGGCAGAGCCGTGATCGACGAGGCCGCCTTCCACGACGACCTGCCGGGCCTGCTCAAGGCGGCCCTGGCCTTCCTGGTCTGGGGCGGCGATGTGCGCATCATATCGACGCATTTCGGAGAGGCCAACGAGTTCAACTCCATCTGCCAGGACGTGCGGGCAGGACGCAAAAACTACTCCCTCCACCGGGTCGATTTCGACCAGGCCCTCGATGACGGGCTCTGCCGGCGGATTTTTCAGGTCCTGGGCCGGGCCTGGTCGCCCGAGGCCGAGGCCCGCTGGAGGGAAGAGATCGTGGATTTTTACGGTCAGGACGCGGACGAGGAGCTGTTCTGCATACCCTCCCAAGGTTCCGGTGTCTTCCTGACCCGGGCCCTCATCGAAACCTGCCTGTCGAGAAGCCTGCCCGTCATCCGCCTGTCGCAGCCCTCGTCCTTCGCCCTGGAATCCGACCGGCGGCGCGAGTCCCTGGTCGGGGACTGGTGCCGGGAAACGCTGGACCCGCTCCTCGAAGGCCTCGACCCGGCCCGAAGGACATTTTTCGGTGAGGACTTCGGCCGGACCGGGGATTTGACCGTAATCGTGCCCTTGGCCGAGCGGCAAAACGGCACGT
>JAHJTB010000344.1 GCA_018830135.1 Pseudomonadota bacterium | reverse complement strand
GATCAAGGAGTTAGAAGGCATGAGAAAATGCACGGGCAATAATACCCGGGAATGGGAATTCGATGCCATTTTTAATGTGAAATGCACAAATTGCGGGAACCTGGTTGAATTTTTCAAGGATGAGATAACCAGGAACTGTCCGCAATGCAAAGAAACCGTGGTCAACGATCGTAAGGATTACGGCTGCGGGCAGTGGTGTTCGTCTTCATCAACTCATATGAGAAATCTGTGCCCCAGATTCAAACGGTCGAAAGATCGCTATTACGGACACGTTATCGCCTAAGTTTGGCAGGTTGAACTTAGTGAAGCGTAACCCGACCTGCGACTCTTATTCCGGCTGTTGCCACCGTCCCTCCCCGCCCCCCGCCTGAAATCCCTTGCGCCGCCATTCAATATCCGCTATGCCAGACAGGAGTCCGTTACATCCAAATTCAAGGAGGCCGCTGTCATGTTCAAGGCGGAGCAATGCACGGTTTGTGGCGAGTGCCTGACCTGGTGCCCGTACATGGAAATGAGCGAGGAAGAGGCCCGGCGGGAGTTTCGCAAGCTGATCGACGGAGAGTCCACGCCGGTGGCGGCCCAGTGCGTGTCCTGCATGGGCTGCGATGAAATCTGCCCCGAGCGGGCCAACCCGTTTTCCCTGATCATCCAGAGACAGGAGGAGCAGGGCGAGTTCAATCGCTTCCCGGAGGCCAAGGCCCGCATGGAACTGGCCTACAGCCTGCCCTCCGAGGTGCGGCCCGGGGCCCCGGGCGGGCCGGTCATCGACCTGTGCACCGTCTCGCCCATGACCCACTGGCTGTTCGACGGCGCCCTGTTCGAAGGGGCCACCTTTCTCATGGGCGGCGATTACTACTGCGGCATCGGCTTTTATCACGTCGGCCTGTCCAGTCCGGTCGAGGCCCATGCCGCCGCGGTGGTGGACCGGGTGGCCCGGACCGGGGCCCGGGAGGTGGTCTGCTACCACGACGACTGCTACACCCTGTACAAGGCCATGGCCCCTGAATTCGGGATCGATGTGCCCTTCGAGCCGATCTCCTGGCCCGAGTTTCTCTACCGCCGCATGAAGGCCCTCGAGGACCGCATTCGGCCCCTGAACCGGCCCGTGGCCTACCAGCGGCCCTGCGCCTCCCGGTACACCCCGGAAAAGGACCCGTTTGTGGACCGGCTCTTCGAACTGATCGGGGCCCCCAAGCCGGCCCGGTCCTACGAGGGCGAAAACGCCTTCTGCTGCGGCGGGGGCATCGTGCCTCGGGACTACGAGTTGTCCAACCGGATCAAGCACCAAAACCTGAAGGACGCCCGCGACGCCGGGGCCGAGATCATGGTCACCCTCTGTCCCATGTGTTTCATGAATCTGAAGAAGCGGGCGCCCCAGCACGGGCTGGCCCTGGCGCCGATCAGCGACCTGTGCCGGGCGGCCCTGGGAGAGATCGAAATCGGTTAGAAGCCCGGACTATTCGCGGCGCCGGGCTTCGTTGCCGGCAAGGCAACCCGCCCCGGCCGCGGCATTGGCGAAGACGGGCGGCAGCCTCGGGTGATACGGGCGAAGGAGGCCATCCCGACATGCTGAAGAAGGCGCTTATCCTGATACTGCCGGCGGTCGTTGTCGTCGGATTCCTGATCTATCGGGTATACCGCGTCTCGACTCCGACGCCTTTCGCCCCGGCCGACGCCCTGGCGTTCGACGTCCGGCGTTTGCCCGGCAACCCCATCATCGTTCATGACATGGATCAATCCCTGATCGATGAATATAAACAGTACGGCTATGTCAATATCAACGGCCCATCCATGATCAAGGTTCCGGAGTGGGTCGAAAATCCCTTGGGAAAGTACTACCTCTATTTCGCGCACCACAAAGGGGACTACATCAAACTGGCCTACGCCGACCGTCCGGAAGGGCCGTGGCGGATTTACGCCGCCGGCGCGATTCATGTGAAGGATTCGGGATTCGCCCGGGTCGCCCCCCGGGCGGATATCAAGGCGACGATAGCCACCCTGTGGAAAAACTGGTCCCAAACCGAATTCTGGACCCTTCTTCGAGTGGGTCTGGCCGCCCGGGAAGCTTCAAAAACACTGGCCGCGCAGGGGAAGACGGTTTCCGGTGAATCCAAACCTCATATCGCCAGCCCCGATGCGTGGATCGATGACCCGGGCAGGGAAATCAGGCTTTATTTCCATGGGTTGACGGATGGCGGGATTCAGGCCTCCCGCGTAGCGGTTTCCAGGGACGGCCTGCATTTCAAGGTTCTGCCTCAAGTGCTGTCCGCGCCATATCTGAGGGTGTTCAAGCACAAGGGATATTACTACGGCATGGCCATGCCGGGGCTGCTCTATCGCGGCAAAAACGGGCTGAATGGTTTTGAGATCAGGCGGAAGCCGGTTGCCGGAGCCGACATGCGCCACGTTGCCTTGATGCCCAGGGGAGACAGGCTGTTCGTGTTCTGGTCCCGGGTGGGAGACGAGCCGGAAAGAATCTTGTGTTCCAGCATGGATATCCGTTCGGATGACTGGGACGACTGGAGAATGACCGCGCCGGTGGATGTGCTCCGGCCCGAGAAGTCCTGGGAGGGCGGCGACCTGTCGCTTGAACCGTCGATACGCACCGAGATTACGGTTCCCGTTCGTCAACTGCGCGACCCGGCGATTTTTGTCGGGGGTGAAAAAACCTATCTGCTGTACGCCGTCGCCGGCGAGAACGGCATTGCCATCGCCGAGTTGAAACTTGACCTGAATCGATAACCGGAACGTATCGTCTCAGTGGGCCCCGGGCGCCTGACGGCGGCCGACGGGCGGGCGGCGGATGATGAACAGCAGGGCGAGCATGCCCAGGAACATGAGCATCTGGGCGTGGAAGGTGTCGTTGAAGGCCATGGCCGCGGCCTGGCGCTGGAGCTGTCCGTAGATCATGCCCGAAGCGGCATGGGTGTGATCGGCCAGGGTCCCGAGCTTGGCCGCCAGTCCGGCCTTGAGTTCCTCCATGCGGAAATTGAAGCCGAAATTGAAGGGCGTGAGGTGTTCCACCAGCCGGTGCTGGTGGAACTGGGTCCGCCGGGCCAGGAGCGTGGTGACAAAGGCCACGCCGAAGGAGCCGCCCAGGTTGCGCAGGAGGTTGAAGATGGCCGAGGCGTTGTTCATCTGGTCGATCCGGACCCAGGCCATGGTGACCATGGACAGCGAGACGAAAAAGAAGGGCATGCCCACGCCCTGGATGACCCGGCTCAGGGCCGCGGTATAGAAATCGATATACAGGTTGAAGCCGGACATGTGATACAGGGCCGCGGCGTTGACCAGCATCCCCACGGCCAGGAGCTTGCGGGCGTCGACCCGCTGGGTCAGCTTGCCGACCAGGGGCATGACCGCCATGGTCAGCATGCCTGACGGCCCCAGGACCAGCCCGGCCTGCAAGGCCGAATAACCCATCAGTTTCTGCACGAAGATGGGCAGCAGGACGATCGACCCGAAAAAGGCGAAAAATCCGGTGAACATGACCAGGTTGCCCGTGGCGAAACTGCGGTCCTTGAATATGCGCAGGTCCAGGATGGGCTTTTCGTGCTTAAGCTCCCAGAAGACGAAGGAGATCAGGCAGACGGCGGAAAACACGGTCAGGACCAGGATGAATTCCGAGGCGAACCAGTCTTCGAGCTGGCCCTTGTCCAGGACGATCTGGAGGGCGCCGAGTCCCAGGCAGAGGAGGGCGATGCCCGCGTAGTCGATTCGGGCTCCCCGGCCCAGGCGATGCATTTCCGGCGGGTCGAAGATGAAGCCGTGGCACATGTATATGGCCAGCAGACCGATGGGCAGGTTGATATAGAAAATCCAGTGCCAGGAGTAGGCGTCGGTCAGATACCCGCCCATGACCGGGCCCAGGATCGGGCCCAGGACGATGCCCATGCCGAAGATGGCCATGGCCATGCCGCGTTCCTCGGGCGGATAGGCTTCCATGAGGATGGCCATGGACATGGGCTGGAGCCCGCCGCCGCCGATCCCCTGGAGCACGCGAAAAAAGACGAGCTGGGGCAGGGTGACGGCCAGGCCGCAGAGGAGCGAACTGGCGGTGAACATGACGATGGAGGCGATCAGGTAGCGCTTGCGGCCCATGAGTGCGGCCAGCCAGCCGCTCATGGGGATGACCACGGCGTTCGAGACCAGGTACGAGGTCAGGACCCAGGTCACTTCCTCCTGGCCCGCCGAGAGGCTGCCCTGGATATGGGTCAGGGAGACGTTGACCACGGTGGTGTCCAGTATCTCGATCAGGGTGGGGATCATGACCGAGAGGGTCACCAGCCATTTGCTGACCCGGGGCGGATTCATCAGCCTGGCCGCCCGTCAGTCGGTGAAAATGACCGGCAAGGCGCTCATGCCCACGCGCAGGTCGGGCAGGTTCCCGGGAGCCTCGTCGAAAACGATCTTGACCGGGATGCGCTGGACGACCTTGACGTAGTTGCCGGTGGCGTTTTCCGGTGGAAACAGGGAAAAGACCGCGCCGGTGCCGGCCATGATGGATTCGACCTTGCCCAGCAGTTTTCGATCCGGGAAGGCGTCGACCCGGATATAGGCCCGCTGTCCGGGGCGGACCCGGGTCAACTGGGTTTCCTTGAAGTTGGCCGTGATCCACAGTTTTTGCGGGTCCAGGGGCACCACGGCCAGCAGGGGCTGCCCTCGGGAGACCATCAGGCCCGCCTGGACCTGCTTGCGGGTCACGAATCCGTCGGCCGGTGATTTGACGGTCGTGTATCCCCGATTCAGCTCGGCCTGTTCGGCCTGGCTCCGGGCCAGTTCGACCCGGGCCCTCTGGGCCTCGACCTGCCGGGCCCGGATGTCGGCCTGTTCCTGGCCGGTGGCCGCCAGTTCGATGTTGGCCTCGAGACGGGCCATGTCGGCCCGGGTCGAAGCCCGCTGTTTGGCGGCCATGTCCCGCCGGGCCGCGGAGGCCTGGGCCATGGCCTGGGCCGACCGGGCCCGCGTTTCGGCCGTGTCCAGAGCCGACCGGGATACGGCCCCGCTCCGCTGGAGGGCCTGCATCCTCCGGAGTTCGGAACGGGCCAGATCGTTTTCCGCCTCGGCCCGCTTCAACTCCTGGGCCGCGGCCTCCTCCTCCCGCCCGAGCATGTCCAGGGTCTTGCGCATGCTTTCCAACTGGGCCCGGGCCCCCCGGACCCGCTGCTCGGTCTGGGTCAGTTCCAGGGGTACGCCCAGCTCCAGCGAGGCCAGCATGGCCTCGGCCTCGGCCAGGGCCGCCCTGGCCGAGGCCCGGGCCACCTCGTATTCGCTGGCATCCAGCAGGACCAGGGGCTGCCCGGCCTGGACGCGCTGGTTGTCTTCGACCAGGACCTCGGTCACGTATCCGGAAACCCGGGGGCTCACGGCAAAGACCTTGCCGTCCACAAAGGCGTCATCCGTGGATTCCCGGCCCATGCTGTAAATGTACCAGCCCGCGGCCGAGGCCACGATCAGGCCCAGGATGACGAGCAGGCCGAACTTGTTCCGAGGTCCGTTTTCCGCCAAATCCGTGTCTCCTTCATCCGCCGGCGCAAGCCGCCCTTATGGTTGTTGCGGGAAGGCCGGGATCAACCCCGGAAATCTCCAGCCGGCGGCCAGGGGCAATGGAAGCAGAGACCGACGGATCGACACCCTCGGGCCTCTTGCCCTGAAGGACGCCTCCATTGCCTGGAACTCGGTCGTTGGAGTGCGAGGATGAAACCCGGCACAAGGGTTGTAACAGGTAACCCCGGCCCATGGCAAGTGGAAAGCCGGAGCCCGCCAGGCGGGTCATTACCGCTTCCGGGCCGCGACCGCGAACTCGCCGGCCCCCGGATCGAACGGCGCGCCGGCCACGTCGGCATGCCAGGCCTCCACCTCGAACCCGCCCGCTCTGAACTCGGATTCCAGAACCTCGGGGCTGAAATACTGGAGCCAGTTGTATACGGTCCGCGTGCCACCGGCCTCGATAATGGTGTATTTGTCCAGAACCACCTTTTCCCGGTCGTACTTGAAGGTGTTCAGAAAGCCATAGTACGGGTCCGGCGACCAGAACCCGTCCAGCAGGCCGGATTCGTAATGGACGGCCTCCTGTCTGGCCTCGAAGGCGTTCAGGGAATACACGTCCAGCAGGACCGCACCGCCCGGTTCGAGAACCGTTTGGAATCGACGCAGCATCTCCTTTCTCTGAATCGGACTGAGGGCGCAAAAGTCGCACATGATCATCATGACCAGTTCGAAGCGCACGTCGGTTTCGTATTCCAGGTAGTTACCCCGGACGTAGTCGATGGACAGCCCCTCCCGGGTCGCCGCGTCCCGAGCGTGCCGGATGGATCGTTCCGAAAAGTCGATGCCCGTCACGCGGGCTCCCTTTCCAGCCAGCCTGGAGGCATACAGTCCCGGGCCGCATCCGAAATCCCCGATTCTCGTCTCCGGACCGACCTGGAACCGGGAGGCGATCCACTCCACCGATCGATCGATGAAAGATGCCTTGCGGGAGCTGAGGTCGACTTCCCCGTTCAGATGAAAGGCGAGCATCTGCTTCGAAGTATGATCGTCCGTCCACAAGTCGCTCGCCGTGTAAAACTCGAACGGCCCGGGACGGCTGTTGATTGCCTCCAGGTCATCGAAGATCGTCATTCAGACTCCTTGTCGCCGGATCGGTTCGCTTTCCAAAAATCTCCCGCATACATATCAGGTCTCCCCCGATTCAGACAAGCGTTTTTCCTTTTATTTAGACACCCATTTATTTGACATCCGGATATTCACCTGTTATGCTCCCTTTCATAGAACATAGAAAGGGAAGCAGTCATTATGGCCACTGCTCGCAGCGAGGTGGTCGCCCAAGGCGTGGAGGCCTATTACCACTGTGTATCAAGATGCGTACGTCGCGCCTTTCTTTGCGGCCTCGATACGCGTACCGGCTGCTCCTACGAGCACCGCAAGGCCTGGGTCCAGGCCCGCTTGAAGGACATAGCGTCTGCCTTCGGCATCGAGGTAATCACGTACGCGGTCATGTCCAACCATCTGCACGTGGTGCTCCGCACCCGTCCGGACCTGGTCGAAGGCTGGTCGGCCGGGGAGACGGCCGAGCGCTGGCTGGCGCTGTTCCCCATGGAGCGCGACGAGGACGGCCGGCCCAAGGCCCCGAGCCGGTCGGAGATTGAGTTGTTGGCCGGCCAGTCCGAGCGGTTGGCTGAAATCCGGCGCCGCCTGGGCAGTGTGAGCTGGTTCATGCGGTGTTTGAACGAGTACGTGGCCAGAATGGCCAACCGGGAGGGCGGCTGCAAGGGGCGATTCTGGGAGGGACGGTTCAACTGTCAGGTGTTGCTCGACGATTCCGCCCTCCTGGCCTGCATGGCTTATGTGGACCTGAACCCGATCCGGGCCGGTGTGGCCGAGACCCCGGAGCAGAGCAAATATACGGGCATTTACG
>JAHJTB010000343.1 GCA_018830135.1 Pseudomonadota bacterium | reverse complement strand
GTCAGGGTCAGCCGGGGCACGGCCGGCCGGATGGACGGGGGCGGCTGGACGGGCGCGGTCAGGCGGACTTTTTCATCCAGGACCTCCTGTCCGGGAAACAGGGAGGCGGTGTGGCCGTCCGGTCCCATGCCCAGAAGGACCAGATCGAATTCAGGTCCCCCGGGCGCGAAAAAGTCCCGCAGTTCCATCTCATATCGGTCGGCGGCCGCCCGGGCGCCCAACTCTCCGGCCATGCGGTGGACGTGGGCTTCCGGGCAGGGGACCCGGTCCAGCAGGGTTTTTTGGGCCAGGGCGTAGTTGCTGTCCGGATGGTCGGCCGGCACGCAGCGTTCGTCTCCCCAGAAGACGTGCACCCGGTCCCAGGGAACGGCCTCCCGCAAGGGCGATTCGCCCAGAATCCCGTACAACCGGGCCGGGGTGCCGCCCCCGGACAGGACCAGAAGAAACCGCCCCCGCGCCTCGACCGCCCGCCCGGCCTCCCGGACCACGACTTCGGCCGCGGCCCGGCTCAGATGTTCCAGATCGTCGAACATACGCAGTTCCATCTCACGTCCTCCACAGGGCCGTGTCCGGCAGAAGCGTTTCGGCTCCGGGCGGCCCCCAGGTCCCGGCCGGGTAGACGCGCAGGCGCCGGCCCGGGTCCTGGCACTGTTCGCAGGCCTCGATGACCGGCATGATGAACGACCAGCAGGCCTCGACCCCGTCCTGACGCCAGAAGAGCATCTGGTCGCCCTGCATGCAGTCCAGAAGCGCTTTTTCGTACGCGTCCAGGACCGGACCGTCATAGTCCTTGAGGTAGTCGAATTCCAGGCGGACGGTGCGCAGGCAGACTTCGGCCCCCGGATTCTTGGTCTGAAAGGTCAGCCGGATGGTCTCCTCGGGCTGGATGCCCAGGGTCAGGACGTTGGCCGGGACCGTTTCGGTCAGGACGTGCCGGAACATGGAATGGGGCACCCGTTTGAAACGGATGGCGATCTGGGTCAGTTTCCCGGGCAGGCGTTTGCCGGAGGTCAGGTAGAAGGGGACGCCCTGCCAGCGCCAGTTGTCGATAAAGACCCGCATCATGGCAAAGGTCGGCACGATCGAGCCCGGGTCCACGCCCGGTTCCTCGCGGTAGGCCTGGACGGGCCGGTCGTTCATCTTTCCCGAACCATACTGTCCCAGGACCAGGTGGTCGTCGAGCCGGTCGGCGGGAAAGGGCCGCAGGGAGCGGAAGGCCTTGACCTTTTCGTCCCGGACCCGGTCGGGTTCGAAGCGGGCCGGGGGTTCCATGGCGCACATGGCCAGGAGCTGGAGCATGTGGTTCTGGAACATGTCCCTGAGCACGCCGGCCTGTTCGTAGTACCCGGCCCGATGCTCGACGCCCAGGGTCTCGGCGGCGGTGATGCTGACGTAGTCGATAAAGCGGCGGTCCCAGATGGGTTCGAAGATGGCGTTGGCGAAACGGAAGACCAGGATGTTCTGGACCGTTTCCTTGGCCACGTAGTGATCGATGCGGAAAATCTGGCTTTCCTCGAAGCCCCGGGCCAGAATCCGGTTGAGCTGGACGGCGGTTTCCAGGTCGTGGCTGAAGGGCTTTTCGATGACGATGCGGGTGAAGGGCCGGCCTCCCCGGCCCTGGGCGCCCAGCCCGACGCGGCCGAGCAGGTCGGCCAGGGTCTGGTAGAGGCTGGGCGGCGTGGCCAGGTAGAAGATGCGGTTGCCGCCCGTGTGGTGGCGGGCGTCGAGTTCGGCCAGGCGGTCGGCCAGGGACCGGATCGATGCCTCGGAGTCGTAATCGACCTGAACGTAGTGGAAGGCGGCGGCGAACTCGGTCCAGGCCCGGGGGTCGCCGAAATCCCGTCCGGCCCCGATATGCTCCCGGAAGGCCGGATCGTCCAGGGGCGTGCGGCCGCAGCCCGCGACCAGGAAGGGCTTGGGCAGCCCTTTGTTCATGAAGAGATTGAACAGGGCCGGGACCAGCTTGCGCGTGGTCAGGTCGCCGGAGGCGCCCATGATGACCAGGATGCAGGGGTCCAGGGGGCCCTTGACCAGGCAGGAGGCGTGCTCCGAGGCCTGGGCCAGGCCCTGGACCACGGTTTCCAGGCCGGGGTGTGGATTTTTCAGGTCTTCCTTCATGCCGGGCGCCTCCGGTTTCATGTCTTCTCGTCGGTTCCGGCCCGGACCACGGCATGGCCGCCGAACTCGCGGCGCAGGGCGGCCAGGACGCGGTCCTGGAAGGCCCGGTTCTGCCTGGAGCGGAAGCGTTCCATCAGGGATATGGAGATGGCCGGGGCCGGGACGCCCAGTTCAACGGCCGTCTGAATCGTCCAGCGGCCCTCGCCCGAGTCTTCGACATAGGGCTCGATGGTTTCCAGTCTCGGGTCCCCGGCAAAGGCGTCTTCGGCCAGTTCCAGCAGCCAGGAGCGGATGACGCTGCCCCGGTTCCAGACGCGGGAAAGGCGGGACAGGTCCAGGTTGCGGCCGTAGTCCGAAGCCTCGAGCAGGGCGAAACCCTCGCCGTAGGCCTGCATCATGCCGTACTCGATGCCGTTGTGGACCATTTTCACGAAATGCCCGGACCCGGCCGGGCCGCTGTGAATGTAGCCTTCGGGCGGGGCCAGGGTCTTCAGCAGGGGTTCGACGACCCGGAAGGCCGGTTCCGGGCCGCCGATCATGAGACAGTATCCTTCAGCCAGGCCCCAGACGCCGCCGCTGACCCCGGCATCCAGGAAGTGAAGGCCTTCCGCTTCGAGGCGGCGGGCTCGCCGGACCGAGTCCTTGTAAAAACTGTTGCCGCCGTCCACGACCACGTCGCCCTCGGCCAGCAGGGGCGCCAGCCGCTCGATGTGCTCGTCAACGGCTTCGCCGGCCGGGAGCATGAGCCAGACGACCCGGGGCGGCTGAAGGCCCGAGGCCAGTTCGTCCAGGGTGAACGCCCCCCGCGCGCCTTCCCGGACAATCTCTTCCGTCCTGGCCGGCGTGCGGTTGTAAGCCGCGATCTGGTGGCCGCCCCGCAGGAGCCGGCGGACCATGTTCATGCCCATGCGCCCCAGCCCGATCATACCCGCCTCCATGCCCGGCGCCTCCTCGATCCCCGGACCGGCTGAAAATCTCCGGCCGAGGTGGTTTCGAATGGATTTGGTTTCATAGTATCAGGTCCGGTTTTCGGCGGCAAGGCGGCCCCGACCCGGACGGGCCTTGACAGGACCGCCCGGAAAAAGCCAGAATGAAATATAGATCGATCCCGGCATGGGCCGGGGTCGTCTTCGCCCACCGATCGTCTTTTCAGGAGCGGATTCGTGGAACTGAGTGAAACGCGCAGACAACAGATCATGTCGGACTACAGCCAGGGTTTCGTGGCCTGGTGCGGCTTTGAACCAATCGAGGTCGGACTCGGCTTCCTGGAGGCCCGGATTTTCATCCGGGACGAGCACCGCCAGCAGGACGGATTCATCCACGCCGGGGTCATGACCACCATGGCCGACCACTCGGCCGGGTACGCCGCGTACACCATGATTCCCGAAGACCACCGCATTCTGACCGTCGAGTTCAAGATGAACTTCCTCCGGCCGGCCTTTTCCGACCTGGTGATCTGCCGGGCCCGGGTCATCAAACCCGGCCGAAAAATCCTGGTCTGCGAATCCGATGTCTTCGACCGGCAGAAAAACGGGGAAAAACTCGTCGTCAAGGCCCTGGCGACCATGATTTCGGTCCCCCAGGCGGAGCTGACCCGGGAGGACTGAGTTGCCGGGCCTTGTACGAGGCCGAGGCCAATGAAAGCCTGGTTGCTTTTACCGATCCTGGTCGGGCTCTGGCTCGGCGCGGGGGTGGTCATGGCCGGACCGATCGATTCGGCGCCCCGGTCCCTGGGGGACTGGCGGGCCCGGAACCCGGACGAAGTCTACGACCGCGACACGCTTTACGATTACATCGACGGCGGGGCCGAGCTTTACCTGAGCTACGACTTCCGGGAGGTCCACGTCCGGCGCTACGCCGGCCCGGACGGTTCGGAAATCGTGATGGACGTGTACGACATGGGTCGCCCGGACGACGCCTTCGGCGTCTTTTCCGTCGAGCGCATGGACGAGGAGATCGGCCTGGGCCAGGGTTCCGAGTACGGCGGCGGCCTGCTGCGGTTCTGGAAGGGCCGGTTTTTCGTTTCCCTCCTGGGTCCGGGGGACGAGAAAACGTCCCGGCCGGCCATGATGGAACTGGCCGGGGCCGTGGCCCGGGCCCTGCCGGCGTCCGGTTCGGGGCCGGAACTTTTGACCCGCCTGCCCGCCGAAGGCCTGGCAGCCCAGGAGGTCCGATTCTTCCGCTCCGCCGGCGTCCTCAACCGGCTCTACTTCCTGGCCGACCGGAACATTCTCCAGCTCGACCGCGAATGCGAAGGAGTTCTGGCCCGTTACGGCCGGGCCGGCGCCGGGGCCTTTCTGATCCTGATCCGGTACCCGAGCCGGGAACGAGCCGACCGGGCTCATGCTTCATTCATGAGCGCCTACCTGCCCGAGGCCAGGGACGCGGGGGAATGGCATGTCGAGGACGGGACCTGGACCCTGGTCCGCCGCCGGGGCCGGCTGCTGGCCCTGGTCCTGGACGCCGGGGACCCGGAATACGGACGCCGTCTGTTAAGAGCGGTGTTTTCAAAAGGAAAACCAGACCATGGCCGATGAGATGACCCGACGCGATTTCATGCGCCGGACCGCTTTGGCCGCCCTGGCCGCGAGCCTGGGGAGTGAAACCGCCCTGGCTTCCGAGGCCCGGAGCCGGGTGGTCCTGATCCGGGACCCGGCCGCCTTGAAGGATGGACAGGTCAACGGGCCGGTGGTCCGGGACATGCTCGACCAAGCCCTCTCGACCCTCCTGGACCGGGCCGGCGCCCCCCGGGCCTTCCGGCAACTGGTCGGGCCGGGGGACGTGGTGGGCGTGAAAAGCAATGTCTGGCCCTACCTGCCCACGCCGCCGGAACTGGAAGACGCCCTCCGGGACCGGGTGATCGAGGCGGGCGTCAAGCCGGACGACGTCGCCGTGGACGACCGGGGCGTGCGGTCCAACCCGGTCTTCCAGCGGGCCACGGCCATCATCAACGTCCGCCCCCTGCGCACGCACTACTGGTCCGGTATCGGCGGCTGCATGAAGAATCTGATCATGTTCGCGCCCTCCCCGTCCCGCTATCACCCCGGGGGCTGCGCCGATCTGGCTTTGCTGTTCAAGCTCCCGGCCCTGGAAGGCAAAGTCCGTTTGCACGTCCTGGTCGCCCTGACCCCCCTCTTTCACGGCCGGGGCCCGCATCATTTCGACAAGCGCTATTTGTGGCCCTACCAGGGCCTCATCGTGGGCGCCGACCCGGTGGCCGTGGACGCCATCGGCCTGGAACTGATCCGGGCCAAACGCCGGGACCATTTCGGCCGCGAAACCGAACTCCCGACCCCGCCCTCGAACATCCGCCTGGCCGAGGTCAAACACGGGCTGGGCGTCTCCGACCCGGCCCGCATCGATCTGATCAGGCTGGGCTGGCGGGAAGACGCGCTCATCTGATCCGCGCCGGTTGGCCCGCCGCCCCGGCCCCGGACCCGGGCGATCCGGCCGGCAGGGCCGCCAGTTTTTTCCCGTAATGCTGGGCGTAAAAGGCCAGGCCCGGCACCTGGAGGATATAGCCCACGATCAAAAAAAGAATCATCGGCGTGGCCGATTCCAGGGGAAACGTGCTCAGGACCAGGGCCAGCGAGATGTTGATGTGCCGGGCCACGGACGTGTACACGATGACCGCCGCCTTTTCCCCGGCCAGAACGCCCCGGCGGACCAGGAACAGGCTCCATGATATGGCCGCCGCGTACATGAGCAGGTAGTACCAGACCACCGGCGCCGCGATCACCCAGACCATCCCCAGGTTGTCCAGCAGGACCGCGTTCCGTTTCAGGGACATGACCAGAAAAAGCAGCAGCAGGACCCCCAGCGCGGAGACGCCGCCCAGTTCCGGTTTGATCCGCCTCTGATAGGCCTCCTGCCCCTTGAAACGGATGATGACCCGCCGGGTCAGGTCGCCCAGGACGAGCGGGACCAGGAAGACCAGCAGAATGTTCTTGACGATGGCCGCCTGGTTGACCTGGATCGCGTCGCCCAGGAGCAGGGGCAGGATGAAAGGCAGGCCGACGAACGCGGCAAAGAGCAGGTTGGCCGGAATGAGAAACAGGGCCGTGGCCATGCGCGCCCCGGAAAACGCGGTCCAGGCCGCGCTCATGGCGCTGGTGGGCGCCAGGGCGATCAGGTACAGGGCCGCGGCCAGTTCCGGGCTGTCGGACAGAAAGAGCCGGGCCAGGCCCAAGGCCAGCAGCGGCGAAACGATGAAGTTGAGGGCCAGGGAGCAGAATACGGGCCGGGGCTCCTTCATGTGGGAAAAGACTTCTTCGAAACGCGTGTTGATCATGACCGGAAAGATGACCAGAAAGATCACGATCCCGACCAGCAGCTCCCTGGGCAGACTGAACCCGCCCAGGAACCGGAGGTTGAGCAGCCCCAGCACGATCACCGCCATCATCAGCCAGTGGAGGTTGTTGCGGACAAAAGCCATGAACCGGAGCATGGGGTCCTCCTTGTGGTAACAAACCCGTTGAGGTAGCCAAGTCGAGCCTATGAATACAGAGCCGCCGCGCGAGAAAAGGTTACAGGGGAGGGAATCGTCCTCCCGTACCCAGGCTCTGGCTTGGGAACGTCTTTGCCTTGAAGCTCAGATTCGACGCTTTATCCCCTAGGACGGGACCATGCCGAGACACAATGGCGTGACGGAAAAGGAAGGGAAGCTGGAACTTCCAGGATCGGGTTTCCAAGCTGGAGCCTGGGACCCGGCATAACCTTACAAACCTATCCTCGCCCCTGCTGACAGGCCGGCCGTGAAGTGGTAAGATGGGGTCATGAGGATGGGGCGTCGCATCGAGTGGGCACCCGGGCCGGCCTGGGTCTGCCTGCCGCTGTTCGCTTTGTACGTTCTGACCGCGGGCCCGGGCCCTGGCTGGCGGGACAACCCCGAGTTCGCCGTCAGCGCCGCGACCCTGGGCGTGGCCCATCCGTTGGGCTTTCCCACCTATTCCCTCACCGTCAAACTCCTGACCTGGCTGCCCCTGGCCGATCTGCCCTTCCGGGCGACCCTGGGTTCCGCCCTTTTCGCGGCCCTGGCCCTGTATTTTCTGTTCGAACTGATCCGCCGCCAGGGAGAATCCGAGGCGTCCGCTTCCTGGGCCGCGGCCGGCGCCGCGCTGGTCCTGGGCCTGACTCCGACCTTTTGGACCAACGCCACCCAGATCGAGGTCTACACCCTGAACCTGGCCTTTCTGGGCGGCGTGTTCGTATGCGTCCAACGCTGGGCCTCGGAAGGAAACGAGGTCTGGCTCTATGCGGCCGCCCTGGTCTACGGCCTGGCCTCGGGCAACCACGGGACCATGGCCCTGTACCTGCCCGGCCTGCTGGCCTTCGCCATCCGGCCCGACCGGCCGGGACTGGCCCGGAGGCTGGGCTTGGCCATGCTTTGCTTTCTGGTCGGCCTGTCGGTCTATCTGTACCTGCCCGTCCGGGCCGCGGCCGGCCCGGCCATGGACTTCGGCCATCCCGCGACCTGGCAGCGTTTCTGGATGCACGTCACCGACCGCAAGGACGCGGCCAGCCATTTCGCCGCGATCCGCGAGGGTTTCAGTTTCGCCCACTACGCCTGGATATTCCTGAGCCGGACCACCCCGGTCTGGTTCTGGCCCGTGGGCGCGCCCCTGTTCCTGGTCGGGCTGTGGACGACCTGGGGCCGGGACCGGGGCCTGGCCCTGGCCCTGGTCTGGGTCCTGCTGATCGACTCGATCTTTTTCATCAAATGGACCAATGACGCCTCGGCCTTTCTGCCCGCCGCCTTTTCCGCCTCTCTGCTGGCCGGCGTTGGGGCAAGCCGCGTCCTCGCGGCCGTGGGTCCGTCCCGGTCCCCGAGCCCCGTCTATCCGGCCGCGGCCCTGGTCCTGGTCCTGGCCCTCGGCCTCCGGGCGGGGCTACCGGACCATGACCGTTCCGGCCTGTACCTGTCCGGGGAAACGTTCCGGGCCGACTTCGAGAACCTGGCCCCGGACGCCGTCAGCCTGACCGGCCTGTTATGGTTTCACCAGCGGGCCTTTCAGGACCTGTATCGGCTCCGGGACGACGTCACGGTCATGTCCTTTTCCGACTTTTTCGCCCCCCAGTGGTTCAACCCGGTGACCCGGACCCGGTTTCCCCGGGTCGAGGTCCCGGCGCCGGCCGCCGGGCCGTACGACGGCGATGCCTGTCTCGGGCGGTTTCTGACCGCCAACCTGGACCAGGGCCGCATGATCTACTTCGAGCCCTACGAGCTGGAGGAGGGAGTCTACAGCCGGAACCTGCTGCCGGCCGGCGGGCTGCTGCTCCGGGTCACCTTCCGGCCGGTGGAACAACTGGACCCGGCCCGGGCCGAACGCTTTCTCCTGGGCCTGCGGAACCAGATCGGACGGGAGGTCGAGTCCGACGGCTTCTTGACAGAACCGGACCTTCATCGGTATTACTTCCGCATGCTGCCCCAGTACGCCAGCTACTTTCAACAACACGCACGGCCCCGGGCGGCCATGGCCCTGCTCGATCTGACCGAAAACCTGTTCGGCCCCCAGGGCGCCGACAGTTTCCCGCCCCGTGAACGGGCCCCGGTCCTGGGGGACATCGGCCTGCTCCATCTGAACGCGGGCCGGGCGGACCGGGCCGCCGGGTACCTGGAAAAGGCCCTGAACCTGGACCCGTACGACGCGAATTTCCGGGCCGCCCTGGGCCTGGCCCGGCTTTTCCAGGGCCGTCTTCCCGAGGCCCGGGAGGCCCTGGAGCGGGCCGTCGAGCTTGCCCCGGACGACCCGCTGGCCCGGGTCTGGCTGGGGCGGTACCACCGGCAGGCCGGCAACGCGGCCAGAGCCCGTGAGTGCGAGGACATGGCCCGGAGTCTGGCCGCGACCTCCCGCAAGCGCGCCGAGGTCGAGCGCTGGATCGGCGGCCATTGATGAAAAGCCCTGCACCCAAAAGCTTTTTCCCCGGACCGGTCCTGGTCTGCCTGCCGTTCCTGGTCCTGTACCTGATCACGGCCCTGCCCGGCCTGGGCTGGCGGGACACACCGGAGTTCGCCTCCACGGCCTGGACCCTGGGCATCGCCCACCCGGCCGGTTTCCCCACCTTCAACCTGGCGACCAAGGTCCTGACCTATCTGCCGCTGGGCAGCATCCCCTTTCGGGTGACCCTGGCCGCCGCCCTTTTCGGCGCGGCCATCCTGTTCGTCCTCTACGGTCTGATCGTCCGGGGGAGCGCGATCGTGGGCCGGGACGACCCGGACGACCCGGGAATTCGCTGGGCCGCCGCAATTGCGGTCACGGTCTTCGGCCTGAGCGGGACCTTGTGGACCAATTCCACCGAGCCGGAAGTCTACACCCTCAACACGCTTCTGCTCGGAATCACCCTGTACTGCGCCCTGCGCTGGTCGGCGGACGGCCGGGAGGCCTGGCTCTGCGCCGGAGGCCTGATCTACGGGCTGGCCGCCGGCAACCACGGTTCGGTCGCCTTTTACGTTCCCGGCTTCCTGGTCTACGTCCTGCTCCACTCCTCCAGCCGGGTCGGACGAAACCTGCTCTTGCTTCTCTTCTTCTTCCTGGTGGGTTTTTCGGTCTATCTCTACCTGCCCATCCGAGGCTCGGCCGATCCGCCCCTGGACTTCGGGCACCCCGTGACCCTGGAACGCTTCCTGATGCACATCACGGACCGCAAGGACGCCGCCGATCATTTCGACGGCGTCCGCAAAGGGCATTATCTGGCCCGCCATACCTGGCTGTTCTTGACCGAAACCACACCGAGGCTTTTCTGGCCCCTGGGCCTGCCTCTGCTTCTGGCCGGAGCGGTTCGGGTCTGGCGGCGGGACTGGCCCCTGCTCACGGCCCTGTTCTGGGCCAGCCTGGCCGACGTCCTGTTCTTTATCCGCTGGACCTCCCAGCCGGCCGCCTTCCTGCCGGCCTATTTTTTCACCGCCTTTTTCTGCGGCCTGGGTCTGGTCTGGCTCGTGGGCCGAATCGAGGCC
>JAHJTB010000342.1 GCA_018830135.1 Pseudomonadota bacterium | reverse complement strand
CTCGACATGGGCGGTCATGTCGCCCCACATCGAATCGTCGTCCATGGGCGTCTTGTCCCACTTCATCTCGAGGGCATAGGCCGGTTCCAGCGACAACCCTTCCGCCGTCTGCTCCTGCTCCGACCGGGCCGCCGCCTCCTGCTCCAGCCGGGCCTGTGTCAGTCCCTCCTGCCGCTTCAGTTCCTCGACCACTTCAGCCAGGTCCCGGTGGGCCGCTGTTTTCTCAAGCTGTTCTTCCCGAACCGTTTCCTGGGCCGCGTCCTTGACCAGGCCTCCCGAACTCGGTATCGGATCGGATTGGGGAGGGGGCCCGGCCGGTCCGGTGGAAGTAATTTCCGGACCGGCCGGGCCTGTCGAAGACGCCTCCGTACCAGGGGCCGGCATTCCCCTGATGTCTTTCGGAGGCGTCATCGGGGAAAGATTTTTTCCCGCGTCCTTGACCAGGTCTCCCGCGTTCGGCAGGCCCTGATTGTCAGCACCGCCGCCCGCTGGCTTCTGGAACTTGTCCCATGCCCCGGAGACCGTGCCCCCTGCCGTTCCGGCCAGGGCGCCGGCCATGCCAGACTCGATCAGCCGGTCCAGGTTCTTGCGGGTCCATTTTTCAAAGGTTGGATCATTCACGGCGACATTGGCCATGGACAGCAGCTCCTGTCCGGCCTCCTGCATGAACTCCTCGCCGCCCTGCCGGGCCGCCTCTTTGACCATGCGGCCCACCAGCCGGGCGTCTCCGGCCTGAATGGCCTTGCGAATCAAGCCGCTCTTGTTCGGTAGAAATCGGTCAAGCAGCCGGACATTGCCGCCGGCCAGTTCCAGAAAACCCGCCGCCGTGCCCGTGGCCAAAGCCGACCAGGGGGCGTCGATACCCCGCTCCATCAGTTCGCCCCAATTGCCGCCCGCCTCGATCGGCGCGACCCCGGCCACGATGCCCGCCTTGCCGCCGATATTCGTCAGAAAGGACTTGACCACCGCCTTGCGGCCGACCTGCTCCAGTTCCTCTAACGCCGCCTTTTCCGCCGCGTCCTTGACTAGGCCCTTGGCCGCGTATTTCCGGGCCGCCTGCTTGATGAACGCCTTGACCCCCTGCTTGCCCATGAACCCGGCCAGCGCGCCCGTCACGCCGCCGGCCGCCGTTCCAGGACCCGGAGTCGCGGCCGAACCCGCAACCGCTCCGATCCCCGCGCCGATGATCGAGGTTATAAAAGCCTCGATCATGGACGGGGCCAGTTCGCCGAACGTCCCCTGGGCCCAGTCCACGAACTCGCCCGGGCCTTCGAGCGCCTTCCCGAACGACTCGACCCGGGGCGCATACTTTTTGGCTTCGTCGCTCTCGCGGAGATAGTCCCGGAAGGCCTCGTCTCGCCAATCATCCGCCCCGGCCAGGGACCAGACCAGCCCCTTGGCTCCGTAATAGGATGACTTCATGCCGTGGACGCCTCGATGCCACCCCAGCCGGGCGTCGCCCATCTCTTCCTGGTGACGGGCCGCGGCCCGTTGCAGGTCGGCCGCATGAAGCCGCGACAACTGTTCGGACAGACTCGGAGCCTTGGCCGCCGGCTCCCCGGTCAATATCCCGGCCCAGGGTTGCCGCTCCGGCTGTTCTTCGTCGTCGCCCCACAGCTTCATGCCAGGGGTCCATTTGACGGCCGGGATCAGGTCATCGCTTCGGGCCATAGCCTACCTCATTCCGGAAGCCCGGCGCGCCCTGAGGCTCAGAAGGTCCCGGGTCTCATCCAGATTCATTTTTCGGCGGGGGATGCCCCCGGTTTTCATGGGCTCGTCGAGATTGATCGCCAGTGGCTCTTTGCCCGGACCTGACAATTGGGTCCCAAAGCCGACTCCAAGGCTGGACATGTCGATCAATTTCCTGGTTCTCTCGGATTCAGCCCGACCCGGGTCCGCCTTTTGGGCTCCGGCCCGCTGGGACTTGAGGCTCTTGTCCAGGACGTCCAGCTCGCCCCGTGTCTTTTCATCGAGCTGGCCCAAGAGTTTGGTTCTGGCCTCCTTGGTCAGGCCGGCCAGGCCCTGGTAGAGCCTGGGCAGGGTTTCCTGGCTTTTTTCCGGGTCGTACCCGAACAGTCCGAACAAGGTTTTGCTGTCCACCAGACCGCCGGCCCCGGCCTGATTCTTCTTCAGCAGGTCGAGCAGGTTG
>JAHJTB010000341.1 GCA_018830135.1 Pseudomonadota bacterium | reverse complement strand
CCAAAATCTCCTCCAACTTCGCGTTTCGCTAATGATTTCTCGACCTCGCTACGGAACCTGTCGAGAAATCCGGGTTAACGGCGACGCCCGCCCCCGCCCAGGCCCCGGCCGCGGCCACCGCCCCGGCCACCCCCCAGGCCCCGACCGGCTCCGGCGGACGGATCGTAATGTCCTTCCACGTTGGGCTGCTTGCTGGAAGACAAGCGGCCGGCCTTGAAATCCTCGATGACGTCGCGGACGATTCCCGAACAGCCGACAATAATGTCCACTCCGCCCGCCGTCAGCACCTTGTAGGCGTTGGGGCCGCAGTTTCCGGTGATAATGGTCCGCACCCCCTTGTTCGCCATCATCTGACCGGACTGGATGCCGACTCCGCCTCCAAGTTCCAGATTGGGGTTTTCCATGGCCTCGAAACTGCCGTCATCCAGGTCGACAATCAGAAAATAGGCGCAACGCCCAAAACGAGGGTCGAGCTGGGAGTCCAGGGTCGGCTTTTCAGCCGTCACGGCGATCTTCATGCACACCAGCCTTTCCAGGCCTCAACGATTCGAGAGATCGCCGCGGGCCGAAAACCGAGCCCCAACCGCACCACGATCCATCATGACCTGTGTTGTACGTTATCGTTTCACTCCAAACGACCCGACGCTTTCGGACGGGCCTCCCGCCAAACCGGGGCCGGTAAAGATCATCGGCCCTGGGTCCCGGACCGGGACCGAACGCGGCGCCTTTTCGCGCAGATTCCCGGCATCAAAAACCGGGGGCCGGCCAGGTCTCCAGCCATGAAGGCCTGCCTGATCTCCTCGATGTCTCCGCATACAAACCCGATGACCTGGATGCCGGCGCCCAGCAACGCGGTTTCCATGACCATCGAAATCGCGCCGCAAATGAGAAGGTCCGTCCCCAGGTCCGCCACCTCCCGAGCCCGGCGCAACGGGTTTTGGCTGATCAATGTCCGGCTCTCCCGATGCAATTCCGCGGCTTTTTCGATATCGACCAGGAGCAGGTCCCTGGCCACGTCAAAGACCGGGGAGACCCGGCCCTGCCAGTGCGGAATCGCGATCCTCATGCCGAATAGGGGAGCAACCCTCGTGCCAACCGGGTCTTTGATCGGAATCGGCCGGGTTTACGACCGTTTGAGGGGTCCGGCTCCGGGATCGGGGTTCCCATACCTTGCAGAATACGATGTTATGGACTATTATTCATTGCAAAACACCATGCTTAAACCCGAATTTTGCCGTTGGGTTGCTAACGAGGCCTTGAAATGCATGGCGCGCGAAACGAGAAGTTGAACCGGTTTTGGGCCGCAGGCGTTTTTGTGGATACGCCCCGGGCCGGAAACCGGAAAACGAGCCTTGCCGCACGCATTTTGGCGCCACGGTATAGGACGACTGCAACATTCGGGTTCAAGGAGCGGACCCATGACCGCACATCAGACCAGCCCCGCCTGGGGCGTCATTCTCGACTCGATTAACGAAGGCGTCTTTACCGTGGACCTCGACTGGCGCATCACGGCCTTCAATCGGGCCGCCGAACGCATCACCGGCGTCCCCAGAGATCAGGCCGCGGGCAAGTCCTGCCATGACATCTTTCACGCCAACATCTGCGAAAAGGACTGCGCCCTTCGCCAGACTTTCGAGACCGGCAGGTCCATGGTCAATGCCACGGCCTATATCATCAACAATCAGGGCCACCGGGTCCCGGTCCGCCTTTCGGCCGCCGTCCTCCGGGACGAAAACGGACGGGTCATCGGCGGGGTCGAAACCTTCCAGGACCTCCGGGAAATCGAGGAGTTGCAGAAGCAGCTCGAAAGCCGTTATACCTTCGAGGACATCATCGGGCGAAGCCCGGAAATGATGAGGCTCTTTGAACTCCTGCCCCAGATAGCAGACAGCGACAGCACCGTGTTGATCGAAGGCCCCAGCGGCACCGGCAAGGAGCTCTTCGCGCGGGCCCTCCATAACCTGTCCCCCCGCCGAAAACAGCCCTTCATACCCGTGAACTGCGCAGCCCTGCCCGATTCCCTTCTGGAAAGCGAACTCTTCGGTTACCGGGCCGGGGCCTTCACCGACGCCCGCAAAGACAAGGCCGGCCGCTTCGCCCTGGCCGACGGCGGAACCATATTTCTCGACGAAATCGGCGACATCTCCCCGGCCCTCCAGGTCAGACTCCTGCGCGTTCTGCAGGAACGGATCATCGAACCGCTCGGCGCCACAAAACCGCGCCCGGTCGACGTCCGGGTCGTGGCCGCCACCAACAAGGACCTGGCCGAACTGGTCCAGGGCGACCGCTTCCGCGAAGACCTCTATTACCGCATCCGGGTCATTCACCTGATCCTGCCCGACCTGAAACATCGCCGGGAAGACATCCCGCTCCTGGTCGAACACCTCGTGGCCAAATTCAACCGCCGCCAGGGGAAAAACATCGCCGGCCTCTCGCCCGAGTCCATGGCCCGCCTGATGGAACACGACTTCCCCGGCAATGTCAGGGAGTTGGAAAACATCATCGAACAGGCCTTTGTTCTGTGCCGGAGCGGCATCATCGAACTCCACCACCTTCCCCCGGAACTGCGCCCCGCTTCGGGGCAACACGCCGAGGCCTTCGGTCCCATGAACCTGAAAACCATGGAAAAACATTTTATCGCCGAAACCCTGCGCTATTACAACGGCAACCGAAAACGCACCGCCCGGGCCTTGGGCATCGACGCGAGCACCCTCTGGCGGAAAATCAAGTCCCTCCGGATCGATTCACCTCCCACGGACGGCCGGGCCCGCCGTCGATAGTATTGCATATTGCACGTTCCGCAAGCCGCTCCCGGCCGGGGCGCCCCCAGGCCCCTGACCGGCCATATACCGTATTATAACATTAAATCAATATGATATATTCATACCTGCCTCAGGCCTTCGGCGTGGCATGACCTTTGCTCTCCCTCATCACCAGCATGAGGTTTTCGATGGGACACCAGAGAGCAGAATCCTACCGGCCGGCGGCATTGAAGCCCCCTGCGGCAAGCCGCGAGGCTAGCAGCCCGCCCTGCTTGTTCAATCCGAAGAAGGTCATGGGGGCTCCGGACGGGAAAAGCCGACCGTTTTTCGAAAGGATGACGTGATGCCGGGATTTGACGGCAAGGGCCCCAAAGGTTTGGGCCCCCTGACGGGGGCCGGTCTGGGTTACTGTATTTTGAGCTTATCCGGGTCGGCTGATGGACGGGTGACCGGCTATGCCGGGCTGGCCGGCCATTCGCTGGAGGAGGCCGGCCGAGAGGCGCCAACCCTGACGGGCGGACAAGATCGCCGGGCCGGGGCCGTCTCTTCCGGGCGTCCGGCCCGGCCGGCGGGAGCGCGACCGACTCGCGACCGCCCGCCCCATCGGTTCAAGGGGTCCAAACGACGCCTCTGAACAGAGCCATACAATTTTATATGGAATAAGGAGTGCGGTCCGGGATGAACAGAGACCGAACAACAGTTGACGAAGCGCGTCGTCAGGCCAGGATGGATCAACAGGAGCTGGAAATCAAGGAACGGCTCCATCATATCCGGCACAAGATCATGGTGATGAGCGGCAAGGGCGGCGTGGGAAAAAGCAGCATTGCCGCGTACCTGGCCGTATCCCTGTCCCGGCGGGGCTGGCGGGTCGGTCTCATGGACGTGGACCTGCACGGGCCCAGCATCCCCCGCCTGCTTGGACTCAAGGGCCAGGCATTCGCCTCGGGCCCGGGCAAGGCCCGTCCGGTGAAGCACCAGGACAACCTGGAAGTCATCTCGATCGAGGTCCTGACCGGAGACAAGGACGCGGCGACCATCTGGCGCGGCCCGCTGAAAGGCGGCGTCATCCGGCAGTTCATTTCCGACATCGACTGGATGGACCTGGATTTTCTGGTCATCGATTCGCCTCCGGGCACCGGGGACGAGCCCCTGACCGTGGCCCAGACCATTCCCGAGGCCAAGGCCCTCATTGTGACCACCCCTCAGGAGGTTGCCCTGGCCGACGTCAGAAAGTCCATCAATTTCTGCCGCCAGGTGCACATGGACATCCTGGGCCTGGTCGAAAACATGAGCGGCCTGACCTGCCCCTGTTGCGGCCATGTCATCGACCTGTTCAAGACCCGGGGAGGCCTTTTGACGGCTCAGAAGCAAAACGTCCGGCTACTGGGCCGGCTGCCGATCGAGCCCGAGGTGGTCACGAGCGGAGACGACGGCCGGGTCGAGATACTCGATGACGAGAAGCTTGGTTTCACCATCGCTTTCAAGGAACTGGTCGATGAAATCGAACGGCTGCTGGGATGTGGAAACGCACCGGTCAAACATGCCGTCTAAGTCCGCCAGCCGGCCTTTTCAGCTCGATATTTCAGGAGGGATGACCGGGTGAACGACGAACTGGAAGATTTTGTCCGGGACCTTCAGGACCGGATCGATGAGGACGTTCTGCAGACCTATGGCCGGGCCGCCTACGCCCGTTGGCGGGAGCCTCGGTTCGTAGGGTCCATGGACGCTCCGGACGGCCGCGGCCGGGTGACCGGGACCTGCGGGGACACGATGGAGATTTTTCTCAGGTTCCGGAACGGCCGGGTCGAGGCGGCGACTTTCATGACCGACGGATGCGGTTCCAGCATCATCTGCGGGTCTTTTGCCGCCGAACTGGCCCGGGGCAAAACCCCGGAGGAGTTGATCGACGTCACTGGCGAGCGCCTCCTGGATTGTATCGGCGGACTGCCGGAAGCCGAGCGTCACTGTGCGTTTCTTGCCGCCGCCGCGCTGCGTGAAGCTCTAGAGGACTGCATGAAACAAGCGCATGAGACCCGGACCTTCTGACTCATTCCGCGCCCCTTGGCCTCGAGGGAGCCGCTCGGCAGGCCATGAGGCAGATAAGCGGGCCGTCAACGGGAGATTCTCTAATGATCATCAGTGTAGCCAGCGGGAAAGGGGGAACGGGGAAGACGACCGTGGCCACCAACCTGGCTGTTTCCCTGGAGGCCGACGTTCAGCTTCTGGACTGTGACGTGGAAGAACCGGACGCCCACCTGTTCATCAGGCCGGACATGGCGGGTGTTGAAACCGTGTACACACCGGTGCCCGAAGTGGACATGAACCGGTGCAGCCTGTGCGGCAAATGTGCGGAAATTTGCCGGTTCAAGGCCATTGCCGGTTGCGATGGGGCCGGGGGCAAACCAATAAGCGGACGCCGCGGGATCGACGGGGAACGATCCCCGCGCGTCCATCATGGAGCGGGAGTTGATCATGATTAAAGACTACTACCAGGTGCTCAGAGTCGACCGGGACGCTTCTCCGGAAGAAATCAAAAAAGCCTATCGCTCCCAGGCCAAAGACTGTCACCCCGACGCCAACGGCGGCGACCGGCAAAAGGAAGACCGCTTCAAGGAGATCAACGAGGCCTATCAGGTCCTGGGTGATTCCGAAACAAAGCGGCGCTACGATTTCCTCTGTCAATCGGTCCGGGCCGCCGGCACGACCGGACCGATCGACATCGAGGTTGAATTGGGGGCGTTTTTACGGACCCTTTTCGAGCATGGGCTCCGTGGACTTGGCGGGGGCTGCCGGGGGCGGGGCTTCGGTGGACGTGGCTGTGGGAGAAGATTTTAAAATAGGAGGACTGGAGGAAGCCCAATGGCTTACAAACCCGAAGTGGATGCGGAAAAATGCGTGGGATGCGGTGAATGCGTGGACATCTGTCCGACGGACGTCTACGAACTGATAGACGAAAAATCCGTGCCGGTCAACGAAGAAGAATGTCTCGGCTGCGAAAGCTGCCTCGAGGTTTGCGCGGAAGGGGCCATTACCATCTCCGAGACCTGAAAATTTTCAACCGGATTCATGCTTCCCGGAGGCAGAAACGGCCGATGCCATCCGGAAATGGGCCTGGCCCGGCCGGAATCTGTCGATATGTGTCCCTGATGAAACGGTTTGCTGCCGACACCGTTGAAGTGGAGCGATGGTCATCGACCAAGTCATTTTCGATCCCCGCCTCCGGCTCCGAACATCCTGCCAGGCGGCCAATCCGGGACACGGTCCGGCTTGACCTGGTCACCGGCCGGAAGGCCGGCGGCCCTGCTGCAAAGGAAAGGAGACGGTTATGGAAAGATTGTTCAACGATTTCGGCCTCGGTCAACTCAATCTGATCAACCGCTTGGTTTTTCCCCCGATCAAACTCGGCCGCGGCAGTCCCGACGGGACCGTGACGGAGGACCAGCTCTTATTCTACCAGCAGATCGCCCGGGACGGTCCCGCCGTGGTCATCATCGAACCGGTTTCCGTGACCTCGAACGGACGCGAACACCCCAGGCAGCCTTGGATCCACCTCCCTGAGAGCGCGAAGGAACTCAAAAAGATCGTTGACGTCATCCACGCCCAAAACCGGTTGGCCTGCCTGCACCTCAACCACGCCGGAGCGGCCGCTCATCCCAAGGTCACCGGCACCGAGGCCAAAGGGCCCTCGGTAATCAACTGCCTGGCCCGGGAAACGGTTTCCGAACCCCTGACGATCGAGGAAATCAACGAAATCATCTCCGGCTACCGGTCAGCGGCGGAAAAGGCGGTCCAGGCCGGATTCGACCTTCTAGAATTTCAGGCCGGGCACGGGTATTTGGTTTCCCAGTTTCTCAACGGAAAACTCAACCAGCGCGGCGACGCTTACGGCCGGGACCGCCTGCGGTTCGCCGCCGAAGCCCTGGCCTCCGTCTTGGAGGGCGCCCCGAACCTGCCCCTGATCGTCAGAATTTCAGGCAGTGAGATGTCCCAGGATTTCGGCATCAGCCCCGATGACCTGCTGTCCTTTGTCAACTTCGCCGAAGGGCAGGGGGTTCACGCTCTCCACGTCGGCATGGGCCATGCCTGTTTCAGCCCCCCCTGGTATTTCCACCACGGCAGCCTGCCTTTCGCCCCTCAAACCGAAGCCCTGACCCGGCTGCGCGCCCGGACGTCCCTGCCCCTGATCGTGGCCGGCCGCATGGGACGGAGAGAAAGAATTCAGGACATCATGGACCAGGGGCTTGCCGACCTGGTCGCCTTGGGACGGCCGTTGCTGGCCGACCCCGCCCTCATAAAAAAATGGCGGCAGGAAGACGACCAGGCCGTCATCTCCTGCGGATACTGTCTCCAGGGATGCCTGCATCGGCTGAAAAGCGGCCAGATGTTGGGCTGCAACCTGAATCCCGAAATCGGCCGGCCTCCCTTGGAACCCACCTCCACCCCTCTCAACGTCCTGGTTGCCGGAGGCGGCCCCGCCGGCCTAAGCGCGGCCCGGTATCTGACCCGGCGGGGCCATCACGTCACGCTGGCCGAAAAGTCCGGCCATCTGGGCGGACAGTTCGCCCTGGCCTGGACGGCCCCGGGCAAACGATCCATGAAGGAAGGGCTGGACGGATTGATCCAGGCAACGACCACCAGCATGGCCGCGGTCCATCTGTATCGGACCGTGGATGCGGCCCTGGTCGATCAAATGGAGCCCGACCTGCTCGTTTGGGCCGTCGGCGCCCGGCAGAACATTCCCGACATTCCCGGGCTCGACGACCAGAACGTCATGACGGCCGTCGAGTATTTCAGCGGCGAAAAAACAGTGAGCGGCCCCAGAGTGCTCGTCATCGGGGCCGGAAGGACGGGTCTCGAAATAGCCGAAAAGCTGGGCCGGGAAGGCTACGAGGTCGTGGCCACCAAACGGACCGACCCCGTCGGGGGCATGACGGAGGCCGTGACCAGAAACCTGAGCCTCAAGCGGATAGCGCAGATGCCCCAGGTAACCCTCATGCCCCATACCACGGTCAAGGCCTTTCATCCCGAAACCGTGGACATCGAACAGGACGGCGCCGAAATTTCGATCGAGCCCTTTGAGACCGTGATTCTCGCGTCAGGCATGAAGCCCGCACCCGGGCCGGAGGAGACCGTCATCCGGAAAGTCGCCCGGCTGGAAGTTATCGGCGATGCCGCTTCGGTCCAGGACATATTTTCCGCCATACAGGCCGGTTATCATCTGGCGCAACAATACTGAAACCGGGGGAAAACCCTGCCGCCGGTCCCGGCCGAGGAGGTTTCACATGCCGCCAGTATCTTTTTCCGATATCGCCCTGGTCTCCTGCGGAACCATGAGCCTGGAACTGAAGCACCTCCAGGATACCGGGTTTCTCGACGCGCGCCACATCTTCTATACCACGCCGGGCCTTCACGAAAATCCACCCGAACTGGAGAGACAGCTTTTCCATCTCGTCGAAAAGGCCAAAGGCATGGCCCCCAAGGTCATCGTCGTATATGGGGGCAAGTTCTGTTACGTCAACTCGGACCAGCCGACCCGGACCATGAAGACCATGATCGAGGAACTGGGCCCCGGAGTCAAAAGGGTGCCGGCCAGTCACTGCGTCGACATGCTGGCCGGAGAAGCTGAACGGGAGCGGATCGCTCAAGAACTGGCCGGAGGGGAAAAGGTCTGGTGGATGACCCCCGGATGGATCAAGTTTCGCCATTACGTCTTCAAGGGCTGGGACAAGGGCCTGGCCAACGAAAACTTCCCCCGTCACACGGGCGGCGCGATTGTGTTGGACGGGATCGGGTATCTGGATCGGTACATGAACGATCATCCAGAGGAATTCCTGGACTATTCCGACTGGATGGCGATTCCGATCATACCCTGCCCCCTCGGCCTGGACCGACTGAAGACGTTCCTGGCCGACCAGGCCGCATCGTTTTAATATCAAGGCCGGGACGGTCCAAATGAACCTCAGACCGGTTCGGCGCGCCAGCGGTCGCCGGACCGGGTGACGCGAAGGGGAATTTCCAGGGTCCGGCCGAGCAGGTCGTCGGTCAGGACGTCCCGGATCGGGCCGGCGGCCAGGATGCGGCCCCCGTGGAGCAGCAGGGCGTGGGTCACGGCCGGCACGATTTCCGAGACCCGGTGGGTGACCATGATCGTGGTCGGGCCTTTCGGGTCCCGGGCCAGGCGGTCGGTCTGGGCCAAAAACTTTTCACCGGCGGCCAGGTCCAGCCCGGCGCAGGGCTCGTCCAGAATCAAAAGCCGGGGCCGGGGCAGACGGCCTCGGGCCAGAAGGACCCGCTGTTTCTCCCCGGCCGACAGATCGGCGAACCGCCGGCCGGTCAGCCCGGCCAAACCCATGTCCCCCATGATCCGGCGGGCCCGGCTGACCAGGTCTTCGGGCGGAAGTTCGTACAGGCCAAAGGTGGCGTAGGCCCCGGAGACGACCACTTCGAGGGCCGTGTCCGCGCCCGGCACCTTTTCGGTCAGGGCCGATGAGACCCAGCCGATGTCCTGCCGCAGTTCGCGCAGGTCCACCCCGCCGAACCGCTCGTCCAGGATTCGGACCTCGCCCCGGCTGGGCCAGAGGTAACCGGCCAGAATCTTGAGCAGCAAGGTCTTGCCCGCGCCGTTGCGGCCCAGAACCGCCCAATGCTGGCCCCGGGTCACGGTCCAGTCGACATCCTGGAGCAGGGTCTGCCGGTCGCGCCGGAGGGATACGTTTTCAAGCTGAACGACGATGTCGGGGGTCCGGACTTTCAAAGTGTCGGGGGTCATGGGGACTCCATGGAATGGTCTGCCCCTTTCCAACCCGGAAACGACATATTTGTCAAGCCCAAACCGCCCTTACGACAAATATGTTGTTTGGATTCATTTTCCCTTTAAGCATCATTCTTATATCTTACTGGTTTTATTGAACTATATTATTTGGTATCTGGCATGGACTTTGCTGAATAGATTTGCCAAAACGTAATGCAAAGGAGCATGGAACATGAATTCGGGCGACACGGCATTTATCCTGATCTGTTCGGCCCTGGTCATGTTGATGACCCCGGGGCTGGCCCTTTTTTACGGGGGCATGGTCCGGGGCAAGAACGTCCTGGGCACGATTATGCACAGTTTTGTCTGTTTGGGGCTGTCCAGCGTGATCTGGGTCCTGTGGGGCTACACCCTGTCCTTCGGCAGCGACGTGGGCGGGCTGATCGGGGGTCTGGACTTTCTGGGACTCAGCGGGGTGGGCATGGAGCCCCATGCGAGTCTGGGTTCGACCGTGCCCCACCTGGCCTTCATGGTCTTCCAGTGCATGTTCGCGGTCATCACCCCGGCCCTGATCACCGGGGCCTTTGCCGAGCGGATCAAGTTTTCCGGCTTTTTGCTTTTCACCACGCTCTGGCTGACCCTGGTTTATTGTCCCATGGCCCATTGGGTCTGGGGCGGCGGCTGGATGGGGGCCATGGGCGCCCTGGATTTCGCCGGGGGCGCGGTGGTCCACATGAGTTCGGGCGCCTCGGCCCTGGCCGCGGTGCTGTACGTGGGCCGGCGGCGAAACTACGGCAGTGAGGCTTACATGCCCAACAATCTGCCCATGACGGTCCTCGGGGCGGGGCTGCTGTGGTTCGGCTGGTTCGGGTTCAACGCCGGCAGCGCCCTGACCGCGGGCGGCGGCGCGGCCAACGCCTTTGTCACCACGCACGTGGCCGCGGCCGCGGGGACCCTTTCCTGGCTGGCGGTGGAATGGTGGCATCGAGGCCAGCCGACGACCCTGGGCGCGGCCAGCGGCTGCGTGGCCGGGCTGGTGGGCATCACCCCGGCGGCCGGGTTCGTGGGCCCCATGGGCGCCCTGGCCATCGGCCTGGGCGTGGGCGCGGCCTGTTACGGCGGCATCATGCTCAAGTCCCGCTTCGGGTACGACGACTCCCTGGACGTGGTCGGCATCCACGGCCTGGGCGGGGCCATCGGCGCCCTGGCCACGGGTCTGCTGGCCCGGGCCGAAATCGGCGGGACCGACGGCCTCTTTTTCGGCAACCCGGCCCAGTTCGGAATCCAGGCCGTATCCGTGGCGGCTACAATCCTCTTCTGTTTTTTGATGACCTTGGGTATATTGAAGGTGGTGGACGCGGTGACCGGCCTTCGTGTCAGCGACGAGGACGAGGTCAAGGGCCTCGATCTGAGCCAGCACAGCGAAACCGCCTACAACCTGAGTTAGACAGCCCGGAGGGAGGCACGAGGCCATGAAAAAAGTGGAAGCCATCATCAAGCCGTTCAAACTCGAGGAAGTCAAGGACGCCCTGGCCGGCGTCGGCATCGAAGGCATGACCGTCAGCGAAGTCAAAGGCTTCGGGCGACAAAAAGGTCACAAGGAGATCTACCGCGGCGCCGAATACGTGGTCGACTTCCTGCCCAAGATCAAGATCGAGATCGTCGTCGATGACGACAAGGTCGAGGCCGTGCTCAACGCCGTCCAGCAGTCCGCCCAGACCGGCAAGATCGGCGACGGCAAGCTGTTCGTCTATAACGTCGAAGAGGCCGTCCGCATCCGCACCGGCGAACGCGGTTCGGACGCCATCTGATCCCGCGGCGGCCGGGGCCCCCTGCCCCGGCCGCCGACTCCTTTTCCCCTTCCCATCGGGCCCCGGCCCCGTCCGGACGCCCCCGGTCCATCATCCATCCCCTCGGCCGCGGGAGTTTTGCCAGCCGGTCTCCCCCTGGCGGCAGGCCCCTTTGTCTCTCAGCGCGGGACACCCCAATATTTTATGACCAATAACTGGGTGTCCAAATGAAAAATCATTGAAAATGAAAAATCATAGATGAAAAATCATAGACACCCATACATTAGGCGATCAGTTATTGGACAAATTTCTATGGGTGTCTACAAAATCCTCTTTTTTCATGCCTGAGAACAACCAAGCATAGCCGGTGGCTTCCGGTTGGGTCAGCCAACCGTTTCCGGCCGTCAATCTTGTCCGATTCATCCCTTGTAAACGACATTATTGTATGTTTTACAGCATTATACATTATTGTTATATTTATAACTAACTGGTTATATTATATATTATAACTTGGTATCTGATTTGCTATTTACAAAGCCAGCAGAAAACGCGCAGGAGGACGCTAAAATGAAAAAAGCAAGCATCGTGACCTTGGGCCTGGTCTTGGGCGGGGCCGTTTCCGCCTGGGCCGCTGATCCACCCACCGCCGAGTCGAACCGGGTCGCCATCGAGCTGGTCCAGACCCACGCCGACTATGTCTGGACCCTGGTGGCCGCGGCACTGGTCTTCTTCATGCAGGCCGGTTTCGCCCTGGTCGAGGCCGGTTTCACCCGGGCCAAGAACGCCGTCAACATCATTATGAAGAATGTCATGGACTTTGCCGTGGGCTCCCTGGCTTTCTGGGCCGTGGGCTTCGGCCTCATGTTCGGAGTCTCGACCGGCTGGATCGGGACGTCGGGTTTTTTCCTGTCCGACTGGGCGCCGGGCGGCGACCCCTGGGTCCTGGCCTTCTGGATGTTCCAGGTCGTCTTTGCGGCCACGGCGGCGACGATCGTTTCCGGGGCCATGGCCGAACGGACCAAGTTCAGCTCGTACTTGATTTATAGCCTGCTGGTCAGCGCCTTCATCTACCCCATCTTCGGCTCGTGGGCCTGGGGCGGACTGTTCAAGGGCGGCGGCTGGCTTGAAAACCTGGGGTTCATCGATTTCGCGGGTTCAACGGTCGTCCACTCGATCGGCGGCTGGCTGGCCCTGTCCGGGGCGATAGTGTTAGGGCCGCGTATAGGCAAATACGCCAAGGATGGCCGGGTCAAGGCCATTCCCGGACACAACCTGCCGCTGGCCGCCCTGGGCGTCTTCATTCTCTGGCTGGGCTGGTTCGGATTCAACCCGGGTTCGACCACGGCGGCCAACAAGGACATCGCCCTGATCTTCGTGAACACGAACCTGGCCGCGGCCACGGGGGCCGTCGTGGCCATGGCGATATCCTGGCTGCGCTTCGGCAAGCCTGAAATGGGCATGACCCTCAACGGGGCCCTGGCCGGTCTGGTGGCCATCACCGCGCCCTGCAACAACGTCACGCCCCTCAGTTCGGTTGTCATCGGGGCCGTGGCCGGCATGCTGGTCTTTGCTTCGGTCCTGTTCTTCGACCGGATCAGGATCGACGACCCGGTCGGCGCGGTATCGGTCCACGGCGTCAACGGCGCCTGGGGCACCCTGGCCGCCGGTTTGTTCAACACGGGCGGCGTGACGGCCAAGATTGTGGGTGTCCAGCTTCTGGGCATGGGGGCCGCCTTCATCTGGGCCTTCGGTCTGGGTCTGATCATGTTCAAGATCATCGACGCGACGGTCGGACTGCGGGTTTCGGAGGCCGAGGAGGTCGAAGGGCTCGACTTCAGTGAACACGGCGGCAACGCCTATCCGGACTTCCAGGTCACGGGCTGACGGGAAAAGGAGGACGTATCATGAAAAAAATCGAAGCCATCATCAAGCCTTTCAAGCTCGATGACGTCAAGGAGGCCCTGACCAACCTGGGCGTGGCCGGCATGACCATCAGCGAGGTCAAGGGTTTCGGCCGGCAGAAAGGTCACAAGGAAATCTACCGCGGGGCCGAATATGTGGTCGACTTTCTGCCCAAGGTCAAGATCGAGATCGTAGCCGACGACGACAAGGCCGAACCGGTGGTCGAAGCCATCCTGGCCGCGGCCCAGACCGGCAAGATCGGCGACGGCAAGATATTCATCATTCCGGTCAGCGAGGCCGTCCGCATCCGGACCGGAGAACGAGGCCACGAGGCCGTGTAACCGATTCCCCCCGGCCCGGGGATCACCGCCCCGGGCCGTCGTCCCACCCCAAAATCCAACATAAACACCCGCGCCCGCCGGTCCGGTCCCCGCGCCGGACCGGCGGCCTTCCCTCCCTCCGAATCCTTTTGTCACCGGCCCCGCGAGTCTGGTATGCTTCCCGCCAGACCCATCACACACGCGGAGGTGAGATCATGAACCCCTTGACCGGCTTCATGGAGCCGCGGTCCGTGGCATTTCTGGGGGCGTCGGGCCGTCCGGGCAGCATCAGCGCCCTGGTCCTGGGCAATCTTCTCAAGTTCGGGTTTGGAGGACAAATCTACCCGATCAACCCGAAGGGGGGCGAACTGTTCGGTCTGAAGGTCTATCCCGGTCTGGGGGACGTGGACGGCCCGGTGGACCTGGCCGTGATCTACCTGCCTCCCGCCGGCGTGGTCGACGGCATCCGGGAATGCGCCCGCAAGGGCGTGTCCTCGGCCATCGTGGTTTCCGACGGTCTGGACGAGCGGTCCGACGGCGGACGGACCTTGACCGAGGAAATGCTCGAAGCGGCCCGGGAAGGCGGGGTCCGGATCATGGGGCCCAACTCCATGGGCGTCATCAACGCCCGGCACCGGTTTTCCACCAGTTTCGCCCCCTTCGAGGACCTGCCCGAAGGCGGACTGTCCCTGATTTCCCAGACCGGTCTGTTCACCGGCGCGGTCATGGTCTGGCTGGCCGACGATCAGGGCGTGGGCGTGGGCAAGTCCATCGATCTGGCCAACAAGTGCGACGTGGACGAGATCGAGACGCTCGAGTACCTGCTCGATGACCCGGAGACCCGGGTGATCGGCATGCATATCGAGGAAGTGACCCGGGGAAGCCGTTTCATCGACACGGCAAGCCGGGTTTCGCTCGAAAAGCCCATCCTGGCCCTCAAACCGGGCAAGACCGAGGTCGGCTCCCGGGCCGTCTCCTCCCATACCGGTTCCCTGGCCGGCCGGGACGAGTCCTACCAGGCCGCCTTTGCCCAAAGCGGCATCCTGCGGGTCCAGGACCTCGAGGAACTGGCCGATCTGGCCAAGGCCTTCATCCACCTGCCGCCCATGCGGGGCCCCCGGGTCGGCATCGTGACCTTCACCGGCGGGTGGGGCGCCCTGTCCGCGGACGTCTGCGCCGAGTTCGGCCTGTCCGTGGCCGCCCTGGCCCCGGAAACCCTGGCCGCCCTCCAGGAGATCGCGCCGCCCTGGAGGCGAATGACCAATCCGGTCGACCTCTGGCCGCCGACCCGGCTCGGCGTGGCCGACACCTATCGGGCCTGCATCCGGGCCCTGGCCGCGGACGAGGCCACGGACGCCATCCTGGTCCTGGGTCCGGCCTTCGACGATCCCATGTTCGACATCTACGAAGTCGTGCGGGAGGAAACGGCCCGGCATCCCGACGTGCCCCTGGTGACCTGGGCCGTGGGCGACCGGGCCGGCATGAACAAGGCCGCCTCCATGGTCCGGTACGGGTGTCCGTTTTTCCCCACGGTCCGGCGGGCCGTCCGGGTGCTCTCCGCGCTTTACCGCCGCCACCGGTTTCTCGAAAGCCGGGGCTGAGCGGCGCGGCGGGCTATTTTTTCTTCAGGATCAGGTCGGTGTAGCCCATCTCCTCGAGGGCGACGGGAAACATCTGGAAGGCGGGTTTGACCACGGGCAGCAGTTTGAGCATGGCCGTGACCTTGCCGCCCTGCTTGACCTTGCCCCTGGCCACGGAGGCGATGGGGTTTTCCAGTCCGTGCCAGAAGCGGTGGGAGTGGTCGGCGCTCTGCTTGGACCAGACGTCCTCCTGGACCTCGCAGGGGCCGAGGTAGTAGGTTCCGTGCCAGCCCTCTCGATCGGGCGGGTTTTTCAGGTCGATGGTCACTTCCGCCTCGGGGTCGGTGTAGATGAATTTGATGATGATGCCGGCTTTGCCCATCTTGGTCCCGATCTTGGGGTCCTGGAGAATCCGGCCCAGGAAGTAGCCGTATATTTCATAAAGGTGGTCCGCGTCGCGATAGTATTCGCCCATGTGCTTCTCCTTTGGCTCTCAGATGTCGTATTCCATGCGGCCGATGATCTCATCCTGGGCCACGTCGCTCAGATCGACGAACGTGGCCGAGTATCCGCTGATGCGGACGATCAGGTCCCGGTGCCGGTCGGGGTCGTTCCGGGCCGCTTCGAGCAGGCCGGAGTCGACCATGTTGAACTGGACCTGGACCCCGCCCCGCTCGAAAAAGGCCTGGATCAGCGCGACCAGGCTCTCCGTGCGGATGCGCCGGCCCGGAAAGCGCATGTTCAGGTTGGCCCCGTTGTGCACCCGATCGAGGGGCAGCCGGGCCGCCGAGTTCATGACCGCCGTGGGGCCGGACACGGCCCGGCCTTCACTGGGCGTGATGCCATTGCCTAAAACCTGGCCGGCGAAACGTCCGTCCGGCGTGGCCCCGGTAAAGGCGCCCATGGCCAGGTGGAAGCCCACGGAAAACACCCCCGGCCAGAAGGCCCCGCCCCGAAAATTGCGATGTTTCTTCAGTTCGTCGCAGAAATGGTTCAGGACCCGGCCGGCCATCTCGTCCACTTCCCCGACGTCGTTGCCGTACTTGGGCAGTTTGTTGCCGAGGTAGACCCGCCGGGCCTCGGACTCGCTCCAGTCGTCGGCCAGCCATTCGGCCAGATCGCCCATGGAGAAGCGCCGGTCTTCGAAAACCGCTTTTTTTACCGCGTACAGGGAGTCGGCCACGTTGGAAAAGCCCATGAACTGGACCCCGGTCGAGTTGTAGACCGCGCCGCCTTCGGTCACGTCGCGGCCGTTTTCCAGGGGTCCTTCGATCATGGCCGAGGCGAACGGCGAGGGCAGCATCTCGGCGATGGCCCGGTCCAGGCACTCGATGCCCCGGACGAAGCGCCCCACGAAATGGCCGACCTGGGTCCGGTAGGCGTCCCAGACCTGGTCGAAGGTCCGGAAGCCGGCCGGGTCGCCGGTATTGAGTCCGGACTGGTAGCCGAAGACGTTGTCGATGCCGTCGGACAGGGCGAATTCGAGGCACTTGATTCCGCTGAACTGGACGGCGAAGGTCGAGCCGAAGCTCTTGCCCTGGGCGTTGGGTTCGAGGCAGCCGACCACGCCGTAGTCCCGGGCGTCTTCCAGGGTATGCCCGGCCCGGCGCAGGGACTCGACGATCCGCTCGTCGTTGAAAAAGTGCATCAGGACGCCGTCCCGGGCGTATTCGGCGGCCCGGTTGAAGAAGCGTTCCGGGGACCGGGCATTCAGGCGCACGCCGAAGTTGGGCTGCACGGTGCGCACGTCCGCGTATGCGTCCAGGCCGATATGGCTCAGTTCGTTGGTCGCGTCCCGTCCGTCCCGTCCCAGGCCGCCCACGGTCACGTTCTGGGTGGTCTTTCCTTCCGTGCCCTCGCCGCCCGGGATGTAGGCCTCTTCGAGCACGTTCCATATTTCGCAGACCTTGATATAGAGCAGGGACAGGAGTTCGCGGGCGCCGTCCGCCGTGATCCGTCCCGCCTCCAGGTCCTTTTGGTAATAGGGGTGGAGGACCTGGTCGATCCGGCCCAGGGAGATCGAGTTGCCCCCGGTTTCGATCTGGGCGATGAGATGGATGAAGTACAGGCTCTGGACCGCCTCGTGAAACGTCTCCGCCGGCCGGGCCGGCACCCGTTCGCAGACCCGGGCGATCTCCCGCAGCTCCGCCGCCCGGGCCGGGTCGGTCTCGGACCGGGCCATCCGGGCCGCCAGATCGGCGTAACGGCGGGCGAAGGCGGCGGCCGCTTCGAGGCTCCGAACCGCGGCCCGGTAAAAAAGCCCCGGGCGTCCCCGGCGCTCCTCCGGTCCCAGGGCCTCGTACCGGGCCTCGGCCTCGGCGGCGATCCCCTCGAGTCCTTGGGCCAGGACCCGATGGTGGTTCATTGTGAAGTGGCCGATGCCGTATGTGATCTCGAGCATGAAGGTGAAGACGTACTTGTCCATGTCCTGGGCCACGTCTTCGGGCAGCAGGGCCTCGAAACGCTCCTCGACCGTCCGGCCCCGCCAGAAAGGCAGAATGTCCTGGATCAGTTCCCGCTTTTCCGCCTCGGTAATCAGGGCCCGCTGCACCACGCGGCGATCGAAGTTCTCGGCATCCCCTTCGATCCAGCGGGACTTGTTCTCGGGAAACAGGGGGGCGCCTTTGAGCTTGCCGGTCCGGCAGCCCACGAGCATCTCCTCGTCCCGGATGACCACGGTCATTTTTCTCAGCACGTTGTCCAGGGCCAGGCTCATCCGGGTCAGCGGGTCCTTTTCCCAATGCGCGGCCATGGCTTGGGTCAGATAGCGGGCCCGTTCGACGCAGACCTCCTGGGGCGCGTCCACGATCCGTTGCCGGAGCCGGCCGACGCGGGCGCCGGTCGCCCGGCTGACGGCGGCGATGGGGTTCATACCTGTCCTCCTCGATCCGGACGATTCACAAAGTGATCACCTCTGAACCATCCGGGTCAGACCTTGATGTCCATGTGATTGAGCAGTATGGCGTCCCGGACCCGCATCGGCAGCAGGCGGTTGAGAAACAGGAAAAAGCGGCTCATGAAATCCACCTGGTTGAGCCGCTTGGGACCGGGATGCTCGATGAGGGCCGCGATCTTGCGCGCCGCCTGGATCGGGGTCGGGGCCGTCTTGATCAACTCCTCGTCCCGGGCGATGAACCGCCGGACCCGCTCCCGGTAAGGCGATCCTTCGGGCGGAAGCTTGTGAATCTTGGCCGCGAAGCTGGTCGAGACCTGGGCCGGCTGGACGAGGGCCGTCTGAATCCCGAAGGGCTTGACTTCGTAGTACAGAGAAAGCACCAGGCCTTCGACGGCGAACTTGCTGGCGCTGTAGATCGACTCGAAGGGAAAGGGAATCTGGCCGACCAGGGAACTCATGGCCACGATCTTGCCGGCCTGGCGCTGGCGCATCGACGGCAGGAAGGCCTGGATGACGGCCGCGGTGCCGATGACGTTGATTTCAAGGCATTCGAGTGCCGCTTCGAGGTCCACCTCTTCGAAGGGGCCGAAAAAGCCGATGCCCACGTTGGACATGAGCGTGTCCACCCGGCCGTACCGTTCCAGGACCTCGTCCCGGAACCGAAGGATGCCCGGCCGGTCCGTAATATCCAGGTCGATCAGGTAATGTTCGTTCCCGCTGGAAGCCAGCTCTTCCCGGAGTCCGGCCGTTCGTTCCCGGTCCACGTCGAAACCGGCGATCAGGTGCCCTTTTCCGGCCAGTATGCGCGCCACTTCCCGTCCGATTCCGTCCGCCAGCCCCGTAATGACAACCACCTGCTTCATGGCGACCTCGCTTTCTCGGCCCGGACGATTCATGAGCCATCCGCCGCGGCGGCGAAAATCCGCCCCGCCGTGTCGCCTCATGATTCGCCCCGGCTAGGTTGAGCGGTTATTGAACCTCCGGCCAAGCTGTTCCATGGACTCGCGAAAATCCGGGTATTGGAAGGTGAACCCGGTCTGTTTGAGCCTGCTGTTGTCGACCACGTAGTCGTTGTCCAGATATTTGACCGCGTCGCATTCGAGGTCCGGCACCCGGCCCCGCCATGAGCAGATCAGGCCGTCGACGCGGGCCGTGGCCCGGATGAGGGGCAGGGGCAGTCTCAGTTTGGGCGGAGGGGTGCCGAAGGTCCGGGCGGCCAGGGTCAGGGCCTCCTCGATGGTCGGGTTGGAGTCGTCGGCGATGTTGTAGATTCGCCCCAGGGCCGATTCGAGACCGGAGAGGTGGAGCACGGCGGCGGCCACGTCTTCGGCCCGGACGTTGGCCAGGCGCTGGCGGCCGCTGCCCGGAATGGCGGCGATCCGGGTCGGACGGGAAAAGACCTTGCCCGCGCCGTCGTTGCAGCGAGGGCCGTAGACCGTGCAGGGCCGGACGATGATGGCGGGCAGTCCCTCGCGAATGCGCTCCAGCACCACGTCCTCGCCGGCCTTTTTACTCCGGCCATAGTCGTCCCGAGGCTCGCGGGGGTCCTCCTCGGTGAAAGGGCTTCCCGCGTAGTATCCGTACACGCTGGTCGAAGTGACGTGGACGAAGCATCGGACCCCGTGCTCCAGGGCCAGGCGGGTCATGTGTTCGACCCCGGCCACGTTGGTCGGGTGGAGCCGATGGTAGGGCGTGGAAAAATTGCAGATGGCCCCCAGGTGAAAAACCCGGTCCACCCCCTCGAAAAGCGGCGGCAGGGTCTCGGGCCGGGTCAGGTCGGCCGGGAGGTATTCGACGCCCAGGTTTTCGAAAAAGGCCAGGTCCTGGCGCGGCCGGGCCGTGGCCCGAACCCGGACGCCTTCGGCCGCCAGACGCTCGACCACGTGGCTGCCCATGAATCCGGCGGCCCCGGTGACCAGGGCGAGTCCGTGAAAAGCCATGCCGTCCCTCCAGGAGAAGCGGTCCAGGTCCCGCCTGCTCCGGGTAATCGCAACAGCCGCGTTCCGCGACGGCGCAAGGTCGATCCGAATGTGATGCGAATGGATACGTATTGTGCGGCATTGCCACCCGGGAGTCAAGCCTGTTGAAGATATCTTCCTGCCGGGATGAAAACCCGGGGCGGCCAGGTTCTTGGATCAGCTCTCATCACGAGCCGGACGGATGGCCTTTTCGTCCAGGACCGACCGGATGGCTTCGGCCACGTCCCGGACCGCGAACGGTTTCATCAGGAAGCGTCTGATGCCCTGTCTCAGGGCCGTCTTGGCATCGATCTGGTGGCTGAAGCCGGTGCAGAGGATCACGGGCGCGTCCGGCCGGATGGTCATGATGGCCCGGGCCAGGTCGATCCCGGTCAGGTAGGGCATGGTCTGGTCGGTGACGACCAGATCGAAGTCGTCGGGCCGTTCCCGGAACATGGCCAGGGCGTCGAGGCTTGACGTCAGGCTGGTGACGCGATAGCCCAGATGCCGCAGGATGTCCCGGTTGACGGTCGACAGGGCGGACTCGTCGTCCACGAACAGGATGTGTTCCGTGCCGACCGGAATGGCTTCGGGCTCCTCCCGCCCGTCGGCCCGCCCGGGGGCATCGGCCAGGGGCAGGTCCACGTGAAAGACGGTCCCTTGGCCCGGCTCGCTTTGAACGGTGATTTCCCCCTGGTGGCTCTTGACGATGCCGTAAACCACGGCCAGTCCCATGCCGGTTCCTTCGCCCGGGCCCTTGGTGGTGAAAAAGGGTTCGTAAATCCGGGCCATGGTCTCGGCGGTCATGCCGTGTCCCGTGTCGCTGACGGCGATCCGGACCTGGGGGCGCGGCGGCCCCTGCCCGTCCGAAGCGGGTGAAGGCGGAAGGGGTTCCAGCGGCGCCAGGCGAACCGACAGGACGCCGCCGTTGCGGGACATGGCCTGGGCCGCGTTGGCGCCGAGGTTCATGATGACCTGGTGAATCCGCGTCGGGTCGCCTTGAACGCTCATGGGCGCCGGGTCCAGGTCCGCCCTGATCTCGATGGTCGTCGGCAGGGTGGAGCGCAGCATCTTCAAAGCTTCCTCGACGATGGAATTGACGACCACGGGCCGGTACTCCTCCTCCCCTCGCCGGCTGAAGTCCAGTATCTGCCGGACCAGGTCCCGGGCCCGCCCGCAGGCCAGGAGGACCTGTTCGAGGTGACGTTTGATATCCGCGCCCTTCCTTCCGGACATCATGGCCAGTTCGGTATAACCCACCATGGCGGCCAGGATGTTGTTGAAGTCATGGGCGATGCCTCCGGCCAGCGTGCCGATGGCTTCCATTTTCTGGGCCTGTCGCAGGCGGGTCTCGAGGGCTTCCCGATCCGCTTCCGCCCGTCTCTGGCCGGTCACGTCCTCGAGGCTGACCAGAACCAGCCGGCGCCCGTCCACGTCGAGCAGGGAGCTGGAAACCAGCATGGTCCGCTGTTCCGGCCCCTGGCCGCGTTCGAGGCAAAGGGACGCTTCCACCCGGTAGCGGTCCATGCCCCGGGCCCGGGTCTCGCCGATGGTCCGGCGGACGAGGCAGTCCGGGCAGTCCGGGCTGAATCCGCAGCCTCGGGGGTCCTTGCGGGCATTGACGCAGCCCAGGACGTCGCCGCAGGGGATTCCGATCACTCTCACGGGGTCCAGCCCGGAAAACTCGAGGGCCGCCCGGTTGGCTTTGAGCACCCGCGGGTCGGCGTCGAACAGGATCATGATCACGGGGGCGTTCTGGTAGATGGCGAACAGTTCGGTTTCGCTCCGCCGCAACGCGTCCTCGGACCGGGCGCGGTCGAGGGCATGAGAGATGGTCTCGCCCGTGAACCGGAGCAGGGGGACCACGTCCTCGGGCCAGGCGGTTTCGGGCCCGACCCAGTCGAAGCCGATAAAGCCGATCAGCTTCTCGTTGACGGCCATGGGCACGACGGCCAGGGACTGAATGTCCTGGGCCTGGAAATGGCCTTTTTCCAGCGCGGCCTCGGCCGGAAGTTCGAGGAGCGAAGGCACGCGGAAGACCCGCCGGCCCCGAAGAACGTTCCAGAACCAGGGCAGTTCGGCGGCCAGGTCGAGCCCCTGGAGGTTTTGAATCTGGGCCTCGATGCCCGGGGCGCACCACTCGTTGGTGTTGTCGGCCGTCCCGGCGTCTCGCATCCGGAACAGATAGGCCCGATCGGCCCGGCAGAACCGGCCCACGGCTTCGAGGGCCGCGTCGATCTTGGCTTCCAGGGCCTGCAGATCGAGAAAAGTCGCGGACAGCCCGGCCGCGACCGTTTCGAACTCGACCCGGCGCCGCAGGGCCGCTTCGGCGCGCTTGCGTTCGGTGACGTCCCGCAGAAAGACCAGGGCGCCCGCCTTGCCCTCGTAGTCGATGGGCACGGACGAGACTTCGGCGGTGACCGGGCCGCCTTCCAGGGTCAGATAGGTTCGTTCAATCAGTGGGAGCGTTTCCCGGACCACGTTGATGCGCTCGATCCGTTCGACCGCGACGGCGCGGTCTTCCGGCGCGACCCGTTCCAGGACCGGACGGGCGAGCAGGTCGTCCGCCGAACCGGCCCGGAACAAACGCAGGGCGGCCTCGTTGACGTAGGCGAACCGCGTGTCGGTCTGGACGTAGATCGGGTCGGGCGCATGGTCGATGAGGGTCCGGAACCGTTCTTCGCTCCGGGTCAGGGCCAGGCTGTTGGCCAGGGCGATCGAGGCGAATTCGGCGAAGGCGGCGGCCAGGTCGGCGTCGCGGTCCGAGAACCCGCCCGGCTTGTTGGCCAGGCCCAGCAGGCCCGCGACCCGCCCTTCCATGGTCAGGGGGGCGAACAGGACGTTTTCGAGGGCCATGTGGCCCTCGGGAATGAACCCGAGCCAGGGGCTGTCCGGGAAACGGTTTTCATACGCGGGCCGGCCCGAACGGCAGACCGCTTCCCGGAGCCCTCGGACCGGCATGGGCAGGGAAGGGTCCACGCGGCACGGCCGCCCGCCGGAATCGAGAAACAACACCTCGTTCCCGTGGCCGGATTCATTGAGCAGGGCCACGTACCCGGCCGTGGCCCCGATCAGGCCCTTGGCCGCGGCGAACAGTTCCCGGGCCGCCTCGGGGAATTCATGAATCTGGATCACGGCCCGGCTGGCCCGCAACAGGGCTTCGATCTCCTTCTTGCCCCGGCGGGCCTCCTCGGCCTGCTTGAACCCGGTAATGTCCTGAACCGTGCCGAACATGCGGACCGGGGCGCCGGACTCGTCCCATTCGATCCGGCCCTGGTCGCGAATCCAGCGAATCGCCCCGTCCGGCCGGATGATGCGATACTCCATGTCAAAGGTCCGACGGTCCTCCCGGGCCAGGCGGCCGGCCTCCAGGACCGCCTCCGAATCCTCGGGGTGTATCAGGGAAACCATGCGCCCGAAGGATGGTTTTTCGTCCGGACAGCCCATGATGCGCCCGAGTTCCTTCGACCAGGACGTCTCGTTCCGGAGAAGGTCCCGGGTATAGTTGCCCACGTGAGCCAGGGCCTGGGCCCGGTCCAGTTCGTCGCGGCTTTCCACCAGGGCGGCCTCGGCCCGCCGGCGCTCGGCCTCCGCCCTGGCCGCGTACAAGGCCATGCGGATGGCGACCCGGAGGTCCCGGTCCCGGACCGGCTTGACCAGGTATCCGAACGGCAGGGCGGTCCGGGCCCGATCGAGGCGGTCCGGGTCCGCGTACGCGGTGATGAACACGACGGGAATGGCGAAGCGGTCCTTGATGATCCCGGCCGCCTGAATGCCGTCCAGGTCTCCGGGCAGAACGATGTCCATCAGGACCAGGTCCGGCCGCTCGCGGCCGGCGGCCTCGACCGCGCCCTGGCCATCTTTTTCAGCCCCGCAGACCGTATAGCCCAGCGCTTCGACTCGACCTTGCAGGTCCAGGGCGATGACGAGTTCGTCCTCGACGATCAGAATCCGGATATCGGACTGCTCCAGATTTGCCAATTCGGGAAGCCTCCCCCGGGCGGACGATGGATAATTCTCTTTATGGGCCTGGCAGGGAAAAAAAGGTCCGCGAACGCGAATGCCCCTCACGATCACCATACCATCATAGCGCGCCGGCGGGCAGGAGGCAAGCCCGGTCCGGGGCCGCGGCCGGGGCGATCAGGAAAAAAGCGCCGTAATGAACCGGGCCATGACGTCCAGGGTCTCCCGGTCCCGCTCCTTGATGGGGCGTGTGCCCGCAACCGGGCAGCAGGACCGTCTCGGCGCCCCCTCCGGCGCCCCGGACGATGGACTCGATCTGGGCCGGGGTGCCGTACGGATCGTCCCGGCCCTGGAGAGCCAGCAGCGGCGCCCGGATGCCGGGCAGAAAGGCCTCGATGTTCCAGGCCTTGAAATCCGGATTCAGCCAGGCCCCGTTCCAGCCCCAAAAGGCGCAGTCCGTGTTCGAGCCGTGATACTTCTCCAGCCGGCGGCGCAGCTCTCCCTCCCGGAACGCCTCCCGGGCCTCGCGGATCGAACGGAGCGTGAGCTCCTCGCAAAACACGTGGGCCGCCTCGGTAATCACCCCGCGAAGGGACGGGGCCGGCGTGCCGCCCGCATAAATCAGGGCGATCGAGCCGCCGTCCGAATGGCCGATCAGGACGCATTCCCGCACGCCGGCCGCATCGAGCAGTCCGGGCAGGACCGTCAGACCTTCATCATGCATGAAATCAACGGGGCGGGGCAGATCGCAGGGGTCGGACCGGCCGTACCCCAGGCGACTGTAAACCAGGGCGCCGCAGCCCGCGGCCTCGGACAGCCTGGCCGGAAAATCCCGCCACAGCTCGACGCAGCCCAACCCTTCGTGCAGAAAAACGAGCGTGGGCGCCTGATCCGGTCCAGGGCCGTGCCAGACGGTTTCCAGGCGTTTCCCGCCGACTTCCAGAAAGGTCCTATCCGACTGAGCTTCCGCCATGTTCAATCCGCTGCCTCCAATTCATTCCCGGTCGCACGGGCCACATTATCCGAATCCCGGTCCGCCTGGCAAGCCCTGGGCAAAGGGGGCGGGGGCATGGAACGGGGAAAAGGCTCCTGCCCCCTTTTACCGAACGCTGCGCCCCCCTTCCCTCCTTGACCCCGGGGCCGGAGGGGCCTATGATCGGAAAAACAATCAGGGCGCAATCGGTAATATCTCCAGCCGGCCGGACAGGCCGGCCATTGATCGGACATCTGCATCATATCGAGGTGCGACCATGCCCCATCTGCGCATTGTTCACACCGGCGGCGACCGGTTCATGATCCTGCGTCCCCGGACCGGCCAGACCAGCGAGGCCCGGCCCGTGGTCCCGCCGGCCGGATTCCCCGTTCCCGGCCGGCCCGACTCGGACCTGCTTCAGGAACTGCAATGGTACCTGGAAAGCTTCCTTGACTACCCCTTTCCGCCCCAGACCGATCTGGCCGACCGCGTCCTGGGCGCCCTGCGGGACTGGGGCCGACAGGCCTTTACGGCCCTGTTCGACTCGGGCCAGGCCCGGGACTGGTACACGGAAGCCAAAAGGGACGGCCCGGACCGGCTCCACCTCCACGTGGCCAGCAACGACCCGGCTGTGCTGGCCTGGCCCTGGGAGGCCCTGTACGACCCTCAGACCGGGTACCTGGCCCGGACCGCCCAGATCGAACGCCGCCTGGACCGGGCCGCCGACCCCCGGCCCCTTTCCGATAAACTGCCCAGGGACCGGATCAACGTCCTTCTGGTCACGGCCCGGCCCTTTGAACGGGACGTGCGCTATCAGTCGGTCTCCCGGCCCCTGGTGGAACTCATCCGCACCCGGGACCTGCCCGTTTCGGTCCACCTGCTCCGGCCGCCCACCTTCGACCGGCTTCGGGACCATCTGGCCGAACGGCCGGACTATTACCACATCGTCCATTTCGACGGCCACGGCAGTTACGGCCCGGACCCGAGGATGTCCGGCGAGGCCCACCTGTTTCAAGGGCCTCAGGGCCGTCTGGTCTTCGAGGATGAAAAAGGCCAACCCCATCCGGTCGAGGCCGAGGACCTCAGCGACCTGCTGGCCTTACATTGTGTGCCGGCCGTGGTCCTGAACGCCTGCCAGTCGGCCATGATCGACCACCGGGCCAGCGAGCCCTTTGCCTCGGTCGCGGCGGCCCTGCTCCGGGCCGGAGTGCGCAGCGTGGCGGCCATGGCCTACAGCCTGTATGTCAGCGGCGCCGAAGCCTTCCTGCCGGCCTTCTACCGGGCCCTGGTCGAGACCGGGGACGTGGCCCGGGCCGCCAGGGCCGGCCGGCAGCACATGTCCGCCCATCCGGACCGGGTCTGCGCCCGGGGCCGGTATCCCCTCGAGGACTGGCTGGTGCCCGTGGTCTACCAGCAGGACCCCATGGACTTCTCCTTTGCCGCCGAAGCCATGGCTATAGACGATTCCGAACGCCGCGGGGATTCGGAAGAGCCGGACATTCCCTACGGCTTCATCGGCCGGGACGGGCCGATACTCGAGATGGAACGGGCCCTGCGCCGGGAGACGCCGGCCGTGCTGGTCCACGGCCTGGGCGGCGTGGGCAAGACGACCCTGGCCCGGGGCTTCATCCATTGGCTCGAGGCCACCGAAGGCCTGGGCCATGGCTTTTTCTGGGTTCCCTTCCAGGAGGTGCGGAGCGCGGATTACGTGTTCGACCGCATGGGCGAACAGGTATTCGGGACCGAATTTCTGGTTCTGGACCCGGAAGCCAAGACGGAGAACCTGGTCCGGGTTTTGCGGGAGCATTTCTTTCTCATGGTCTGGGACAACTTCGAATCGGTCCATGGCGAACCGGGCCGGGCAGGAAGAGCGGCCCTGCCCGGCCAGGACCTGGAACGGCTGCGCGGGTTCCTGAAAAGACTGCGGGGCGGCAGGAGCAAGGTGCTGATCACCAGCCGCGATTCAGAGGACTGGCTGGGCGAGGACCGCCGCCGGCTGCCGCTGCCCGGCCTGGCCGGCGAAGAGCGCTGGGCCTTTCTGGACCGGGTCGCCCTAAGCCTGGGTCTTGAGGTCAAACGGGACGACCCGGACCTGATCCGACTCATGGACTATCTGGGCGGGCATCCGCTGGCCATGCGCGTGATTCTGCCGACCCTCGAGACCAGGTCTCCCGGACAGGTGGCGGAATCGCTCCGCTCCAGCCTGTCGGCTTCGGATTTGGAAGGGGACGAGGCCCGGGCCCACCTTCTGGCCTGCCTGCGTCTGGCCGAAGAGGCCCTGCCTTTGGACCTGCGGCCCCTCCTGGTCCCCCTGGCCCTGCACGAACGATTCATTGCTATTGATTTCCTTGCTGGAATGGCCGAACAGGTGGACGAGGCCTGGACCCGGGAGCGCCTGGACCGGTTCGCCCTGACCCTGGCCGGGCGGGGCCTGCTGTTCGGCATCCGGGGATCGATCCACGAAATCCACCCGGCCCTGACCGGGTACCTGCGGGCCGAGGTCCTGCCCCGGGCCTCGGAAACCGACCGGACCGCCTGGACCCGGGCCTTTGTCCACGTCATGGGCACGGTGGCCGACCATTTCGCTCCCAAAGAACTCCACGAGCAGCGTTTCGTCTTTCAGGTCCATGGGGCCGGATTTCGCGCCGCCCTGGACCAGGCCGAAAGCCTGGGCATGGATGTGGATTTCCGCGCCCTGCTCCAGGCCCTGGCCGCCTTTGCCCAGAACGAATTCCGCCATGCGGAGGCTGAATCCCTGTATCAACGTCTGGCTCAAGCCTCTAGGAAAGCCGGGAAGAAAGAAGGAGAAGCCGCCGCCTTTCACCAACTGGGCCAGGTCGCCGAGGAACGCCGGGACTTCGACAACGCCGAGGCCTGGTACGAAAAGGCGGTCGTCGTATTCGAAAAACTGGGCATTGAACATCACGCGGCATCGACCTACCACCACCTGGGCCGGGTCGCCCAGGAACGCCGCGACTTCGACAACGCCGAGGTCTGGTACAAAAAATCACTGGCCATCAAGGAAAAACTGGGCAACGAACACGGCGCGGCCATAACCTACCACCAACTAGGCTACGTCGCCCAGGAACGCCGGGACTTCGACAACGCCGAGGCCTGGTACAAAAAAGCATTGGACATCGAGGAAAAACTGGGCAACGAGCACGGCGCGGCCACAACCTACCACCAACTGGGCATCATCGCCGAAGAACGCCGCGACTTCGGGGCCGCCGAGGCCTGGTACAAAAAATCGCTGGACATCGAGGAAAAACAAGGCAACGAGCACGGCGCGGCCATAACCTACCACCAACTGGGCCGGGTCGCCCAGGAACGCCGCGACTTCGACAACGCCGAGGACTGGTATAAAAAGGCGGTCGTCGTATTCGAAAAACTGGGCATTGAACACCATGCCGCGTCGACCTACCACCAACTAGGCTACGTCGCCGAGGAACGCCGCGACTTCGACAACGCCGAGGCCTGGTACAAAAAATCATTGGACATCGAGGAAAAACTGGGCAACGAGCACGGCGCGGCACAAACCTACGGACAGCTCGGTCGCCTAGCTGCTCTCCGGGAGCATTTCATTGAGTCCGGCCAATGGCTGGTCAAATGCATCCAGGCCTTCACCAGGACCCGGGACCCGGAAGGCGTCGCAAGGAATACTCGTAATTTTCTTATACTTTACCGCTCGGCCCCGCCGGACGTTCAGGCCGAACTCGATGTCTTGTGGACGGCGGCCGGCCTGGGGCCTCTGCCCCGGAGGGAGGAAGATATGCGGGACGCCATTTCGCCTTGAGGCCCTGCCTCAACACCGTATTGCATCCGAAACGACCGAGTCGAGAAGCGACCCCGTAACGCGAAAAGGGGAATACGGAGTTTCCAGTACCAGGCCGCAAGCCGGAGTTCGGGAACCCGGCAATGGGGGCAATAATTCCTTGACCTGGAACCCAAACCTTGTTTCACTGGGAGCATTCCGTTTTCACATAACGTTTTCGGCCGGCCCGGGCCGGTCGCGAATTCAACCTGGCACGGACAGGAGGCAGGCATGTTCAACGTCAAGTGTACGGTCAAGTCGGTCAAGGGGGACTGCGCGGCCGGGTACAAGGTCGGCGACTATTTCCACTTCAAGGAAGGGGCCGTCCTCGAGCCGGTCCAGCCCAAGGGGGCCTGCATGCACGCGGTTTCGGCCCTGCTGCCCTACCTGACCGCGTACGCCAGACAGACGCCGGATGACGACTGGATCAACATGATTGACGAACTCCAGTGTCCGGACGCGGCCAACACGGTCGTCTTCGGGCTGGAGCGCGAGTGATCCGGCCCGGCCCTTGAATCCGGGGGGCATCCCCTTTCCACCGGCCCGGCGTTGTGCTATAGCCTGTCGGTCATGAACGCCGGCGACCTGACGAATTTGCATCGGCGGGCCGATTCCGCCCGCCGCATGCTCGAACGATGCGGGCTCTGCGGCCACGCCTGCGGCGCGGACCGGAGCGCGGGGCAGACCGGGCCTTGCGGCGCCGGCGACCGGGTCCGGCTGGCGGCCCACCTGCTCCATTTCGGCGAGGAACCGCCCATATCGGGCCGGCGGGGCTCGGGGACCGTGTTTTTTTCCGGATGCCCCCTGACCTGCGTCTTCTGCCAGAATCACCAGATTTCCCAACAAGGCCGGGGCCGGCCGGTCGATGACTCGGAACTGGCCGAGATCATGCTCGACCTGCAGGACCGGGGCGCCCACAACATCAACCTGGTCTCCCCCACCCCCTGGGTCCCCCAGATTCTGGCCGCCCTGGCCCGGGCCCGGGAACGCGGCCTGAACCTGCCCCTGGTCTACAACACCGGCGGGTTCGATTCCCCGGCCGCCTTGAAGCTCCTGGACGGCCTGATCGACGTGTACCTGCCGGACGCCAAGTACGCGGACGAGGAAGCCGCGGACCGTTATTCCGGGGCGGAAAACTATCCGGCCGTCAATCGCCGGGCCCTGGAGATCATGCACCGCCAGGCGGGGCACCTGGAGACCGACGACCGGGGCCTGGCCGTGCGGGGGCTTCTGATCCGCCACCTGGTCCTGCCCGGCGGACTGGCCGGCACGGACCGGGTCCTGGCCGACCTGGCCGGGCGGTTCGGGACCGGGGTCTGGCTGAGCCTCATGGCCCAGTACCGGCCCTGCCACCGGGCGGCGGAATTCCCCGAACTGTCCCGCGGCCTGACCGAGGCCGAGTACGACGCCGCTCTCGACGCGGCCCTGGACCTGGGACTGGAGAACGTTTTCGTCCAGGAACTGGATGCTTCCGAGACCTACCTGCCGGACTTCGAGACGTCCGAGGTCTTTTCCCGGACCGAGTAGAAAGGCTTGCCCAAGTCCGCCTTAGCGTACATACTAAGGGGCAAATCCGGGGCCGGTCCCCGGCGGAGGAGAACGAGACGTGGGCGAATTCTGCAAGAACCATCCGGACCGCCAGGCGGCGGTCCGGTGTCAGAAGATGGAAATCGGGTACTGCGAGGCCTGTCTGGACGACTGCGAGGCCTGCACGGACCCGTGCACCTATTGCAAGTTCCGGTCCCAGTGCGTGATCTGGGAGCTGTGCCGCAAGAGCGAAAAGCGGTACGAACGCGAGCGCCAGCTCAAGGGCGAGGCCTGAGGCGCGGCCGCGGTCATGAACCGATTCATCCGACCCGTGAAAAATAATCGGTCTTTCTGGCCGGCGGCGCTGGCCGCGATCCTGATCCTGTCGGCGGCCTGGCCGGCGGCTGCCGGCGAAGTCATCCGGGTGGCGGCCATGGGCGACGTGATGCTGGGCACGGAAAACATGCTGCCCGAAGACGGCGGCGCCGGCTCATTCGCCGCGGTCAGGCCCCTTCTGGCCGACCGGGACGTGGTCTTCTGCAATTACGAAGGCACGCTGACCGACCGGGGCGAACCGACCAAGGTCTTCAAGGACGGATACGCCTATATTTTCCGCACCCCGCCCTCTTACGCCCGCTTCCTGGCCGAGGCCGGGGTCAACATGGTTTCCATCGCCAACAACCACATCAACGACTACGGGCCGATCGGCAAGCAGGACACCATCGACACCCTGACCCGGGCCGGCATCGCCTGGTCCGGCCCGCCCGATACCGCGGCCCGGCTGACCGTGCGCGGCCTGCGCGTGGCCATGATCGCCTTTCACACCTCGTCCCACTCCCACTGGATGCTCGACATTCCCGAAGCCAAACGCATGGTCGGCGACCTAGCCCGGCAGAACGAGATCGTCATCGTCTCCTTTCACGGCGGCATGGAGGGCAGCGAGGCCGTCCGCACACCCCGGGCCATGGAATACTATCATGGTGAAAAACGCGGCGAGGTGGTCCGCTTCTCCCGGGCCATGATCGAAGCCGGAGCCGACCTGGTCCTGGGACACGGGCCGCACGTGCCCCGGGCCGCGGAAGTGTACCGCGGGCGTCTGATCGCCTACTCCCTGGGCAACTTCTGCACGGGCAAGGGCATCAACGTCAAGGGCGTCACCGGGTACGCCCCCCTGCTGCTGGCCGAACTGGACGCCCGGGGCCGGCTGACCGGCGGCCGCGTCGTATCCTTTTTGCAGGATTTCGGCCGCCATCCCCACTCGGACACCATGGACTCGGCCGTCAAACTCATGTACGACCTGGGCCGACAGGACTTTCCCCGGTCCAACGCCCTGCGGCCGGACGGCGGCCTGAAGCCGGCGCCTGTCAAGAAGGCCAAACGATAACCTGGACCCACCGAAAAGCGGAACGCGGTGATAGTCCGGGCCGACGGCTAATACCGGCTCATGGACCTGTGAACTATTCCTCTTTGTACCAAGCCGTTATGTTCGGCACGTGCTTCATGGCCACTTGCTGGACCTTACCCATGGTCTCGTTGACAAAGCCCATTTCCGCATCGGACATCGGCTCCCACTTGACGTATTCCATTTCATTCCACCAGTCGTCCTTGGCCTTGAGGCAGGGCTTGGTACTGCCCGGGAAGGCCTGCCAGTGGGTGGGCGAGGTGCGAAGCAGGGACTGGATATGCTGCTCGATGGGGAAGGCGTCCCGGTTCTGGCGCCGGCTGAAGAAGATGAAGTCTCCCGGCGGGCCGAGCAGCACGGCGATACGGGAGGTGCATTCGGGTTGGTACCCCACCCCCCCGCAGGCGGCGCCGATGGTTCCCATGGGCCGGGCGTCCACCCGGTACTGGCTGGCCGCCGCGCAGGCAAAGTCGCAGGCCGCGGCAAAGTCCTGAACCTTCCAGAGGCAGGAGGGGCCGCCGAAGAGCGTGCCCGGCCCGCCGTTGTCCTTGGCGTATTGATTGAATTCGGCGCAAGTGGGAAAACCGCAGCCGCCGCAGTCCCAGTTCAGTTCGGAACGGTCCAGCCTGGCCCCGATCAGGACGCAGACCAAGGGCGCGTTTTTTTCCCGGAAATACTTCATCGTCTGGTAGTCGAAGGCCATGACCGGGGAGATGGGGGCCAGGGCGCCCGCGAACTCGATGATAGGGTCCTGGTCCTCTCCGGTGATGATCTCGATCTGGATATCGAGCCGCCCCGTAAGCTGCGGGGCCCGATAAGCCGCGACGGCCGCGAGGCCGGCCGCCTGATGCACCGCTTCCCGGGCCGCGTCGCCTCCTTTGATTCTCGCCATGTTACGCCTCCTCTCCCGACCTGGGGTCCTGGGTCCGGTAGTCGAAGTTGATACCCGACGCCGTCTGCCGGTTGACCACGAAGTTTTTGCGGGTGTTGTCGATCATCTTGTCCATATTGATCAGGTGGTAGTCGAGGTTGATGTCCTGATAGGGACTCTTGGACAGGGTGGCCATGGGAATGCCCACCATGATCGGCGAATCGGGGCAATAGCCCAGCTTCTGGCCGGCCAGTCCCACGCTCATGAAGGGCCGGGCGTCCACAAGCAGGGTCTGGGCCATCCAGACGGCCGAGGCCCAGGCGTACCCGAAATCGTCCACCCGGACGGCGCACATCGGTCCATCGAGAATGGTTTCGGAGCGCCGGTCGGTGATGTCGATCAGGCCCATTTTGGTCTTCCGCCTGGTGTACATAAACGCACAGCCCTGGGGCCCGCCGCACATTCCGCAGTTGGCGTCCAAGGGCGTCTCAATGGCCCGATAGTTCCCCAGGAACAGAATCACATCCGATTCCCGCACCATGACCGCCTCGCTGAGGAACCGCTTGGTCCATTTGTCATTGAGGTAGGCCAGGCTCTCCATCCGGCGGGCCACTTTTTCCAGCTCTTCCTGGCCGTAGACCAGGTGCGCCTCGATTTGGGGCACGCCGCCGGCCATCGGCGCGGTCAGGGCCGCGTTCATGCAGAGCCTGGCCGCCTGGATGGTGGCCTCGCGCCGTCGAAGGTCCTGGGCCGAAAACCGGGGCCAGTCCTTTACGTATTCCTCACCCCGTTGCTGATCGAACTTTTCCATACCATCCTCCCTTGCTGGTTATTGATGCCGATAAAGCGCGTCGCCCCGTGGGGCGAAACCGATTATTTCCTGAATATATGAACGCACATGACCGCGGCGTCGCCGCCGATGAGCCCGCCGCCGTTGTGTACCAGTCCCACTTTGGGATCGAGAACCTGCCTTTCGCCGCACCGTCCCCAGAGCTGGCCGGTCACCTCGTGGACCATGGCCAGGCCGGTGGCGCCGACGGGGTGGCCTTTCGATTCCAGGCCGCCGCTGGTGTTGACCGGTATACGTCCCGTGATCTCGGTCTCGCCGTCCTCCAGATACCGGGGCGCCTCCCCCGGGCCGCAGAAGCCAAGCTGCTCGAAGTACATGAACTCGGCAGGAGAAAAGGCGCCGTGCAGTTCAACCAGGTCGACGTCTTCCGGTCCGATACCCGAGATATCGAACGCCTCGGCGGCGGCCATTTGGGTGGCCGTGGGCTTGACCTCGTCGATGGCCATGTCCTGGTATCCGCCCGAGGCCATGCCGATGGCCGCGATATGGATCGGATCGATTCTGAAACGCCGGGCCACGCGGTCGGCGCAGACCACCGCCGCCGCCCCGCCGTCGCCGATGGGCGAACACATGTAGAGCGTGATCGGGTCGGCCACGGTCTTCGAGGCCAGGACCTCTTCCACCGTGACCTCCCGGCGGACCTGGGCCTTTGGGTTGAGGGCGCCGTTCTTATGGTTCTTGACGCAGACCTTGGCGAACTGCTCCCGGGTGCAACCCGTTTCGTGCATGTACCGCTTGGCGTCCATGGCGTACATGCCGGGGAAGAAGACGCCCAGATTGCCTTCCACGGCCACGTCGGTGCAGCTCGCCAGGGCCCGGGTGGTCAGGCCGGTGTCGCCCACGAAGAGCTTCTCGAAGCCCACGGCCAGCACGACGTCGTACAGGCCCGAGGCCACCGCCAGCCAGGCTTCCCTCAGCGCGGTGGACGATGAAGCGCAGGCGTTGGCGGTGTTGACGATCGGCTTTCCGGCCAGCCCCGCGTCCCGCATGGCCACCTGGCCCCGGACGTCCTCCTGGCCCGACAACAGGCCCTCGACCGCGTTGCCGCAGTACACGGCCTGGACCTGCTTGGGATGGACCCCGGCGTCGTCCATGGCCGCCCAGGCCGCTTCCCGGGCCAGATCGCGAAGACGTTTATCCGGGAACTTTCCAAAGTGCGTCATGCTCGTGCCGATGATGCAGGCTTCCCTCGCCAGACGTCCCATGCCTTACCGCCCCCTTCCCGGCGCCCCGGCCGCGGGTCGAAACATGTAGCCCCAGAGCGGTTCGCCCGATTCATCCATCGCCACCGGGCCGAAGACCAGTTCCATGGCCTGGCCGATGCTCAGGGCCGATTCATCCGGCTCCACGCCGGTAATGACGGCGAATATCCGCACCTTTTCGGGCAGGTCCACCTTGCCGGTCACGTACGGAGCGGTAAAGCCCGCCGGGGCCATTTGGTTGATCGAGAAGGAGTAAAGCGTCCCTTCCCGGCCAAGCCGCGTTTCGGCCACGTTTTCCCGTTCCAGACAACACGGGCAGAGACTCCGCCGGGGAAACGACACCGCATTGCAGGCGCCGCAACGGCTCCCGATGAGCCCCCCCGGATCGTCGTTTTCGGGAAGACGGAACAGCCCTTCCGCTATCTTTTTCGGTTCTGTTTCCATAGGATATGGCCTTGTTTAAACCCGCCTATTTCTCGTACAGCTTCTCAATCAGCTGGGTCTTCCTGGTGGCCCGTTCCAAAGTATCCGGTTTCAGCCACTCAATGGACGGCGACACTTTGAGCAGGCTCTTCATCTGGGCCAGTATCTCGGCTTCCAGGGCCGGCAGGCCGGCTTCGGTCAGGCCTTCACCGTGTTCGATTTTCAATTTGAGCGGAGGCACCACCCGCGGCGGCGGTTCGTCCAGGAGGATGCGGAAGGCGCCGGTGACCCTGGGAATGAAGGAGTGGATCACGCCCTGCAAACCGGCCGGGTATACAGGCACGCCCTTGACCTTGAGCATATCGTCGGCCCGACCCACGACTTTATACCGGAACCCGCTCTTGCCGCAGGGGCAGGGATCGGTGAAGACCTGGTGGATGTCGTTGAGGGTGTAGCGCAGGCTCCAGAAGAAATGACCGTGTTCGGGTTCCAGCGGCGTGAAGACGGCCAGACCCGTGGCGCCGTTTTCCATGGGCACCGGCTCATGGGTCTCCGGGTCGACCAGTTCGTAGAGGCAGAAGTCGTCGGCCACCCAGTGCATGCCCTGGTAGACGGGATGGTCGCAAGAGCAGCCGTACCCGGCCCCCACGTCGAAGAGCCTGGCCCCGTATTCCGTTTCAAGGCGACTACGCACTTCCGGGATGCCCGCGCCAGGCTCGGCCCCGCAGAAGAGCGTCTTGAAACTCAAGGCGCCCACCGGTTCCCCCAGAACCTCTGGCGCCCGTTCGATCAGGTGCAGGGCCAGGGACGGGGTGCCGGTAAAGATGGTGGGCTTGAAAACCTTGAAAAACGTGAGCAGCCTTTCGGTGCCGGCCTCGGCCCCCATGGGAATGATCGTCAGACCCGGCAGTGTCCGGAACCAGAACATCTGCGGCGTGCCGGCCGCGTGCATGCTCAGGCCGAAGCAGAGGGCCATCCGGTCACCGGGACGCATGCCCACCCGCCAGCCGATGCGCCCGAAGATATCGGCCACGCGGTCAAGGCCTTTCTTGAAGAGCGGGTACGGCGTAGGGATGCCGGTGGTGCCGGACGTCGAGGTCAACACGAACAGATCGTTGAAACGCTCCTCGCCGAACAGGTCCCGATAGACCATGGGCAGGTCCAGGCCTCCGGCGTCCATGGCCTCACGGTAATCGGCCTG
>JAHJTB010000340.1 GCA_018830135.1 Pseudomonadota bacterium | reverse complement strand
CCCGCTTGGCCGCCACCCGGCCCTCGAACCAGGTCCTGAACTCGTCCCCGCCACTACTCGCCGATCCCACGCTCCCCCGACCGGATGAACCGGCGGTTGGCGTTCGATAAATTGTCGTCGTCGGCATGCCTGACCCCCTATTCCGGGGTGCTATCGGTTATTGTTTCCATTCGCGTCTTGCCCAACTTTGCCTCGTACCCCACGCTCTCGCCCCGCGTGTAACTGCAAGTGGTCCCCAGGCTCGAACTGAGTCCCATGCTGGCCTGCACGCTCACCGCGCTCATGGCCGAGGCCGCAATCTGCGTGCTGGACGCGATCAAGGCCTTGATCGACTCGATCACGACGCCGTATTGATGAAACGCGGATTGCAGCCTCAGATTCGCCTCCTGCACGGCCAGGTCTGACTGGTTCTTGGCCTGCTGCATCCGCGCCTTGACCAGCTCGATCTCCGCCCCCTGCTGGCCCTTCAAGGCCTCCGCGTCCGTCCGGTAAGCCTCCACATCCACCCCGTAGGCCTGGATGTAAGCCTTTACCTGCTCGATCGCCCGCTGGACGTCTGACCGGTGCTTTTCGATCCGGGCCTTGTAAACCTCGATCTCGTCCCGGTTTTTCTGGACCTGGCCGTCGATCGTGATCTTCTGGATTTCCGCGTCCGTCTTGATCGCTTCCAGCCGCTTGCCAAACGCCTCCACCTGCTGGCCGTAGACCTTGACCTTCTCGCCCTCGCCGGCCACCCGGGCCTGCCACAGGTTGAACTCCGCCGTCCGGGCCTCCACCTTCTTCGAGAAGACCTCGACCGCCGTGGCAAAGGCCTGGAGCTTGACCTTCTCGCCTTCCATCTCCGTGGCCTGGGCGCGGACCCGCTCCGAATACACCCCCACCAGCGTCTTGACCGCCTCCAGCCGGGCGTTGTAAAGCGCCACCTTCTGGTTCTGGATGTCGGACGCCAGCCGGACCCCTTCCAGCCGCGCCTTGTACTGCTCCAGGTAGAGCGTCATGGCCCGGATCATCTCCGAATAGACCGTGGCCTCGGCCTTGTAGACATCCAGCTTGGCATTGAAGGCCCGGACCCGGGCGTCGTAGACCTGGATCGCCGACTCCACCGTGTAGCGCGCCGACTCGAACGTCCGCTGTGCCACCGCGTTGGAATTTTCGTTGATGATCCGTTGCAGCCCGTTGGCCTGCTCGATCGCAAAGTGCAAATGCGCCTGGGCCAGCCGCGCCTGCTCGATCGTGATCTCGTAATTGCTCTGGGCCAGGCTCCGTTGCCGCCTCGACGACAATTCGTCCAGCCGGGCCACCATGGCCCCCGGGGGCAGGTCGAACCCCGCGTTCTGCTCCACGATCCTCGCCCGCTCGGCCACGTACTCGAGGCGCTCCCGTTCCTTGGCCCGTTCCCACAAGGCCGCTTCCGCGTCCTCGCCCAAACCCGTCCCGCCGGCCGCGAGATCAGCCAGCAGCTTGGCCTTGACCGCCTCGGCCAGGTCCCGGTCCGACACCGGCTCGTTGTAGACGAACATCGGGTCCGGAGGCGTGATCGATATGGTCGGCTTGACCCCCGCGAACGACGGCTGACTCAGCAGTTCCACCGCGCCGGGAATCGTCAGGTCCTCCAGCGTCGGCGGGGCCGGCCAGGTCAAATCCGGAGGCGCGATCCGTTCCGGCGTCACGATCGACGGCGCGTCGCCCGGGTCCGCCGGCATGGGCGAATCCGGGGCGTCCGGATAGACCGGCATGTAGGCCTCGACCCCGAAATCCGGTATCTCGCCCACCGACACCTCGTCCACGTCCGACAGGTCCGGCTCGTTCGGGTCCGTGATCGGCGCAATGGCCAGGCTCGACGGGGCCGACGGCCGGTAGCCGGTCAATATCGCCAGGGCGTCCAGCACCGAAGACGGCACGAACGAATAGTCGATGTCCGTATCCGGGGCGTCGAACCCCTTTACCGCCTCCTGAAGCTCTTCCAGGAAGTTCCGGGCGTCCCGGAGCGAATCCTCGGCGTATTGCTGAGTCGAGGCGAACCGCTGGGCCACCACCGATGCCGCGTAGTCGTTGTAGATTTGAAGCGGCCACTGACTGGTATCGACGTCCGGGACCTGCAAGTTCTCGATCGTCGCTGGCATTTCCCCCTACCTTTCTTCCGCTTTCGCCGGATTGACCCGGATGATCCGGGCGGCCTGCCCGGACCGGACCAGGTTGCGAACGTCCACCAGGCCCTGGATCGTGTAGAAATGCTCCGGGCACAGCTCATCCCGGCACGCGAACAGCCCCGAAAAGCCCTTCGGGTTCACCGCCGGACAGGACGGCGGCACCTCGAAGTCCATCGGCTCCCCGCACACCTTGCAGGCCAGCACGCCCGAAAGCTCCGACTCCAGGACCTCCGCCGTCGGCAGGTTGTTCCGCACCCGGAAAAAACCCTCCGGAAGCCCCAGCAGACGGCAAGCCTCGTCCTGGGCCTCCGTGATGTTGATCGGCCGGCCCTCGTATTCCGGGTGCCTCAGCCGATACGAATGTTCGATCACGCCGTTCCAGGCCGAATGTTCCCGCCTGCTGGCCGATGTCTGGTTCCAATCCTTCATCTCATCACCACAACGGCCCGGGACAGCACCCGGCCGCGATCATGGCCGGTTGTCTCTGATCCCACGGGAAACAGGCCCCGCTGCACTCCGACCGGTTGTAATATGTGGGATCGCATCCGGACGTATTGGCGCAGCTCCCCACGCCGCCATTGCACGCGACCAGATGCACGGCCGAACCGCCCCAATAATCCGCCGCGTCCGCCCCCCAGCAGCCATCTCCGGCCAGGTTCAGCTTGCACGCGTAATAGGTAGTGCCCGCCGGACTGCCATCGCATCGATACCAGTCGTATGTGTATTGGAAATTGCACACCCACGGGGCCAAATAGCAATTGAAGACAGGCTCCCCCGAGCAGGTGATAAACGCCGCGTCCGGGTCCGTATAGCAGTTGAAGGCGATATTGACCGAATCCAGCACCGTCTCCCATTCGGTCCCCGGACACCGGACCATCTCCACCGTGCAGTTTTCCGTGCAGTTGGCGTTCGACGACGGCGCGGCCAACGTCACCGAACTCCCCGTCGCCGCCGACAGCGTCCCGCCGCCCGACGCGATCCGCCAGCCATACGACTGGCCGTCGCTCGAACTCAGCGTCTGGGTGCTCGATCCGCCGCCCGTGCTGCAGGCCTGGGTCAGCGTCGAATAGACGATGCTCACCCCGGGCGTCGAACAGTCGAAATCAAAGGCCACCGCGTCGATGATCTCCGCCCGGTCCGTGCCCAGGCACCAGCCCATCTGCACCGTGCAGTTTTCCTCGCAGTTGGCGTTCGACGACGGCGCGCTCAACGTCACCGACTTCCCGGTCATGCCGGACAGTTCCGCCCCGCCGGCGCCGCCGTCAATCCCCCAAAAATATCCGCTCCCCTCGCCGCTGGCCGAAAGCACCTGGCTCGAACCACAGGCCGGCGTCGCCGTCTCATACTCGATCGACGCCTCCGGGTCCGGGCGGCCGGGGTAGGTGATCGTCTTCGTGGCGATCGTCACCCACTCCTCTTCGCCGTCCGGATGCACCTCCCGGCACTTGATCGCCACCGTGAAACTGTCCCCGTCGTACCCTTCGCCGCATATCACCTCGACCGGAGCGCCCTGGAGCCAGATGCTGGCCCCCATGTGAATCGTGTAGTCCTGCTTGCCCAGCAGCCCCGCCGCCCCCGAAACGATCTCCCACAGGTATTGCCAGCCGCGCCGGCTCCGGATGTCCACGTCGTTGGCAAAGTATTCGATCTCGTCCGGGGCCACGATGCTGTCCGCCCCGATCTCCGGGCAGTCCACGAATATCCAGCAGCTCGTCTCCCGCAGATACCGGTCCGTGGCGATGATCGAAAAGCCCCTCGGCCAGGCCGCCAGGCCGAAGGCCTCGACCTCGACCTCGTTCGTCCGCTCGCCCTCGTCCGTCACCTCGTTGGCGATCCGGACCCCGTTCGGGTGAATCACCGACCCCGCCTGGCCCGGACTGACGTATTTGTCCCAGCGGTAAGGCCCGCAGCCGCCCACGATCTCGACCGTCTTCGTCGTCCCGTTCTTGGCGTGAGGCCACCCGTCCGCTTCCTTCTCCGTCGCGCAGTTGAAACAGGTCCTCGGGGCCCCGTCCCGAAAACCGATAATCGTCAGATTGTCCGCCCCCGGACTCCGGTCCGACGGACTCCACAGCATGATGACCTCGTCGCCATGCTCGGTCACCAGCTCGGACCCGTCCTCGTCGATGATCCGGGTCTCGCCCTGAAACGCCGCCCAGCCGTCCTTCGGGTCGCCTTCCTTCACGTCCGTACATTCACAGGTGTAGTGAAAATGGACGTGCTCGATCTCGTCCCCGTTCCGCAAGCGCACCCGGGCCGACCGGTCCGGCTCGTTGATCTCCACGATCGTACCCGCCAGGGCGCAGGCCGCCTCCGCGTCCACCTGGTCCATGTTGATCGGCTTGTATTCCCTAATCGGTGACATGCTGCACCTGCATCGGCACGATCAGAAACACCCCGTCCGGCCGGCTCCAGTCGTCATTCTGCTGCCGGAACGGCGGATAGTTGCCCTCGCAGGCCCCGAACCCGCAACCGTCGCAACGCCCCTGCAAGCACAGACTCTCGGCCATGGCCGACCCCGCCGCCGCCAGAAGCCCCTGATCCTCCGGGGCCTGGCCCCACGTCGCCCGGATGAACACCAGCACCTTGTCTCCCGTCTCGTACTCGCTCCAGTCCGACGCCAGGCAGACATACCGTTTCCTGACGTGCGCGAAATCGTCCAGCTCCGGGTCCCATTGCCGCTGGCAGACCTCCACCTGATACCGGATGCCCACATACAGCCAGATCGCCAAATCCGTGGCCGTGACGATCTCCGGATAGGGATTCTCGCCCTCGATCTCTTCGTAGAACCCCTCGTGCCCGTAGTCGCCCCACTTCTTCAACACCTCCCCCTCGGCGAAGCAACAGCAGCACCAGCAGATCAGCCGGAAGACATCTGCCGGGGCCTCGACCGGAACCGCTTCCGACTCCGGCGGCACGTATATCTCGATCGTGCTCAAGGCCCCGGTCACACGGCAATGCACAATCCTCCCGGAATCGTCGATCAAGGTCCGTTGGCCCTGGAACAGGCCCTGGAAGCGCATGGCCTGGCGCAGAATGTCGAGCTGGACCAGGCCGAACCGTCGCAGCAGACCCGCCTGATGCTCGTCGCCGCTCAGGATGACCCGCGCCGGGATCATCGGGCCTTTTGCCGGCCCACGGGCGAAAGGAATATATCGATGGCGTCCAGAGAGAAGTCCGCGCCCTCGATGTTGGCGATCCGCTGCCGCAGGTACCGGCCCGCGTCGCCCCGGTCGATGGGTATTCGAGTCCCGTTCTGGCGATTTCCAGGCTGATCCGGGGTCAGTGTGAAGGTCCTGGCGTGGGCCGTCCGATCGTCAAAGGTCAGAATCAACGTCAAGGCGCCGCTGGATTCGAGCCCGAAATACATCCTTTTGGCCCGGATGGTTTGCAGGAAGTCCACAAATATCTCGAACCAGGCCGCGATGGGCTCGCCCGCGTCGTCCGGGCCGCCCAGCACGAACAGCCCGTTCTCGTTGGCCCCGACCCACTGATCCCCGACCCGGGCGAAGCTGTTGAAATTAAACTCCGTCCACTGCGCGGCGGCCCGGTTGGCCAAGGTCAAGGCCAGGCAGAACCGGTTCTCAGCCATTGCCCACCAGCCGGGTGTAGGTCAGCCGAACGCCGCTCACCCCCAGGTCCTGCCCGTAGGTGTCGTCCGCGTCCGACACGTCCCGGTACAGGTGCAGCATGGCCAGTTCGCCTCCGGCCAGGTCCGTAACCGTCACCTTGGCGCTCTGCGTCGTCACCACCCGGTCGTACTGAGCATCCGACATGCCGGTCTTGCTGGATTTGACCGCCGTTCCGTGCGTCCCGCCCAGGCCGTCGCCCGACCCGATGGAATAGCCCTGAAGGAAGAAGGCCGCGCCCTCCGAACTCGGGGCCGTCCCCTCGGTGATGAAAAACTCGACCTCGAACTTGATCCCCAAGGCGGCCACGATGTCCTTCGGAACCCGCCAGGCATGGATCACGTCCTCGTCCGTGGCCGAATCGAACTTCCGCACCCGGACCTTGCCGTTGCCGCTGGTGATCGTCTCGGCCGCCGCCGGGGCCTGGACCGTCCCGTCCAGGGCCTCGTCGATGGGCAGGAAGACCGTCTCTTCCTGGTACCCGGACACGCCGATCAACTCGAAGGCCTCGTTGCCCGTGGCGTCGTCCGGCACGATCACAAAGGGCGCGTTCTCGGCCTGGCCGCTGGCGGTGTTGTAGTTGTAGAAAGAGATGTTGCCGCCGTTCTTGACCATGCCCAGGTCGCCGCTGGCCAGCACATCCCTGGACACGCCGTCCAGGTCGTCCGTTCCGCCGCCCGTAAAGCCCGTCCTGGCAAAAACTCGACCCATGAACCACCTACCTGACGTGTTGCAGGATCATCGAGGCGTATCGGTCGCCCAGGACCATGGTCCCCGATCCGATCGGGCCGGGGGCCTCACCCGCGCCTTGTCCCTGCATGTCGATCCCGATCCAGCCGCCGCCTTCCGGAACAGGCACATCCGCGGCCCCGGCAAAATTCCGGCCGATCAGGACCACCCCGAGACCCTCCGGGATGGGTGCGCTCCCCGATCCGAACCAGCGCCGCCCGATCAGCAGCCCGCCCAAGCCCACGGGAAACGGCGTGGCCCCTTGGCCGGTATAATCGACCCCCTTGAGCAAGGTCCCCGACCCGGTGGGCATCGGCGCATACCCATGGCCACGCCAATCACGGCCCATGAGCAAGGCCCCCGACCCTCTCGGGACCGGGACCGAACCCCGACCGATCGCCCCGCCTTGGCCCAGGCCGACTGGCGTCGGGACCCTGGCCTGGCCGGCGAAGACCAAACCGAAATAGAGCTCGCCCGACCCTTCCGGAACCGGGACCGCTCCCCGGCCGATCGCGCCGCCGTAACCCCGGCCTTCCGGGACCGGGACCTCGGCCGAACCATGCCAGCTCGTGAAAAACCAGCCGTCGCCCGTCGGGACCGGGGCGCTGGCTGAACCGTACCCGCCGCCGAAACCCAGACCCTCCGGAACGGGAACCGACCCCGACCCGGAAAACTCCGCCCAGGCCGGGTTGCGTTCCCACTCCCAGGCGTCGTCGTTGACGAACTCGAAGCCGAAATAAAGAGGCATGGGCAAGCCGCGTTTAGGAACTGGGCGTCATTTTGAAAGTATATTTCAGGCTCGAAACCGAAGCCGGGTCGCCCGTGGCCACCGTGGTCGAAGCCACCCGCAAATCGCCGGTGCCCACGCCCACTTTGCCATCGACCCGGGGCGCGGTCGTCGAGGCCCCCGTGGTCGTCACGCCGCCGCCCCGAAGCCGATACCAGGCCGCCTGACCGCCGGCCACAGCCGTTGCCGACAGGACCGTCGCGGCGAACAGATCGATCGCCGCTTCCAGGGCCGTCGTATCCCATACCGCGTCGCCGAACTTGACCCCGAAGAAGGACACCAGCAATGTTCCCGTTTCGGCATGATTCGGGGTCGCGGGCCGATCGCCCGTATAAATGTCGAGCTGGGAGTTGAAATACATGTGCCGGAAACTGCCCGGATAGGCCGCCTTCAGCTTGATCGAGGAGCCGGCGGTCATCTCTGAGGCCAGACTGCCTGTGGGAATGTCGATCTGCCCGACCGCGACCGCCAGGATAGGGTAAATTCCGTTATTGTCGGAATCAGGGGCGTTGTGGATTTCCAGCATGTCCCCTACCTCGAAACCGGCCGCAACAAGGCCTTCGGAGATTTGCGTAATCAAATCATTGCCCGCGCCGCCATCCACGAACGCGATGTCGGCCGCATCAATTGAAGCCTTGACCTTGCCGGCCGCACGTTCCAAGTGTCCCTGGGAGTATTTATTCGACATTTTCCTTCTCCTTCTATGGTTCCAAGGTAAACACCGCCTGGTCCCCGATCACCACCGCCGCGCCGGCCAGCGCCCGGAACGGCCAGGGCGATTTGTCATGCTCGATTCGTTCCTCGGTCAGATTGGCGAAGAAACCGTCCGGACCGGCCAGACAGACTCCCCGAGTCGTCATGACCAAAACAACCAGACCGGCCTCATACAACGCCTCGAAACCCGTCCGGCTGCCCGGCACCTTGACCACCGCGCCCTCGATCGCCGGATAGTCCGCCTTCTGGTCCTGGTCCCAGCCCGCCGGGTCCATGCCGCCAAGCCAGTGGATTCCGCCCTCGTCGGAAATCCAGACCCCGCCGGACACCCGCTGGATCATCCGGACCCGGGAGGTCAGGTGCAGTTGCCGGCGGCTCAAGGGATACAGGCCGGGATAAAAACGTTCCGAGTGCCAGACCACTTCTTCCTGCCCGATCAGCATCCGACCGTTGAACCATTCCAGCAGATGCCCCAGGGGCACGGACGCGGCAAAGACCGTGTCCTCTTCCACGTCCCGCTCGTCGTGAGGCTCGGGCTCCCAGGAAAAGTTCATCCCGTGCCGGACGTACCCGTTCTCGAACCCGTTCGACCAGAAGACCTTGCCCCGGGCCGCCGCATAGGACATCCGGGCCCCGGGCGTCACCGGCCGGAGCGCCGTCGTCGCCAGGTCCGACCCCAGCAGGCACAGCTCGTCGTCCTTCACGCACAAGGCCGTACCCCCGGACGAAAACAGGTCCCGAAAGTCCCCGGTCCCGGCCTGGCTGTATCCCTTGCGCCGGCCGGCCCGGCCGGTGGGATCGATCAGAATGTTGATCCCGGCCAGGAAAGGCAGAATCCGCTCCTGGACCCTGCGCGGGTCGGTGAACTCCAGACGGGCCGGGTCCACCTTGGTCGTCAGGCCGCTCGTTCCCTTG
>JAHJTB010000339.1 GCA_018830135.1 Pseudomonadota bacterium | reverse complement strand
TTCCGTATGGCGCGGCCATGGCGAAAACCACGGCCATGAGGGGAAAAGAGGGAAGCTGGAGCTTGGGAATCAGCGAAACAACCTCACCGGTTTGGGCGCTGAGCACCGTTCTGGTACCGGACCGCTTTTTTATGAGGGCCTGGCCGAGACTGATGTCGCTTCGCTCCTCGCGGTGACGGTGCGTGGACATACCGTCTTTGCGAGGCGCCTCGGGCGCCGAAGCAATCCGCCTGCGCCAAGGCTTCGGCGGACAAGTCTGGTCCGCTTAAAACCTGGATCAAGAGCGGAAGCTGTTTTTCAAACCAATAACCTCCGGGCATCCCGAAGGACGGTTACTCGCAAGGAGAAAACCCATGGAATCCGTCATCTACGAGATAAAGGACCAGATCGCTTACGTCACCATCAACCGGCCCCAGGCCTTGAACGCCTGCGACATGCCCACGTACGAACGTTTGGCGGAAGTGTGGCGGGACTTCCGGGATAACGATGACGCCTGGGTGGCCATATTAACCGGAATGGGGGAACGGGCCTTCTGCGCCGGAAGCGACATCAAGCTCAACTTCAATGAAGCGCCGCCCGTGTCTGACGCGTTCGATCACAACCAGCGCAGTGACATGATGCGCGGGTTGGAAATCTGGAAGCCGGTCATCGCGGCCATCAACGGACACTGCAACGGCGGCGGCCTGGAACAGGCCCTCGCCTGCGACATCCGCGTGGCGGCGGATCACGCCCAGTTCGGGCTAGGGGAAGTCAAGCTGGGCTTGTTGCCCGGCGGCGGGGGCACCCAGAGGCTCCCCCGGACCGTATCTCTGTGCAACGCCCTGTGGATGCTCTTCACCGGAGAGCGCATCGATGCCCGGGAGGCCTACCGCATCGGCCTGGTGAACCGGGTCGTCCCGCTGTCGGAATTGATGCCCACCGCCGAAGCCATGGCCCGTAAAATCCTGGAGGCCGGCCCCTTGGCCGTTCGGGCCATCAAACAGGCGGCCATCAAAGGGTTGAGCATGCCGCTCGAAGACGGCTTGCGGCTCGAACAGCATCTGTTTCAAATTCTCCAGACCACCGAGGACAGCCAGGAAGGAACCCGGGCGTTTGCCGAAAAACGCAAGCCGCAATGGAAGGCCAAATGAGGCCCCAATTCAGTTACGGGTAAGGGGTTGGCCATCAATCCATCAGGCTTGATCGGCATCGGCCGTAGCCGATACAACCCGGAGACCCGTGCCTCGATTACACTTGCCGGCCTGTTGTTGATGCCCATAAGGGTTGAACCATAATGGGCGGGGTAATGGTTTCGTTGATTCCGGGGGCTATTTTTTCAGGAATATCGAGAAAAACCGGGTTTTTTCGGTTGATTTACCCTGGATCAGTACGTGTGATGGCCCATACATCCAATCATGGCCGAGGTACACGGCTCACCGTAGTCATAACAGGTATTCGACGGGTGGCGGCGGCCTTGTTCCGGGGCCGGACAAACGCCCACACGGAATCCGGGCAGTGGAGCGAGTCGGGGCGCCGCGAGATTTTTTCGGTGGCCGGAACTGGTTAGAAGAGGTTACCGGGTTGAAGCTCCCCGCGGCAAGCGAGGGAAATGCGCCCGTGTCCGCATGTTCAAGGGAGGATGTCCGTTGACTCACCGGACAAAACCCCCTATACTCCACAACGCAAAAATGAAAATTCTTGACTGAAAACAGGGAAATTGTATGACTGATGACACCCGTCCGGAACTGGCTGCCTTGAAGGCCAGACTGGCCCGCACCCTGGATGAAGTGCGCAAGGATGCGGCCGCCAAACGCCATGCCATGGGTTACCGCACCGCCCGGGAAAACCTGGCCGATCTGGTTGATCCGGGTTCCTTTACCGAATACGGGCAACTGGCCATAGCCGCCCAGCGCAACCGTCGCGACTTCGAGGACCTCCAGATCAATACAGCCGCCGACGCTGTGATTACCGGGATTGCCACCATTAACCGGGATCAGTTCGGGGAAGAAAAAAGCCGCGCGGCCGTGGTTGTGTACGATTATTCCGTGCTGGCGGGCACGCAGGGTTATTTTCACCACAAGAAACTAGATCGCATATGCGAACTGGCCGAGGAGTGGCAACTGCCGGTGATCATGTACACGGAAGGCGGAGGGGGGCGTCCGGGTGATACGGACGTCACCACTCAGATTGCCGGACTTAATCTCAAGTCATTTCACACCTGGGGCAAGCTGAGCGGCCTGGCGCCCCGTATTGCCATCAACAACGGATACTGCTTTGCCGGCAACGCCGTCCTGTGGGGCTGTGCGGACATCACCATTGCCACCCGCGCTTCCTGGATCGGGATGGCCGGTCCGGCCATGATCGAAGGGGGCGGTCTGGGGGTGTTCAAGCCGACTGACATCGGCCCCATAGACGTGCAGGCCAAAAACGGGACCGTGGATATTGTGGCGGAAAATGAGGCGGACGCGACGGCGATTGCCAAAAAGCTGCTGGGCTATTTTCAGGGGCCTCTCGAGGACTGGTCCTGTCCCGACCAGACGGTGCTGCGGGATATCGTGCCGGAGAATCGGCGGCGGGCCTACCCGGTGCGACGGGTCATCGAGACCCTGGCGGATACGGATTCCTTTATCGAATTGCGCCGCGCCTACGGGCGGGGCATGGTGACCGGCTTTATCCGGCTGGCCGGAAAACCAATCGGTTTGATCGCCAATGACTGCATGCACCTGGCCGGGGCCGTCGACGCGGAATCGGCTGAAAAAGGGGCGCGCTTCCTGCAACTTTGCGATGCCTACGAAGTGCCGATCCTCTCCCTCATGGATACTCCCGGTTTCATGGTCGGGCCCGAGAGTGACGCCCAGTCAGCCGTGCGCCGCATGTCCAGCCTGGTTGTCACCGGAGCCAGCGTGACCGTTCCCCTCGTGGTCATCGCCCTGCGCAAGGGCTACGGTCTGGGCGCGCTTGGCATGACCGGCGGCAGCTTTGTGTTCCCTCTCTATACTGCTTCCTGGCCCACCGGAGAGTTCGGCGGCATGGGTCTCGAGGGCGCGGTATGGCTGGGCTACAAGAAGGAACTGGAGGCTGTCGAGGATCAAGCCGAACGCCAGGAACTGTTCGATAAACTGCTGGCGAAGTTGTATGAAGAGGGCAAGGCCACCGAGGCGGCCACGTATCTGGAAATTGATGCGGTCATCGATCCCGCCGACACCCGTGAGGTCATCTTGAAAGCACTTGCTACGGCGCCCAAGGCAAAACCTCCTCACCACAAACGCCGTTCCTTTGTCGATACCTGGTAGCTCGCACCGTCCAGGCATGGCCGGATAGTTCCGCAGTTCCGGGGACACATTACTTATTACGACTTCATCATTGAGAATGAAGAAACAGGCCTCGAATCAAGTAATGTGTTTCCGAAACTACAAAGCCGCCGCCGTCGATCAGGGGGGATTTATTACCAATGTGCTCATATCTAATCTCCTTGAATTGATCAATTTTCTCGACCGTCTTGACTGCCTGCCCCCTCAGAGGCTAACCACCGTTTTTCGCACTTGGCATGACTTCAATTTTCTGGCCGCCAAGATTTTTGTCGTCCTTCTTCGGTTTGAACGTAATGGAAGGAACGAGAGGCTCCGAGTATATAAAACCCACCGTCTCCCTGACATCGCCGTACTGGGCCCGGAGTTCGTCGATGGGACCGGCGTCCAAAGCCTGAACGGGGCAACTGCTGACGCATATCGGTTTTTTGCCCTCGGCCCATCGATCGATGCACAAGTCGCACTTCTGCATCCTGGCGTCCTCCTCGGCCCCGAATTGCGGCGCATCGTAGGGGCAGGCATCGAGGCACATCCCGCAGTCGTCTTTGCCCAGGCATGCCTCCCTGTCCACGATGACAATCCCATCCTCTTCCCGCTTGGTAATGGCCTCGGCCGGACAAACGGAAACGCATGCGGGATTCTCGCAGTGGAAACAGGTCGTGGGCAGGAAGGCGACGAACAGATAGGGGAACTTGCCTTTTTCCATGGTTTTCAGCCTGATCCAACTTGCCGGTCCGGCCGGTACGTCGTGCCAGTCCTTGCAGGCCACGACACAGGCGAAACAGCCCATACAGCGATTCTGGTCGATATATATACCCAATTGCATATTCACACCTTCTCGATCTGAACCAGGGCCGTATGGCAAGGGAAGGCCCCGCCCGGCGATGTTATGTTTCTGCTTAGTACGTTGGCGCTGCCGCCAAGGTCGACTCCATTCTCATCCGGAGTGTACCAGGCACCCTGTGGCAGGGCGACGACCCCGGGCATGATCCTTTCCGTCACCTTGGCTGGAATTCGGACTTCCCCCCGATCGTTAAACACCCGGACCATATCTTCCGCCTTTATTCCCCTGGCCTCGGCATCTTGGGAGTTGATGCTGATCGCCTGGACTTGCAACTCGCGAAGCCACGGCAGATTATCAAACTGGCTGTGGGCGCGCCTCTTGAAATGAGGGCTGATGAGTTGCAGCGGGTATTTGTCGGCCAAGGGATCATTCAGGCTCTCCCAGGTCTCAATGTACTCGGGGACAGCCGGTATCTGGGGATGATTCATCTTTTCGGCTATTCCCGACGACAGCTCGACCTTTCCCGACGGCGTGCGGAGTTGCGGCTGTTTCGAACCGGCGGGACCTTTTTTCGAGGCATCATCTGGTTCCAATGCCTTCTTTTCAGAAGCGTCAGCCACCATTTGCCTGACCAGTTCCTCATCCGATTGATCCGGATAATCGGTCAGGCCCAGCTTCAAGGCCAAGGCCTGGCAGATATCCAACTGAGATTTGGATTCGCCCAGCGGCTCGATGGCTTTGTGCAGGACCGTGAAATCACGGCGTTTTGTACTGAAGACTTCAACAGCCGGCATGACGTCCCATCGCTCCAGGAAGGTGCACACAGGCAGTACGATATCCGCAAACCGGGCGGTTGCCGTCATGAACTGCTCCGTTACCAGAATAAATTCGAGCTTATTGAAAGCCTTTATGGCTTGGTTAATGTCGCCAAGCTGATTCAGGTAGTTGGTATTGGACAGCCACATGAACTTGTAGTCGGCTGGATAACCGCCGGCCTTGCCCTTGAGGATCGCATCCGCAAAAGAACTCGTGTTGACCCGGGCGCTCGAGTTCACGCTGGGACCCCGGGAAGGGATTGCGTTCCAGCGCGGAGGCGCTCCCGCCTCGACTTGATTGGGCTGGAACGGAAACGGAGGGATAAGCCCAAAGCCTCTGGTCTTCGGTACGTAGTGCTCCAGCCTCAGGTTACCTGTGATGGTTTCCAGGGCGGAAGCCATCCGGTGATACTGCTCGCCGAAAGCGGTGCGTCCCGGTCCGAAGCTGTTACCGAGTATGGCCGGCTTTGTAGTGGCATACGCTCGGGCCAGGTCGGTGATCGTCGTTGCCTGGACGCCGCTGATGGCCTCGGCCCATTGAGGTGTCTTGGCCACCCCATCTTTCAGGCCAAGCACATACTCCTTGAACTTCTCGAATCCGGCCGTGTAGCTATCGATGAAGTCCTGGTCATGCAGGTTTTCTTGGATGATCACGTAGGCCATGGCCAGCATGACGGCGGCATCCGTGCCCGGTCTTATGGGAACCCACTGGTCGGCAAAGGCGGCCGTCGAGTCGGTGTATCTGGGATCGACGGCAATGACTCGGGCGCCCCTTTCCTTGGCCCGAGCCAGGAACAACGACATGTTCGTCCCCATTTCAGTGGTAACCGGGTTCCAACCCCACATGATGATCAGGCGCGCCTCAAGAAATTCGTCAGGTGTGTGGCCGGCCTGTCTTAACCTGCTCGACTTTCCGAACGTCACGCCTTCGGCAAACGCATACCCTTCGCACGAGATATAGCCCCACGGAGCGGTATAGCCGCCGAACTGACAGAGCAGGCTGTGAAAAGCTCCCGCGTGATGGAGGAGATGCGGATCACACATGGAGCAGAAGTGAAGCAGGGAAGCATTACCGAACGCGGCTTTGATCCTTTTCATTTCACCGGCAACGGTTTCCAGGGCTTCGTCCCAGGAAATCCGGGTGAATTCGCCCGAGCCCCTTGCCCCCGTCCTTTTCAGAGGATGGAGAAGCCGGTCGGGTGAATAGACCCGCTGACGATAGGCATGGCCTCGCAGACACATGCTGGCTCGTCCATCCTCGTCAGGAACGGACTCGATTCGAATAATCCGGCCATCCCTGACGTGCACCTTGAAATCGCAGGTGCCTCCGCAATGGCTGTTGCATACGGTATGGACAATTCTGTCCTGGCTGTCGATCCGTTCTTCAAGCATCAAACGCTCCTTACTGTAAAATTCGGGTTCAAATCCCTTAGCTCCGGTTTTTACCGGCCTGACAGACATTGATCTTGGGCAGTAACGGTACGAGCAGTCTCCACACCTCGTCGGTCCGCAGGCCCGAAACCATACAGCCGACGAACAGGTTGCCCGCCGCCAGGGGTGTGATGAGACCGTTTTCGACGTACATAACCATAATCGCCCTGAAAATGAAGGAAGAAGAGGATAGAATCCGCCGAATTTCATCGACTTGGCTCCGATTGAGACGCCGAAGCCTCCTTGCCCCACATCAATCGCCGGTTCCTTTATCTGTTTTCCATAACAAAATCGGATTAATGGGGCAAGACATTCTTTGAGCGGCCCTTTTCCGGTATTGGCCTGGACCGGTCCAGGATGGTTAGATGCTCACCGAAACGGATTATCCCTTCTTGGGTGGCCCCCGCCCCGGTCTCGAAAAGGACCTGCGGTACAAGACCTATAAGCCCAACAAGTGCGCGGGGTGATGATTCCGAAGCCCGGTAGAGGCGAGCGGCCGCTTGGCATCCCAACGATACGGGACCGGGTGGTGCTGATGTCGGCCAAGTTGGTATTGGATGAGGAAAATGGATCAGGTGCCTTTTCCTTCCCAGTGAAAGGCTCCTGATCCATTTCCTTCCAGCGAATGGCCGCCTCGGCCGTGTGCGTCTATTTCATCAGGTCTTTGACGAATTCAACCACCTCTTCGACAGGCGTCCCCGCCGAATAGTTACCGCGCACCCCCATCTTTTCCAGCGTCTCCTTGTCCCGGGGCGAGATCAGGCCGCCGGCGATCACGCGGATATCATCGGCGCCCTTGTCTTTCAGCGCCTTTTGGATGGCGGCGGCGATGATGGGCATGCTGCCCGTGTGATCGCTCAAGGCCAGGATGTCAACGGCTTCCGCCACCGCGGCCGCGGCCACACCCTCGGGCGACTGGTAGCGGCCCGTGTAGATAGCCTCCATGCCCGCGTCCCTGAATGCGCTCATCAGCATGAACGGTCCCCATTCATGAATGTCGGAGCCGACCTTGGCGATCAGTATTCGGATTCTTCTCTCGGCGGACATGATTATTCACACTCCCTGAGCATCTCGCTCACCAGGCCGGGCATGTCGATCTGCTCCAGGTTGTCGTAGGGAAGCCCATACCCGAGGCGAATGACCCCGACCATCTCGCCCAGGGTCATTCCCGCTTTGACCGCTTCGATGACGGGACGCACCACATTGTCGCCGGCCTTGGCGGCCCGATACAGGACTTTCATCCGCTGCTTGAGCTCTTGTTGATTTCGGCTTTCCTTGAACCGCTTCACCTCGGCCAGGGTCTGCTCCCGAACCTCGACCGGCGGGGCATGATAAGTGGATCGGCCGATGGCCTCGTTGATCGGGCCGTCCTCGTAGGGAAAAGCGTTGACCCCGATAATCAGCCGCTTGCCCTCGCGTTTCTCCTTGAGCACTTTCAGGCGATTATCGAACATCTTGCTGGCCAGCCATCCGCTGTCAAGGCATTTGAATATCCCGCCGTGTTCCTCGATGTCATGCAGGTAACGCTCCGTTTCCTCTTCAAGCTTCCGGGTCAGCCACTCCAGGTAGTACGAGCCGCCCAACGGGTCGCCAACCAACGGCACGTTGGTTTCGTGGGCGATGATATGCTGGGTGTGCAGGCTGAACATCCGGGCCTCGTAGGACGGCAGGCCGAGCGCCTCATCGATGCTGGAGGCATCAAGCGAATTCACCCCGCCCATGACGCAGCTAAGAATCTGGAAGGCCACCCGCGCCGCGTTGTTCAACGGGTTCTGGGCCTGAAGCGACAACCCCGAGGTGCGGATGCCGATTTTCAGCTTCATGGCCCGTTCCGTCCGGGCGCCCAATTTCTCCTTGGCGATCCGGGCCCACATCTTGCGGGCCAGGCGGAACTTAGCGATGTTCTCGAAAAAATCCGAGTCGGCGTCAAATGAAAAGACCATCGGCCCGAAATCATCGATGGTGATGCCCCTTTCGTCCCGCAACTCCCGCATGATAGCTTCGCCCAAAGCCAGGGTCCCACCCAGTTCCGCCACCACGTCCATGCCGGACTGGTTCAGGTCCACCCCGTTGGGCGCGAAGGGCCGCCAGTTGGGGGTGTTTTGCAAGGAAAACTCGATCTGGTCCAGGCAGACCCGCTTGTTGATTTCCGTCGTGAAATCCGGCGCGCCGAAAACCAGTTTGGCTCGAATGGGATCGTTGACCGCATTGCCCCGAAGCTTCCGGATGTCATCCCCCCGCTTTTCCATGATGGCCACCAGGACCGCATAACGAAACAGCGGGCTGGCCAGATTGGCGTCTCCGAGTTCATAAACGCCTTCCTCCAGGGACAGGCCCTCCAGCATCCTTTCATAGACCTGCATGGAATACACGGACGGGCCGCCGCATTGCAATGCGGTAAAGGCGGACGGATGGTCCGGGTCCAGGCCGACCTGCCCGGTCAGATCCCCCCCAATTCGCAGGTCGTTCATGCCCGAGGCAAAATACTGCCGGAAGGCCTCGTTGGTCTCTTCCACGGTGGCGTAACTGACGATAAAGGACTTCAGCCACAGTCGGGCCCGGTACATGTCCTTGTAAAGACCGCGGGTGTAAGGATACTGGCCCGGGTCGCCCAGGTCCGTTTCATAGCCCAGGTCCGGCAGGTCCCTGGGCGAATAAAACGTGTCGACATCAATGTGGCTCTGGGTGGCCGTCCGGACCAGTTGGCCGATGTCGCGATCTTGCTCGGTTTTGCCTTTCATGCCGAAAATCTCCTTCCTGTGTGCTTCTTGAAATCGGTCGCCCGGCCCATCAAGCATGACCCGGAATGATGACCCACGACGCGAAATCAGCCGCGTCTTCTGAGCAATGGGCCTTCCCGACCCTGCGCGCCCGGCCTGAAAAGCGGGCCTCGGGCGGTGTCGTGAGGCCCGCGGCTCCCGAGAAGGCCGGCAAGGCCGCCGCGACAACGTTTCAAACCGCCCGCGGTATCCGAACCGGCCCGCAAAAAAATCTTCGTGTTACATATGCTTCAGGTCCAAATCCGCTTTAGACTTCAATCTGGTAAAAATGAGTTGAACTATTTCGTGATGGACATCTTCCGCGCTGTTTCTGGGCATGATGTTCCAGCCCCTGAGCGGCATGATCGCGCCCAGATGGGTGATGATATTCGCCATCAGCGCCGGCTCGGTGCATTCAAAGGCGCCCTTCTTGACGCCATCGGTTATGATGGCTTCTATGACGGACACATAGGCCGATTCCCGTGCGAGTATGTGCTTCCGGTATTCCTTATCAAGGGATTTTGTCTCGGAAAAAATGACCTTGACTTCGTCGTGCAGTTGTCGGCTCAGACTGAAAAGATCGAAAAGAATCTTGTCGAAGTTTTTTATCGGGTCCTCGTACCGTTCTATGCTTTCCTTGAGTTGATTAAATATCTGATCCATGATCTCGTTGTGCACCAGATACAGAATGTCTTCTTTTTTCTCAATGTAATCGTAAATGCTGCCGAGACTCATTTGGCTGGCCTCGGCGATCTCGCGGAGGGACGAGGCGTGAAACCCCTTGGTGGTAAATACCTTCAGGGCCCCGCGTACCAATTGCCGCTGTTTTTTGAGGGCCCGTTCAGCGTTCTTGGTCTTGGGTTTGATAAGCTGCAGGTGTTTTTTTCTTGTCATTTCAGATTGTTTAATTTTCGACTTGGCGCTGGCCATGTCCTAGGAACCTCCAGATCGTCAGCGTTGAGCCCGCCAGTTTTAACGAACGATTGTTCATATTTTATATAATCGAAGGGAACACGTCAAGAGATTTTTTAAGACTAATATATATAATATATTTAGTATGTTATAAAAGTAAGGAAACTCAAGCCCCTGTTTCACGCCTCTCCAGGAGGTGGATTTCAGAAGAGGCCAATGGCGATTATAACATTATAATATATTGATTTAATTGTCTTAATTAATTTAGTATGACTGAGATAGTATAAAACGAATGTTCATTTTTTTATTTGGATGAACATTCTCTAATTTGGAATGATGTGGCGGACAGCCTTGATCAAAGGGGTGGACGCAAAACAGTTAATTGATATAATAGGATTAATTTGACTAAAGGGGCGATGGGCCCATGCCCGGTCGTGGTGAAAAATTCCCTCCACAACTTGCCCCCTTGCCCGCCCAACTGCCTGGATTCCGCCGGCCAACCCGCCCGCTTTTGCCTGAGTCCGCCCGGGGTGCGTAAAAAAGAGTCTTAGGGGCAAGTCCCCAAAACCCTTATGTTTACTGGAGCCGGTGATTGGACTTGTCAGCCCCTGGCTGATTTGACGCAGCCAGAGGCTGACAAGTTCGCCAGAGGCGCACAAGCCCTCGACCTGTTACCATTCAAAATATATGGGTGTCTGGCAGTTCTCCGGCTCAATGAACAACTTGACGGGACATGATCCCCATATCATATTTTTCCCGTCAATTCACCCAATGCAGCAGATTACGAATTATGGACCACCTTGGCTTTTTCTTTTTGGCATCCTTCCCCAATATCCAATAGTCATACGCTCGCTTGATCGTGCCGTCGTCCTCCTTCAACGTGATCCAGTAGTTCAGAAAACCGGTGAATCGACAGTCGTTATCGAAACCATGCGGATAGACCAGAGGCAGGGAGATGCTGTTCCCTAGCGGAGTATATATCTGGTACATCGGATAGATCAGCGTCCAGGCCGCGCCGCCCTCGGCCAGGGTAAACAGGGCGTTCAGCCTCTTGTCCTCGCCCTTCCGTTCAAAAAAATCACGGTAGGAATTCAGGTTGATGAATTCCACGTTTGAGAAATAGGACGGATATCGGGATCGGATCAGGTCGGCTTCCCTTCTCACCCCGGGGTGAATCCCGACCCGGATTCTCCCCAGACTCGCAATCCCTTCCAACGTAGCGAATTCCCTTTGATGATCCAGAGCGGCCAGGGCCGTGGCCGAGGACAAGTAGGGCTTGGTAAACCGTGCCTGGCCATATCGATCGAGCGATCCTGCAAGGCCGGACATGGCCAGGTCAAAGTGATCATCTTCTATCTGTCTGTCCAGTGTCCGGAGGAGAAAGGGAACGAATTCGATGCGGACGCCGATCTCTCTGGCCAGATCGTGGGCCATCTCCATATCGAAACCAACCAGGTCTCCCTTGGTGTTTCGGTACGAAAACGGCATGTTATCCTCATGAAAGCCGATCCGAATCACTCCCGTTCTTCGAATGCGCTCCATACGGGACTCGCCTGGTTCCAGAAGGACCGGATTCGGTCCGGGCTTGACGATCCGATGCCGGACCGGTTTCGACAACAGGGGCATGGATAACAGGACCTTGCCCCCGGTATACGCCCCATTGAAGACTATTCGCAGGTATGTATGGGTCGAATAGACGCCTGTGGCCAGCAGCAGGCCCGTAACGGCCGCCACGACAATTACCCGGCGCCACTGAATCATGGACCTTCCTGATACGGCGCAAAGCGTCAGGGCGGTCAGGATGAAAAGGTCCATGCTCTTGATTCCGGCGCTCAATCGCCCACAGATTACGCCGCTGGTGACGAAAAGTTCGAACATATCGGAGGGAATGTGAAGCAGGTTCAGCATGAAGGGAACGGCCACGAACGGATTTCCGAAGAGGCTGAAAAGCCCGGTCGGGTAATAGAGGCCGAACTCCGAAGGCGGCGGCGGCGAACCCATGTACCATCCGGCGAACGGCAGGAACAAAAGGACGAGCAGCTTACCGGTCGCGGGAAATGGAAAGAAGATGGGAATCAGGACATCGAGCTTTTCGGCGACCCGCTTTTCATCGAATTCATACTTTTCGGCCAGTTCCCTTACACCCTCGATGATGAGGGGCAACGCGACCAGCATCTTCGAGGCTGCGAAAGCGAGCATGATCGCCGGCCAGGAGACCTTCACAATATCCCGGAAGCGAAACGGAGTAAAACAGGTCGTCAGGGCGGGCAGGACCCAGAAACAGAGCAGCAGCGTCATCCAGACCTGAATGATGAAATACCCCTGCAGCCGTTCGATCTCATCGAAGGTAAGGGTTCCGGCCGCCACTGCCGTCATGGCGAAAAGCCCGATCGGAGTTAGACTGATGATCAACTTCATGCCCCGATTGATCGCGTCCAGCAACACCCTCATCGGCCTGAAAAGCTCCTCCTTCTTTTCCGCGGAAATCAGGAATACGCCGAAGACGATGCAGAAGAGAATGATCGCCGGCAGGTGATCCTCGGACAGTGACTCGAAGATGTTGCCCGGTATGAAAATGTCGATGAAATTGATCGGTTTCGGCGACATCAGAAGGCTGGAACTAAAATACGAGCCGGATTCGATCTCGGGAAAGGAGAAGGGCAGGATAAAGAGCACCCCGGCCATGACGCCCCAGATCAAAAGCAGAAACAGTGCGGCGTATTTCAACAGTTTTCCGGCCTGCTTGATCTCCAACCGTCCCAGGCCCTCGATCAAGGACAAGATGATGTACGGCAGGACCATCATCTGCATCAGTGCGACATACACGTCTCCAACGACCTTTAACCGCGCCGCCTGTTCTCCGAAAAACAGCCCGCAAGAACACCCCAGAACCAGGGCGATCCCGGACTGCTGGGCCATGGTCGGCTTGTAGCGGCGCCGCGTTGACGCGGGGTTTTCCTTCCCATTCCGTATATGGGTGTCGTTGTCCATACGATATTGTCCGGGATTATGCGGCAAGCACCGCAATTTCTTGTTCAGGCCCCCTCAACCAGGTATTAGAGAGTCATTGAGCTCAGTCGGCCGGGTTCTGACTTGTATCCCAAGGGCTATTTTCGGCCAACCTGTCTGAAAATCAGCCGTTTCTCAATTGTCGGACATTCTAATCCACCGATATGCTCCCGGTCAAACAAAAAGCCATTCGTCAGCCACGGTCCGGCGCCGCCCGGCAGTAAGGTCCCAATCGAAAAAGCCCGGGCGACGCGCCCGGCAATACCGGCTGCGGCAATAGACATGGCAACCCGCCCTCAGCCCCCCCAAACCACATGCCGACCCGCACCGTTTAGACTTCTCCGTCCACGCAACAATTGGGATTGAACTTGCCCCTCCCCATCCCTCCGCCTCTAGACTGCCGGGATTCTTCTGACCAAACTGCCCGGTTTTGCCCAGGCACGCAAAAAGGGCTTCCGGGATAAATCATGGCAACCATTTAGTTTACTGGAGTCGGCCATGGGACTTGTCCGCCTCTGGAGGGCTCGTCAGCCTTAGGCCCATCT
>JAHJTB010000338.1 GCA_018830135.1 Pseudomonadota bacterium | reverse complement strand
CCCTGGCCCGGGCCCTGGCCACCGCCCCGGACGTCCTCCTCCTGGACGAACCCCTGTCCTCCCTGGACCCGGCCTTCCGGGAAGAAGTCCGCCGGGCTCTCAAAGACCTCCATCAGGACCTGGGCCTGACCTTCCTCCTGGTCACCCACGACTTCACCGAAGCCCTCTTCCTGGCTCAAAGGGCCGCCGTCATCGCCGCCGGCCGGCTCCAACAGACCGGGTCCGTCCAGGACATATTCCGCTCCCCGGCCACCCCGTTCGTGGCCCACTTCGTAGGCATGAAAAACGTGCTGCCCGCCGCTTTCAACGGCCCCCATGCCCGCGTCGGAAACCTGAACGTCACCCTCGACCCGCCCCTTCCCCAACACGCCCGACCCACCCACATCGGCATCCGGCCGGAAGACGTCCTCATCGGACCGCCAGGCCAGGCAGACGGCCAAACCAACACCTTCCCCGGCCAGGTCCAACACGTCTCGCCCCACGGCCTGTTCTTCGAACTCGGCGTCGAACTAAACGGCGCCACCCTGTCCGTCATCACCCCCGGAAACGACCTCATCCAACTCGAACTCGCCCAAGGCGCTTCCGTCTCCGTCACCCTCCCCCCCTCGAAAATACACCCGCTCTGATACCAGCGGCTATTCTGGCCCCCTGAATGAGCTGGACGGTTGTTAGTGTAAATTTGGCCTCTGCGATCAACGGCCTCTCGGCCAAATCCCTCGTGGCCGTCAGGTCGTCGGAGGCGTGAAAATAGCTGGTGAAAAGGTCGTATCCGTCTGTATCAGGCGCCATGCGGGCCGCCTCGGGCGGTATCAGAAGGAGACTCTTCATAGGTTGGGTTAGCGCAGCGTAACCCAACAATTTTGCGTAACCTGCAAAACTGTCTCGGCCGTTTCGCGGTTCGAAAACCGCGCATGGTCGATCCGGATGTTATGGGGATTCCAGTTCGGTGATGTCCTCCACGTCCGCGATTTCGGCCAGGATGTGGGAATACGAGATCAGCTTTTCCCGCAGGGCCGCCAGTTCGCTCCGGAACTCGGCCCGCTGTTCGGCTTCGAGCGATCCTGTTTCAAAAACCGGGTGCCATCTGGCGGTGAACGGCCGGATGACCTGGTTGAGGACCACCACGGCCACCTTGGAGAACGTGACGCAGGCGCGGCCGTGGCCCTTGAGTATGTCCCGGGTCGTGGCGAACAGGGAAAAAATGCTGGACAGGGCCGCGGCCTCGGTCCCCTCTTTTATCGACAAGGCCTGAGTCGTCACCCGGGTCAGCAACTCGACGTACAGCTCCCAGGCCGCGTCCTTGTCCGCGTCCCCGGGTTCCCATTTCATGTCCACGAATCCGGTCTTGACCTGAAGACCGGTCAGGTTCCATTTTTCAAACAGATCTTTTATGCGCATGATAAATGCCCCGCCGTTCCGGTCTGAAAAAGATTTTTTATAACAATATCCCCAAAGATTTTATCCGGCATTATACCGCTTGCGGTCGAGTGCTCAATGGATTTTTCCGCTCGTTCCCAAGCTCCTGCCTGGGAACGAGATTTTGCTTTGAAGCTCTGCTTCAAAACCGTATTCCATAATAAAGTGCGGTCATGAAGAAAAGGAACGCCGCAAAGCAAAAAGAGGGAAGCTGGAGCTTCCAGGATCAGGTTCCCTGACAGGAGCTTGGGAACCCGCCGTAGCATATTCCTATTTTTATAACGTACCCGCGGGCGTGCTACCCGCCTTTTCCGTCAGTCCGTCTTTTCGATGAACGGCAGCTTCCATGCGCCGTTCAGGAATTCGGGTTTCGGCATGTAAAGCCGCATGGTCACGGCAAACTCGCCGGCCGGAGCCGGCAGCCAGTTTGTTTGATTCCCGGACGGTGTTTCATGCTGGATCAGGATGTCCAAGGAACGGTCCGAATTGTATTTCAGATCGTCCCGATCCCCGATGGCATAGCGCCTGATCGGGTTGTCGATCAGAAATCCGCGGTTGTCGTACATGGTCAAAGACCAGAACGCGTCGACCGGAGGCGTCGCCCCGGCCTTGAAATGGATTCGGTACTGGTGCCGGCCTGAAAGCGGGCTGCCGTCCCGGTCCTTGGCGCTGTTCGGGTAGGCCGCCTCCGCGGGCGTCAAGGCCCCCAGGCCGACCAGGGCGACAAAGGCCCTGACGTTGTAGTCGGTGCCGTAAACGCCGATGCCTTTTCTGATGACGGCCCAGCCGTTTTCCGAAGCACGGTCCTGGCTGGACAGGTCCAGCAGCTTGCGCCGGGAAAGGTCGACGGCCTTTTTCAGGAGGAATCGTTTGAAAAACCACAGCTTGTCGATATCAAAGGGCCTGCCGGGCTCGATCCCGAAATTTTTCAATATTTCCATGGCCGGGCCGTCGGCTTTGGCCGGAGGCTGAGCGGCCAGCAGGAGGCTGAGGCGGTTGAAAAACGCTCCGGCCGACATGGCCAGGACCCGGGCCGATGGATTGTCCGTCACCGCCTCGGCCTTTTGCTCTCCAACGAGCCGGGCCTGGTTGGGGGGGCCGCCGGGCCACCGGCTCAGCGGCGTGAGTTTGAACCCGGCCTGAAGCCGGTACACCGCCTCGAAATCCTGCTTGCCGTTGGTCTGAATTCGTCCGATCAGCCAGCACATATTGGTGGGGGAACGAAGGACCTTGAGGCCCGCGGGCGGATTCCCCCGCCAGTCCGGTCCGGCCAGGACGTAGTGGCCGGACCCGGAGCCCGTGGTGCGTGTGCCGACCGAATCGAACACGTTGGTCCAGGCGTCCATGAAGGGCATGACGTAGTATCGGCCGGCCATATCCGGCACGCTCAAGACCAGGGGCCCCGGCTTGAGATCTATCCAGGCCGTGGAATAGAGCGTGTCGTTGTTGGGGCGGACCACCTGCCGGAAGTTGTGATCGGGAAATGCCCGGACATGGGCAAAATGATTGGCGGGCGGGCGGCCCGTTTCCGGCCGGGTCATGGACTGAAAGGTCTCGCCCATCAGGACCAGGGGAAACCCGAACAGGTAGGCCTGGCTCCCTTGCTTTACAATCTTCAATGCCTGTTGTGCGCCGGTCGCGGTCAGAGCCAGCAGCAGCAGGATGATGAGGACAACTCGCTTGGCCTTGCTCATGATTCACTCTCCATTTGGGTAGAGTGAAATTTTCTCATCCTCTCCGAAGCCGGTCAAGCGGTTTTCTTTCCAAACTCGGGTCTTGATGATGACTACATCGAAGGCATGAATTTGCGGGAGGAACGATCGCCGGGGCGCCTCCTCGGGAACCGGATACTCCCGCATGGCCCGCCATTATCGCCCTGGGCGAGACTGGCGGTTGAAACCCAACGGAAATCAGCGGGTGGAAATCGAGCGAACCGTCCGGGCGGGCCGTTGCGGCCCGCCCGCGCGGCATCTATTTTTCGTGGGCGTAGAGGACGGCCAGAATCCGGGTGTGGGGGCCGTCCACGCAGCGGACCATGTGGGGCAGGTTCGAGTCGTAGTAGATGGCGTCCCCTTCGGACAGGACCAGGCGGTCTTCGCCCAGGATGGCTTCCATGTGGCCATCGAGCACGTAGATGAACTCCTGGCCTTCGTGGGCGGACAGGTTTTCCTCGTCGGACGGTTCGAGGGTCACCAGGAAAGGCTCCATGTGCCGGTCGGTCTTCCCGGGCGCCAGAGCCTGGTAGGTGTAGCCGTACTTTTCGTCCTGGGACGCGGCCCGGCGGGCGATCTTGCGGCGTTCCTCCTGGCGGACCACGGTATAGACCTTGTTCTCGCCGCCGGAGATGAAGAAGCCCATGGTCATGTCCAGGGCCTTGCCCAGCTTGATGAGCACGCCCAGGGGGGGCGAGAGTTCGTTGGCCTCGATGCGCTTGAGGTAGGACTCTTCGTACCCGGTGCGGGAGGCCACGTCGGACAGGGACAGTCCTTTGGCCTCCCGGATTTTCAGGACCCGTTCGCCCAGGAGGCCGTTTTCCTCCATAGGCTCCTCGGCCGTCCGGTCCATGGGGCCGCCGGCCGGCTTTTCCTTCCGGTCCACTTCGGCCAGGAAGTCCTCGAAGCGGGTGTTTCTCGCGTCCTCGGTCATGACGGACCCTCCTTGGGTCAGTTGCCGTTTCGGGCGAAGGCCGCTCCCCGTTCCAGGGCCCGGGTGTTGGCCGGGATCATCTTATGGGCGGACTTGGGCAGGGAATCGATCATGGCCTGCTTGAGCGAGTCCAGGGTGGTCACGCCGGTCTTTTCGGCCACGACGCCCAGGATGATCATGTTGAACAGCCGGTCGTTGCCCGTTTCCTTGGCCAGTTCGATGCAGGGCACCATGAGGACCTCGGGGCCCTTGACCTTGACCTGCTGGGGCTTGATCAGGGAGGCGTTGACGATAAGCAGGCCGTCGTCCCGGGTCAGGGGTCCGAACTTGTCCAGGGAGGGCTTGTTCATGACCACCGAGCAGGCCGGGTGCTGGACCACGGGGGAGCCGATCTCGTCGTCGGAGACGACCACGGTGCAGTTGGCCGTGCCGCCGCGCATCTCGACCCCGTACACGGGCATGTAGGTGACCTTGTGGCCTTCGGCCATGGCGGCGTAAGCCAGGAGATTGCCGATGAAGAGCACGCCCTGGCCGCCGAAGCCGGCCACGATGATATCGAAGTACAAAGCGCTTACTCCTTTGCCTTGACTCGCCGGCTTTCGTCGCCGAGTTCCTTGAAGGTCCCCAGGGGGAAATACGGGACCATTTCGTCTTCGACCCGGGCGATGGCCTGTTCGGGGGTCATCTTCCAGTTGGTCGGGCAGGCGGACAGAAATTCGACAAACCCCAGGCCCCGGCCCTGGAGCTGGGCCTCGAAGGCCTGGCGGACGGCCTTTTTGGCCTGATTGAGGTACTTGACCTTGTGCACGGCCACCCGGGCCGAGTACGCGGTTCCGTCCAGCCCGGCCAGCAGTTCGGCCATGTGGATGGGGTACCCGGCCTTGATGTCGCGTCCGTAGGGCGAGGTCGTGGTCTTCTGTCCGAACATGG
>JAHJTB010000337.1 GCA_018830135.1 Pseudomonadota bacterium | reverse complement strand
GTCACATATGCGGTCATGTCCAACCATCTGCACGTGGTGCTCCGCACCCGGCCGGACCTGGTCGAGGGTTGGTCGGACGAGGAGACGGCCGAGCGCTGGCTGGCGCTGTTCCCCATGGAGCGGGACGAGGACGGCCGGCCCAAGTCCCCGAGCCGGTGGGCCATCGAGGCGTTGGCCGACCAGACTGAGCGGCTCGCTGAAATCCGGTGCCGCCTGGGCAGCGTGAGTTGGTTCATGCGGTGTTTGAACGAATACGTGGCCAGAAAGGCCAACCGGGAGGACGGCTGCAAGGGACGGTTCTGGGAGGGGCGGTTCCACTGCCAGGCCCTGCTGGACGATTCAGCGCTCCTGGCCTGCATGGCCTATGTGGACCTGAACCCGATCCGGGCCGGCGTGGCCGAGACCCCGGAACAGAGCGAATATACGGGTATTTTCGATCGAATCCAGGCCCGGGCTTGCGGGACGGTTGAAACCTGGATCTGCCCGCTTGGCGGCGAAGACCAGGGGGGCCGCAGGGGCGTGCTGCCTTTTAGCCGGGACGAGTATCTGGCCCTGGTGGACTGGACCGGCCGGGAAATCCGGTTGGGCAAGCGGGGGGCGATTCCGGCGCATCTGTCGGACATACTGGACCGCATTCCGGTCAACCAGGCCCGCTGGCAGGATACGGTTCAGGGGTATGGCGGCCTTTTCCACCGGGTAGTTGGCCGGATGGAATCCATGATGGACACGGCCCGGTTCCTGGGCAGGCGCTGGCTGGGCGGTATCCGGGCCGGCCGGGCCGCGTTTTCGACCGGCTGACTCTCGGAAAGCAACTTTCCCATTTATCAAATTCAGCCCCGCAGGGCCCGTCCTTGTCCAATTTTCCTCGAAAACAAGCCAATTCCTGTATCGCGCGCCAACGACGGTCTGCATCAAGGCCATTATTGATGCGTGCTTAATGAGAATGACCATCAAAAGCAGATTCATGTATTATCGTTTAAAATATGGATGTCTATAATAGTGATAGCCGGGGGCGGCTTTGTGGCGTTCCCTCGGTTGTGCTGTTATATTTATGTATAGACATTATTTATTCCATGGGTGGCAGGCCGATCGGCAAGGCGGCCCGGATGGAGGGAGACACGATGAAACATCGAGGCGTCAAGCGGACGGCGGCCCTGGTATTGGCCCTGGCCCTGGTTCTGCCGGCGGCTTGGGCGACGGCCGGTGAACCGGCCAAGGCCGTGTTTTACGTCCATTGATACGGCGTGGGCAGACAGGCCCTGGAGGGGCTTGACGGCGTATTCGAGGTGACCAGCGGCTGGCGGGACGGTCGTGAGATCAACACGGCGACCTACGATCCGGAACGGATCAAGGTGGAGGACATGGTCGGGGCCCTGGAGGCGGCCGGGACGTTTATCGGCGTGGCCGAGTAGGCCTATGCCTATTTTTTCCAGAACTCGGGGATAAAGAGGATGAAGACGGTATAGACTTCCAGCCGGCCGAGGACCATGCACAGCACGAGGAGGGCCTTGCCGGCGTAGGGGATGTGGGCGAAGTTTTCCGCCGGTCCGACCGAGCCCAGTCCGGGGCCGATGTTGCCGATGGTCGCGGCCACGGCGGTAAAGGCGGTGATCAGGTCCAGGCCCATGGCCGTGAGGGCGAGGGAGGCGATGACGAACAGGCCCATGAAGAGGATGAAAAAGCCCCAGACCGAATGGAGCACGTCGTCGGGTACGGTCCGCCCGCCCAGTTTGACCGGGATGACGGCCCGGGGGTGGATCAGGCGGCGCAGTTCGCGGTAGGAGTGTTTGAACAGGAGCATGATGCGCATGCATTTGATGCTGCCGCCGGTGGACCCGGCCGATCCGCCGATGAATATGCAGACCATCAGGACGGCCTGGGCCAGGAAGGGCCAGAGTTCGTAGTCGGCCGTGGCGTATCCGGTGGTGGTCAGGATGGAGGCCACCTGGAAGGTGCTGTAGCGGACGGACTGGGCCGGAGAATAGAGGTCGGCCTGCCAGATGGACAGTCCGACCAGGACCGAGCCCACGGCGAAGACGCCCATGAAGAAGCGCATCTCCGAATTTTTGAAGAAGGCCTTCAGGTTTCCGGTCATGGCCTGGTAATGCAGGGCGAAGTTGATACCGGACAGGAGCATGAAGACGGTGATGACCGCGTCGAAGTAGACGCTGTTGTAGTGCCCGATGCTGGTGTTTTTGGTCGAGAACCCGCCGGTGGCCAGGGTGCCGAAGGTGTGGCAGAAGGAGTCGAAGAGGTTCATGCCGCCGGCGTGCAGGAGCAGGACTTCGGCGCCGGTGAAGACCAGGTAGACCTTCCACAGGAGTTTGGCCGTTTCCGTGATGCGGGGCTGGAGCTTGTCGGCCACGGGTCCGGGGACTTCGGCCTTGAAGAGCTGCATGCCGCCCACGCCCAGGAAGGGCAGGATGGCGATGGTCAGGACGATGATGCCCATGCCCCCCAGCCAGTGGGTCAGGCTGCGCCAGAACAGAATGGCCGGAGGCAGGGACTCGATTTCGGTCAGCACGCTGGCCCCGGTAGTGGTGAACCCGGACAGGGCCTCGAACAGGCAGTCCATGTAAGTGGGGAAGGTGCCGCCCAGAAAAAAGGGCAGGGCCCCGAAAAGTCCGGCGGAAAACCAGCCCAGGGCCACCACGGCCATGCCTTCCCGGTGGCGGACTTCGTCCCGGGCCTGGCCCCGGCAGAAGAAGATCAGGGCCAGGGACAGGGCCACGGTCAGGCCGATGGACCTGAGAAAGACGTCCGAGGTGCCGTCCCGGTAGATCATGGCCACGCCGAACGGGACGGCCATGGCCAGGGCCAGGAACAGGTTGAGGATACCGACCAGGTACAAGGTCAGCCGCAGGTTCACGCTAGAAATACTCCAGCCGGACCATGAGGGCCTTTTCCACCTTGGGGATGGCGT
>JAHJTB010000336.1 GCA_018830135.1 Pseudomonadota bacterium | reverse complement strand
TCCCAGCTCCCGGGCCTTGTCCGCGGTCATCATCAGGACAAAGGCGCTTCCGTCGTTGCGCCCCGAGGCGTTGCCGGCGGTCACGGTGCCATTCTCCTTGAAGGCCGGCTTCAGACGAGCCAGCCCCTCCCGAGTCGTGTCCGCCCGGGGATGCTCGTCCTTGTCAAAGACGATCTCGGGGGTCTTCCGGGACCCGGGGATGACGATAGGCACGATTTCGTCATCAAAACGGCCGGATTCCATGGCCGCCGTGGCCCGCATCTGGCTCTGGTAGGAAAACTCGTCCTGGGCCTCGCGGGAAATATCGTACATGACCTGCAGATTTTCCGCCGTCAGCCCCATGCCGATGCACTCATCGATGACCGGTGAAAGCTGCTGCCGAATGGGCATGGGCGCGTTGAGGCGGTACGGTTCAAGAGACATGGAGAACTTGGCCGGGGCCTGGCTGTAGGACTCCATGCCGCCGGCGATCATGACCTCGGCCTGGCCGGCCAGAATCTTCCAGGCTGCATGGTTGATCGAGTCGATAGCCGATCCGCACTGCATCTCGACGTAAGAGGCGGTGGTTTCGTAACCCAGACCCGCATCGAGCGTGGCCCAGCGGGCCGGGTTGCCGGAGTTGGAACAGCCCAGGGCCGTGCCGCAAAACACTCCGTCCACAGGCGATTTTTCCAGGATGCCGGTCTTGGCGACCAGGCCTTTCAAGCCGATGCCGCCCAGTTTGGAGGCCCAGAAGCCCCGGATCGTCCCGCCCATGCGTCCAAAGGCGGTCCGTACTCCTTCCACGAAAACCACTTCTCGGTCAGTCATTGTCTTCCCTCGTTTTTGGATTTAACCCCGCCCCGAACTGAAACGGAAGCATGTTCCGCGTCTCCGGCCGGAGCCGATTTCATCGCCCGGCGGCCCCTGGATGCCGGTCGCTGAACGGCCGAATCGTTCGGGCCAGAAAGAGACGTTCGGTTTCACCGGGCGGGGTTTGATATTTTGGAGTCCGATCCAGATGAGTCCTGCCTATCATGGGGGGGTATCGGGGTCAAGGGAAAATTCCGCTGGCCTGTTTTCGAGATAATCAAGGGTTGATCCTAGGCAATAAAGAATTCCGGAATTGATAATATTTACTTTTTTACCGTATAAATCACCCGGGTCTCCGGACGAACGCAAGGTTGCCCGGATGCCGTTGGGATGGGCGCCGTCGCCGCGAAGGCGGGACCACCGAGGGCGCCCCCAACGAATCGCCTTTGAATCCGGCCCGGTTCGTCCGGCATCGGCTTGACACACAGGTCCCAACCTTATACTTATTAAGAAGGGAATACGGAAGGGCATCGGGGTCGTGGCCTTCCGTGGGAAACAGACAATTTTTCAGCCCCGTTTATCCGGGTAACGACACGGTTGTCGGGCATCGCCAAACCGGCTGTTTCACAATCAAGCCTCCCGGCCTGATGTTCGGCCAGGCGGGCGGCTGCTTGGCCGGCCGGCTTCATTTTCCGCCCTGATTCGAGGTTTCCTGATGAAAGATGAGGCCAAGACCAAAAACCAGCTCATCTTGGAACTGGAGAACCTGCGGCATGAAGTCTTGGAGTTGCGAGCGACGTCCGCTCGCTTCCGGTTCGTCTCCCAGGCCTTGAACCAGAGTCGCGACGGACTGGCCGTAGCGGACCTCGAGGGCCATCTCGTTTATGTGAATCACTCCTGGGCCCGGGCCCACGGGTACGAACCCGAGGAGTTGTTGGGCCGGCATCTATCGGTTTTTCACACGCCCGAACAGATGGCCTCGGTCCAGGCCGCCAACGATCGAATACGCACCGAAGGCGATTTTTCCGGTGAAATCTGGCATGCGCATCGCGACGGCCGCACCTTCCCCACCTACATGCAGAACTCCCTTTTCCGGGACGAGTCCGGCCATCCCGTGGGCATTATCGGTACGATGCGGGACATTACCCGGCGCAAGGAGGCGGAACGGCAGGTTCTGGCCCAACGTGATCTGGCCACCGCTCTGTCGGCAACCTCGGACCTCCATACGGCCTTGCTGATCTGCCTTGACACGGCCATGGACGTTTCGGGGATGGACGCCTCGTCCATTTTCCTTTTTGACGAACCGGGCGTTCTGCATCATGCCGCCTGGCGGGGCCTGCCGGACGACTTTGCACGACTGACGGCCCGTTACGGGCCGGATTCCCGCGAATCCGCCATGCTCCAGGAGGGCCGGCCGATTTACGGCCGGGCCCTCAAGCTGGGGCTGTCTTTCCAGCAGGCCATCGAATCCGAGGGCGTGCGGGGGATGTGCGTTCTGCCCATACGGGACCGGGAATCCATTTTCGGCGGCATGATACTGGCTTCCCGTCGGCTGGACGAAGTGCCCGAAGCCGGCCGGGCCGCCCTGGAAGCGGCCGCGGCCCAGATGGGCGGGGCCATCTCCCGGATTCGGGCCGAGGAGACACGACGGCAAAGCGAAGAAAAATACCGGCTGCTGGCCGAAAATCAGAAGGACGTGGTCCTGACCGTCCGGCCGGACATGACCCTGGCCTACGTCAGCCCGGCGGTCAAGGAGTTTGGCGGGTACGTGCCCGAGGAGGAGACGGACCTTCACGTTCGGCGATATTTCGCCGACGTCCGGGACTGGGAACACGTCTTGCAATCCGTATCCCAAATGATGCTCACCGGCGAATCATCCATGGTCGAGATACTTTACCGCCCCAAGGACGGCAGTCCTTTTCCGGTGGAAATCTCCTTGAAACCGATCATTCGGGCCGGCCATCTGGAGACGGTCCACTGCGTCATGCGGGACATCAGCGCCCGTCGCCGGACCGAGGCGGCCCTCAAGGACAGCGAAGAGAAATACCGCCTGCTCGTGGAAAACGCGCGCGATGCCGTCATCGTGACCCAGGACGGAAATATCCGCTTTATCAACAAGGCCGGCACGGAAATCCTGGGCGGCCCCCCGGAAGAGGTCGTGGACCGGCCGTTCAAGGACTGGCTTCACCCGGATGACGCCACAATGGTCTTGGAGAACCATTTCCGACGCCTGAAAGGGGAGCCGGCGCCGCAGGAGTACGAGTTCCGGCTCGTCGACGGCACGGGCCGGACCCGCTGGGTCTGGCTGAGGCCGGTCGTCATCACCTGGGCCGATAGGCCGGCGATGTTGAATTTCGTATTGGACGTGACCAGCCGGGTCCTGGCCGAGAAGGCCCTGAAAGAGTCCGAGGAAAACTACCGTTTCGTGGTCAACAACTCCCTGTCCGGTATCTATATCGTCCAGGACGGCCGATTCGCCTTCGTCAGCCCCCGATTCGTCGAACTCTTCGGTTATGAGCGACCGGAGGAACTGCTGGGCAAGCCCTTCTGGGAACTGGTCCACCCCCGGTATCTCGATCTGATCAGGGAGCGGGGCCTGCAGACCGAGGCCGGCCGGGTTCACTCCGACCATGCGGTCTTTCGCGCCTTGAAAAAGGACGGTTGCCCCCTGTGGCTGGAGGTCCTCGACCAGCACGTGACCTGGCAGGGCCGGCCGGCCGTGGTCGGCAGCGTTCTGGACGTCACCGAACAGCGCCTCGCCGAATGGGCCCTCCGGGAGAGTGAGGAAAAGTTCCGGCACCTGTTCGAGAACATGTCCCAGGGAGTCGTCTCCTTTGCGCCGGACGGCCGGGTCATCTCATGCAATCCTTCGGCCGAGCGGATTATCGGGCTGTCGGCCGAGGAGATGTCCAGGCGGAACATCCAGGACCCCGGATGGCGCTTCATTGACCAGGACGGCCGGGAACTGCCCGGGGAGTCCCGACCGGTCTCCCTGGCCATGAAGACCGGCCGGCCGGTCCCGGGCATGCTCGTGGGCGTCTTCAATCCGCTGGAGCAGGACTATCGCTGGATCGTCACCGACACGGTCGTCCAGCACTGGCTGGGCTCCAAGCGGCCCTTTCTAGTGCACGTCATCTTCGAAGACGTGACCGATCGCAGACGGGCCGAACAGGCCCTGCGGATAAGCGAGTCCCGCTATCGGGCTGTTGTCGAGGACATGCCGGCCATGATCTGCCGATTCACCGTCGACGGACTATTGACTTTCATCAACAACGCCTATTCAGAATATTTCCAGAAGAGCCGCGATGAAATTATCGGACAGGACTTATTCCAGTTCATACCCGAGGCGGAACAGGAAAACGTCAAAACCCATTTCCTGTCCCTGGACCTGGGAAAGCCCATGGTCACTTACGAACATCAGGTCATCTCACCGGATGGAGCCCTTCGCTGGCAGCGATGGACCGACCGCGCGCTTTTCAACGAGAAGGGGGAGCCGGTCGAGTTTCAATCCCTGGGCCTGGACGTCACCGAAGGGAAACTGGCCGAACAGGCCCTGCGGGCCAGCGAGGAAAAGCTGGCCGGAATCGTCCAGGCTGTCAACGATGTCCTGATCATGGTGGACGAACAACTGGTCGTGACCTGGACCAATGACCATGCCGCCCATTTCTTCGGCGCCGACCTGCCGGGGCGCCGATCCACCACGCTGTTCGGAGGGCTGGAAATCCCTCTGGATCAATGCCCGGCCCACCGCTGCTTCAAAACAGGCCGGGATCAGGAGGTCGAGATATCTTATGCCTTTCCTGACGGCCGACGAGTCGATATGTGGTGCACGGCCACGATTTCGGGCCGGCACGATGACGGCCGGCCCCGGAATGTCTTGTTGGTTTATCGGGACATGACCGAAAAAAAGGCATTCCACGCGGAAGCCATGCGGGCCGGCCAACTGGCCTCCATCGGGGAACTGGCCGCCGGCGTGGCCCATGAAATCAACAACCCCATCAACGGCATCATCAATTATGCCGAACTCCTGCTCGACGATCCGGATCACGATCCGGCAACGGCCGACATTCTCAAACGGATCATCAAGGAGGGAGAGCGTATCGCCAACATCGTCCGCTCGCTGCTCTCCTTTGCCCGGGTCCAGTCCGAAGAAACCGGTCCCGTATACCTGGCCGGCGTGCTGGACGACGTCCTGGCCTTGACCAAAGCCCAGTTGGCCCGCGACGGAATCCATATGGGCCTCGATCTGCCCGGCCACCTGCCGCCCATTATCGGCCAAAGGCAGCAGGTCCTCCAAGTCGTGCTCAACCTGGTCTCCAACGCCCGCGATGCCCTGAACCAGAAATATCCGGGCCCGGACCCGGATAAAATTCTGAACATATCAGCCACCCGCTTTGCCCAGGCATCGCAGGACGCGGTCCGCCTCGTCATTCATGACCGCGGCACAGGCATCCCGGAAAATCTGCTGGAAAAAGTCTGCCATCCCTTTTTCTCGACCAAACCCGAGGGGGAAGGAACGGGATTGGGACTGAGCATCAGCCACGGCATCGTCAAGAAACACGGCGGCCGTCTCTGGTTCGACAGCCGGACCGGCCAGTACACCGACGCCCTGGTGGAATGGCCGGTCTGGACAGGAGAGGTCGATCATGCCAGCTAGAATCCTGATTGTCGACGACGAGGAAAGCATCCGTTTCACCATCCAAAGCTTTCTGAAAAGGGAAGGCCACGAGGTGTTCACGGCGGACTGCCACCAGGCGGCCGTGACCGCGATTTCGACCCACGATTTCGACGTGGTCATCGCCGACATCGTCCTGCCCGGCTCCAGCGGTATCGACCTGCTTCGGGAAATCAAGACCCGGGGCCTGCAATGCCCGGTCCTGATGATCACGGGAATGCCGGATATCGAAACCGCATCGGACGCGGTTCGACTGGGCGCCTTCGACTATCTGCCCAAACCCGTACGCCGGGCCACCTTGCTGCGCATCGTCAGCCAGGCCCTCCGCCACAAGACCGTTCTGGATGAAAAAAACCGGATCGAAGCGGAAAGGGAACGTTTCCGCACCCACCTCGAGGCCATATTCCGAAGCGTGGAAGAGGGCATCGTCAGCGTCAATAACGAAACCGAGGTTATCGAAATCAACCAGGCCGCCCTGGACATCTGCGGGCTGACCCGCGAGGAGTCCATCGGCCGCTCCTGGCGGACCATCACATCCGACTGCAGCGCCCAGTGCCACCAGCCGCTGTTGGAAACCCTGGACCGGGAGATCGTTGTCCGGGACTTTCGCGTCGAATGCCGGCACCCGGACCGGCCGACCCGATCCATCGTTTTAAACACATCGCCTCTCAAGGACCGAAGCGGCCGGTTCATCGGCGCCGTGGTCGTCATCCGAGACATCACCATCCTGGTCAACCTGGAACGCGAACTGGATCAGCGAAAACAGTTCCATAACCTGATCGGCCGCTCCAAGTCGATGCAGCGGGTCTATCGCCTGATCGAAAACCTGGCCGAAACCGAAGCCACCGCGCTGATCCTGGGAGAAAGCGGCACGGGCAAGGAACTGGTCGCCGAAGCCCTGCACTATCTGAGCTCCCGCCAGAACGGCCCCCTGGTCAAAGTCAACTGCTCGGCCTTGGCCGAAAACCTGCTGGAAAGCGAACTGTTCGGCCACGTCAGAGGCGCCTTTACCGGCGCTCTCAAGGACAAGACCGGCCGCTTCGAAATGGCGGCCGGCGGAACGATCATGCTCGACGAAATCGCGGACCTCTCCCCGCGCATCCAACTCAAACTCCTCCGCGTCATCCAGGAAAAGGAGATCGAACGAGTCGGAGACGAAGGCCCCCGCAAGGTCGATGTCCGCATCATCGCCTGCACCAACCGGGACATCAAAACAATGGTCCAGCGCGGCGAGTTCCGGGAAGACCTGTATTTCCGACTCAATGTGGTCCAGGTCCGACTCCCGCCCCTGAGGGAGCGGAGGGAGGACATTCAGCCCCTGATCGAACACTTCATCGCCCACTACAACGCCCAATACAACAAGACCATCCAGGGCATCTCGCCGGAAGCCCGGCAACTCCTCTTCAACTACGCCTGGCCGGGAAACATACGAGAACTCAGGCACGCCATCGAACACGCCTTTGTCCTCTGCCATCTCCCTTGCATCACCCCCGAACATCTGCCCCCTGAAATCCGGGATGCCACGACCGCCGAACGGCCGGTCCACCTTAAAGCCCTTTCTCCGGCCGACGAAGCCGGCTTGCTCAAGGACGTTCTGGAGGAAACCGGTTGGAACAAGGCCGAGGCCGCCCGGCGGCTGGGCTGGAGCCGGCCGACCATCTATCGCAAGATCGCCCGCTACCGCCTGCTCCCCGGATTGTAACCTTGTAACATATTACATACCTGTTACGTCACACCGTTACAGTCACATGCCCCCTTTTCCGGACCGTTCCAGGCCCCTGACCCGCATAATAATCATAACAACTTAAAATAACTAAATAATTTAAAATATGGCCCTGAACGAGCCGCTGGCGCGGATATTGCTCCTCTCCCTGTATGGGGGGCCGAATCGGTGCCGGAAGAACACAACAACATGACTGGCCCGGGGAACCCGGCCGAAAAGACCGGGCGGGAGCCCGAAGGGGGTACTGATTTGAAATCCGCGTCGATCAGGGAAAAATTAATGGACGTTAAATCCATGTGCCCCTATGTCCAATCTCCCTTCCCGAACTGTTACGGCCGAACGCTGACCAGTCAGAATATCCTGCTGGCCGTTCGGTATTGCATGAACCGATACGACGAATGTGAGATTTATCAGGAACAGACGACACGGCCATCCGATAACGGCTCCCGACCCGCCGGAAGCCCGCCTTCGGCCCCGCCGGCATGCGGGAGTTTCCGCAAATGACCACCGCCCCAAAGGCTGACCATGAACGCGCCGGACAGGGAGAAGGACGAGCGATGAGGCCTGATATCTCGCGGGTGAAAGCGGTGGTCCTTCGAGCCGCGGGGCAAACCCGGCCATGGATTCGTCGCCTCGTCTTCCCGGACGGAACCGATAACGACCATGCCTGGACCCGGAGTCCGGCTGCTCCCGACCGCCGTTTGGCATCCCCGGACGGTTCCCGGGCTAGGGGACTCGGCGACTGGCGGGATCGTATTTTGTCCATGTACTACCTGGCCGGCGCGTTTTTCAGCTTCGCGGCCTCGCTCCCGGCGATTGTGGCCCTGACCGCGGGCGAGCGCTCGAATCTCATCGCCTCTCTGGCGGCGCCGCTGTGCCTATGGTGCCTGATCGCCTTGTTTTACGGGCGGCGGCTGTCTTTCCGCCTCCGGGCCGGACCGGCCCTGGCGATCGCGTATGTTGTCGGTCTGACGATCCTGCTGGTCCAGGGACCGCGCTCCCAGGGGTCTTACTGGCTGTTCAGTTTTCCTGTCCTTTGCGCCCTGCTTTTCGGCCTCCGGGCCTCGACCGTCGCCCTGACGCTCAACGCCCTCGCCCTGGTCCTGCTCGGCTGGCTCGCCGCCGATGCCCGTCTGCCCTGGTCCGCTCCGGGCGCATATCCTTTTCTTGCCTGGGCGGCCTCGTCCGCCGGTTTCATCGTATTCAACACCCTGGTCGCGGTCTCGATTGCCCTGCTGGTCCGAGGGCTGTCCCGGACCGCCGACGGGGAACGGACCGCCCGGTCCGTCCTGGACCTCGAACGGACCGCCTTGAAGATAACAAACCAGCGCCTCCTTCGGGAGGCGAGGGTGCGCAGGCGCGCCGAAACGGCTCTTGCGGCGAGTGAACAGAGGTACAGCCTGCTGGCCGACAATCTTAAGGACACTATCTGGATCATGGAACTGGACAGCCTGCGCATGAGGTATGTCAGCCGATCGATCCAGGGTCTCCTGGGATATTCGGTTGAAGAACTCGATCGTCTGCCGTTGGAAACGGTCCTGACCCCGGCCTCTCTGAAGATAGCCATGAGCGCCCTGGAAAAAGTCTGCGGCCTGGAATCCGGGGACCCGGCCGGGAGGGGCCTTTCGCGAACCATCGAACTGGAGCATATCCGCAAGGACGGCGGCACGGTTCTGACCGAAACAATCTTGACCGCCCTTCGAGACGGCCAGGGCCGGATTGAAGCCATTATCGGGGTCTCCCGGGACATCACCGCCCGCCGGGAATCGGAAGCGGCCCTCCGACGCAGCGAATCCCAGTACCGGGAGTTGGTCCAGACGGTCAACAGCATCATCCTGCGCCTGGACACCCGGGGACGAATTACGTTTCTCAACGAGTTCGCCCGGTCGTTTTTCGGGTACGAGGAGGTCGAAATTCTGGGCCGGAACGCGGTGGGAACCATCGTCCCGACCCGGGAGTAGACGGGGCGGGACCTGTCCGCACTGATCCAGGATCTGATTGGACGGCCGGACCAGTATGCTGGTAGCGAATACGAAAACATGCGCAAGAACGGGGAGCGGGTCTGGGTGGCCTGGACCCATAAACCCGTGTACGACCCGGCCGGCCGCCTGACGGAAATTCTCTGCGTGGGCAACGACATCAGCGACCGGGTCCGGGCCGAGGAAGCGGTCCGGATCAGTGAGCGCAAATACCGCGATCTGCTGGACAATATCGATGAGCTGGTCTTTTCCCTGGACATGTCCGGCCGGATTACGTACGTCAGTCCGGCCTGCCGGACCATGATGGGACTTCAGCCCGATCTTATCGCGGGCCATCATTTCTCCGAGTTGGTTCACCCCGCCGATCTGCCCGGTCTTGAAAAGGCATACCAGGACGCCCTCAACGGCCAGGTCTACCCGGGGGAATACCGCCTTCTGACCCGGGAGGGCCGCTGTCGCTGGGTGAGAGCGTACAGCAAGCTTATCATGTCCGGAAACCGCATCACGGGTATTCAGGGCGTGCTGTCGGACATCACCGAGCGCAGGCAGGCCGAGGAGGCCCTGGAAGCGTATCAACAGAACCTGGAAACCCTGATCGAGGAGCGGACCCGCGGCCTGGCCCGGGCCAACGAAGAGTTGCAGCGGGAAATCCAGGAACATCAGCAAACCGAGGCGGCCCTGAGACAAAGCGAAGAAAACACCCGCTTCTGGGCGGATGCGGTTCGCCAGTCCAACCAGTCTTTCGTGGCCATGCATCCTGACGGTCGCTTTTTGGCCTGCAACCCGGCCTTCTCCGAGTTGAGCGGATACACGGAAGCGGAGTTGAACATCGATATTACCGCCGGCGAGATGACCGGGCCGGAATGTATCGAACCGGAACAGGAGTCTCTCAGGAGGCTCAACCGAACCGGACGGCCCCAACGGTACGAAAAGGAAATCATTCTCAAGAACGGCTCACGACTGCCCATCGAGGTCTACATCAACGCCCATCGCGGTCCGGACGGCGCCTTGCTGCATTACAACGCCTTCGTGTCCGACATCTCCGCCCGCAATCGGGCCGAACTCGAGTTGAAGGAGGCCAAGGAGGCGGCCGAGGCGGCCAATCGGGCCAAAAGCGACTTTTTGGCCAGTATGAGTCACGAGATCCGGACGCCCATGAACGGAATCATCGGCATGACCGAACTGGCCCTGGCCCGTGACCTGGAGCCCGAACAGCGCTGGGAATATCTGGAGATGGTCAAGGTCTCGGCCGAGGCCCTCCTGACTCTGCTCAACGATATCCTGGATTTCTCCAAGATCGAGGCCGGCAAGCTCCAGATCGAGGCCATCGATTTCAACCTGCGTGACAGCCTGGGCGATATGATCAAGATGCTGGCCGTTCAGGCCCACGACAAAGGACTGGAGCTGGCCTACCACGTTCCGCCCGAAGTGCCCGACGCCCTGGTCGGCGATCCCGGGCGACTCCGCCAGATCATTATCAACCTGATCGGCAATGCCATCAAGTTCACGTACCAGGGCGAAGTGGTCCTGGCCGCCGAAATCGAATCCCGGGACGAGAACGGGGTCCGCCTGCACTTCACGGTTCAGGACACCGGCATCGGCATTCCCCTGGAAAAGCAGCCTTTGATCCTGGCGCCTTTCGTTCAGGCCGAGGACTCGACCACCCGCCAGTACGGCGGCACGGGCCTCGGCCTGACCATCAGTTCCCGGCTGATCGAAATGATGGGCGGCCGACTGGACCTCGACAGCCAGTCCGGACAGGGCAGCACCTTCCACTTCAGACTCGATTTTCCCATCTCACGGAACCCCGAAGCATGGCTTATCCCGACCCACCAGCGGGAGTTGAAGAATATGCCCGTCCTCATTGTGGACGACAACCCTACCAACCGGAGAATCCTGGAGGAAATGGTCCGCAATTGGGGCATGCGGCCGACCGTGGCCGCCGACGGCCCCACCGCCCTGGAGGCCATCGAAAGGGCCGGCGGCGCCGGCCAGCGTTTTCCGCTCATGCTCATCGACGTCAACATGCCTAAAATGAGCGGCTTCGAACTGGCCAGGCAGATCATGGCCTCTCCGGACGCGGCCTCGTCCGCCCTGATCATGCTCACCTCGACGGGACAGCGAGGCGACGCCGCCTTGTGCCGAGAGCTGGGCCTGGCAGGCTATCTGACCAAGCCGGTCAAACAGTCCGACCTCCTTGAATCCGTCCAGATCGCTTTGGGCGCGTCGGCTGAAGACGGGGAAGGCTCTCGCCCCCTGGTGACAAGGCACTACCTGCGCGAAACCCAACGCAGCCTCAAAGTCCTGCTGGCCGAAGACAATCCGGTCAACCAGATGCTGGTCGTCCATATGCTGGAACGCCGGGGACACGTCGTGACCGTGGCCAACAACGGCCGGGAAGCCCTCCGCGCCCTGCACAATCAACGTTTCGACTTGGCGCTCATGGATATCCAGATGCCTGAAATGGACGGCTTGGCGGCCAGTCGGACCATCCGCGCCCGGGAAAAATCAACCGGAGAACACCTGCCCATCGTGGCCCTGACGGCCAGGGCCATGCAGGGCGACCGGGAAGAGTGTCTGAACGCGGGAATGGACGCTTACGTGACCAAACCGATCCGGGCCGATGAACTCTTTCGAAACATCGACCGCTTGTGTTTCAACGGTCAGTCCGCTCCCCTTCCCGATAAGTCTCCCGTCGAGCCAATCCCGACCACGATCTTCAACTTCGCTGACTTCTCCGACCGCATTTCCGACGATTCCGACATTCTGGAAGAAATTATCAACCTCTTTCTCCACGACCTTCCCCGCCGTTTGTCCGCGGTGTCCTCGGCCCTGGCCTCGAACGACGAATCCAAAATCACCTCCACGGCCCACTGCCTGAAGGGCATGTGCGCCAACATCTCCGCCTTGTCCGCGACCGAGGCCGCCGCAAGACTGGAGGAAATCGGCAGGTCCGGGAACCTGGAGTCGGCCCGGGAGGCCTTCGCCGATCTGAAGACGGAAATCGACCGTCTGGAAACCGTCCTGACCCGATATCGTCCCGCCGTGCAATCCCTGACCTGAAATCCTTGTGGGACGGAGCCCCCCATCCGTCACTCATAGGAAACATCATGCCCAACGAGCCGGGCCCACGCTAAGGATGAACGTGGTTTGGTCTGCGAGACGAAGCAAGACCCTCACCCCGCCGAAGGCGGGCAGGCAGAAGTTATACACAAAGAGGGCGGCCCCATCAGCGGGGCCGGTTTCTAAACCCATAACCTTTTGGCGCGACAAAAGGCCGGGTTGCCTGCTCCATCATTGAAATCCAATCGGTATGAGGCCGGAGGCCGCAACCGGATGGTCCTGGAACGCGACCGGCCACTGAATGGATGCGTTATACGCTTCACGACCTGGACAAAACGGTTCCATTCAAGTACATAATCACGAGAAAAGCCATGCCCGGACCCACGCCTCCCAACCGGCCGAACGGACCGGGAATCGAGCCCGAGGATCACCTTGGACAACAGGCATATATATGGAAAACGCCGGGATCGCCCCCGGCGGCTCGCAATTCCGGCCGGAACGGCTGGCTGAGATGGCCGAAATCGCCTTATGCTCCCTGATCCTGATTCTGGGCGGGTTCACCTTCAGCTTCGCCGGCTTCGGCTTCGCTCTGGTCACCCTGCCCTTGATCGCCCTTTTCATTCCCGTCAAGACGGCCGTGCCCTTTCTTTTCCCCTTCGCCGGAGGCCTGGTGATCTACAACACCTGGCGCTATGGACGGCTGGCGGACTGGAGGCGCCTGCAGCCCCTGATGTTCGGGGCCTGCCTGGCCCTTCCCGCGGGCATGCTCTCTCTGACCCTGTTTCCGGAAAGCCTGCTCAAAAAATTTCTGGCCCTGTTCATCGTCTTCGGGGTGCTGGCCCCGAAAATCAATCCGCGGTCGGACCGGACCCGGGGCCGGCTGTTTTTTTGGTCCTGGGGTCTGCTCTGCGGACTGCTAAGTGGTTGGTTTCAGGGGGCCTACACCACCGGCGGACCGCCGGCGGTCCTCTACATCATGTCCCTGACCTCGAATCCGCGCGCGGCCAAAGGGCTGCTGGCGACTTATTTCACCCTGCTCATGGTGGTAACCGCCCTGCTCTACGGGGCCGGTGGTCTTTTCTCCTGGGAGTGGATGCTCAAATCGGCGGCCTATATCCCCGCTGTGGTCTTTGGGACCATCATGGGAACTGCGATCTCCAACCGGGTCAGCGCCGAAAGATACCGAATGGGCGTGGACCTGCTGCTCATCCTTTCCGCGTCGCTTCTCTGGCTGCGCGGCTGATTTCGGATCGGTTGAAACGCCCCGCGGCCTTGCCGCGGGGAATGCACCCGCCCTGCCTGTTCAGGCCTTCACCCGAACCCGCCTGATCTGATACAATGGCGCAAGATCAGGGAAGACGCGCGCCGGGCTTCCGCAAGGGAGAACCGGGGGGGGCGTCCGGGAGGTGGTCCGATGACCCGGAATATGGATCGTCGTCTTCAAACACTGGCCGAGTGGCTGCATGATTCCGAGTATCCGGTCTTTTTCACCGGCGCCGGCCTCAGCACCGACTCGGGCCTGCCCGACTTCCGGGGGCCGGACGGGGTCTGGACCCGACGGGACAAGGGCCTGCCGCCCAGGCCGGGCGGTGTGCCCTGGGACCGGGTGGACCCCAACGCCGGGCACTTCGCCCTGTTCGAACTCCAACGCCTGGGCCGTCTGAAGTTCCTGATCTCCCAGAACGTGGACAACCTGCATCTCAAGTCCGGCATCGAGCCGAAACGACTGGCGGAACTCCACGGCAACGTCGCCCGGCTCCGTTGCCGTCGATGCGAAACGACCTTCGACAAGGCCGATCCCCCGGAACGGTGCGACTGCGGCGGCGAACTGACTTCGAGCGTGGTCGATTTCGGCATGTCCCTGCCCGTCAAGGACCTGGACCGCTCCCTTCGACACGCCCGCCAGTCGGACCTGTTCGTGGTCATCGGTTCCAGCCTGGTGGTCACGCCCGCGGCCCACATGCCTGCCGAAGCGTACCAGGCCGGGGCCCGGCTGGTCATCGTCAATCAGCAGGAGACCCCGCTCGACCCGTATGCCCGCCTGAGGTTCCACGAACCGATTGGCGAGGTGCTGCCCGCCGTGGTGGAACGACTCAAAAAGATCATGGTTGAACTCCCATAAGGTGGAGGGTTTGAATGACCCGTTTTCATGTCTGCTGGTCCCACGGCAAGGAGTCCGGGCCCTGGGGCGCCAAGATAACCGCCCTGGCCGACGTGGCCCGGGAGATGGGTCTGGAGGCCGACTCCCTGGACTATCGGGGCATGCTCGATCCCGAGGCCCGGGCGGCCAGGCTCGAGGCCCACTGCCGGTCGATTACGGCTCCGATCATATTGGCCGGTTCGAGCCTGGGCGGATACGTGGCCGCGACCGCGGCCGGCCGGGTGGCCGCCCGGGGGCTGTTTCTCCTGGCCCCGGCCCTGCATCTGCCGGGTATCGCAAGCCGCGACGACGTTCCGCCGGCGCCTTTCATCACCATCGTCCATGGCTGGCGGGACGATGTCATCCCGCCCGAACACAGCTTCGACTACGCCCGCCGGTTCCGGGCCGAGCTTCACCTTATCGACGGAGACCACCGTCTCAAGGAGAACATCGAGGAACTGAAACGATATTTTTCCGTTTTTCTCCAGCGCGTAGTCGAGTCCGGCTGATGGAGGTCGCAAAAAGGAAACGGAAACCGGCTGCCTACGCCGGGACATACTATCTGCTCATGCACCTGGACCAGGCCCGGGAGATCGCCATCGGCCGCCGGGGCGCCCGTCTTTTTCCCCCGGGCTTTTACGGTTACGCCGGTTCGGCCCTCAACGGCCTGGAGGCCCGGATCGCCCGGCATCTCCGGGAGGACAAGCGCACCCACTGGCATATCGATTATTTTCTCGAGCAGGCCTCGCTCCTGGAAGTCCTGCGCATCGTATCCGGACGGCGGCTGGAGTGCCGCCTGAGCCGGGCGGCGGCCCGTCTGGCCGGGGCCCCGGTCATGCCCGGTTTCGGCTCCACCGACTGCCGCTGCCCGACCCACCTGCATCATTTCACCCGAGACCCGAGGGCAGACCTCCAGGCCCTAATCGAAAAACTGCGGGCCGGGATCGAGGCTCCATCCACTGGGGAATGAGAAAGATGAAAGTCGTGTATCATCCTGACTACTGTCAGGTCTATACCTCGGACCCGGCCTCGGCCGCCGGCCGGATCGAAGCCGTTGTCGAGGTCATCGGCTCCCGGGTGGACTGGGTTCGGCCCCGGTTGGCTGCCCCGGAGGATATCGCCGCGGTTCATACGGAAAACCATGTAGCCGCCATTTGCCGCCAAGGCCTGTACGATATCGCCGCCCTGGCGGCCGGAGGGGCGGTCATGGCCGCCGAAATCGGTTTGGACGAGCCCTGCTTCGGGCTTATCCGGCCGCCGGGACATCACGCTTCGGCCGGTTCCGCCTGGGGCTTCTGTTTCTTCAGCAACATGGCCATCGCCCTGGAGGCCCTGATCCGCCGAGGCCGGATCGAAACGGCCTGCGTCCTGGATATCGACCTGCATTACGGAGACGGCACGGTCAACATTTTGGGACGCCGGCCGGGTGTGGAGATACACAACTTCGACGCCCGCGACCGCCGGAGCTACCTGGATGACGTTCGCCGGACCATGGAGCGATGCCGGGCCGATCTGATCGGGATATCAGCGGGTTTTGACAATCACGAGCAGGACTGGGGCGGGGTGCTCGGAACCGAAGACTACCGGGAAATCGGCCGCCTGGCCCGTGAGTCTTCCGTCGGGCGGGGCGGAGGGTGTTTCGCCATCCTGGAGGGCGGGTACAACCACCACGTTCTGGGACACAACGTCATGGCCCTGATCGAGGGACTCGAGGGGAACTGATCCCCAACGGTCAGGCCCTGGCCCGTTCGATCATCTCCCGCGCCGCTTCTCGCGAGGTTCGGGTGGGCTGGGCTCCGCCCAGCAGCCGGGCCACCTCGTCGATCCGTTCCTCTTCACTCAAGGGACGGATGTCGGTTACGGTTCTCCGGCCTCGCTCTTCCTTGAATACCATTAAGTGACGGTCGGCGAAGACCGCGAGTTGAGGCAGGTGGGTGATGCAGATGACCTGGTGGAAAGCGGCCAGCTGCCTGAGCATGCGGCCCACGGTCTCGGCCACGGCCCCGCCGATGCCGGCGTCCACTTCGTCGAAAATGACCGTTGCGACCCGATCCTGGCCGGCCAGCAGGCTTTTAAGGCCAAGCATGGCCCGGCTCAGTTCACCGCCCGAGGCGATCCGGGCCAGGGGCATCAGTTCCTCTCCCAGGTTGGGACTGATCAGGTATTGAACCTCGTCCCAGCCCAGGGGGCCGGGCGGGCCGTCTTCGGCCCGCGGCTCGAATGCCAGTTCGAACCGGACCTTGGGCATGCCCAGCCCACGCAGCACGTCGGCTACGGCCCGGGCCATGACCTCGGCCGCCGCCCGACGCCGACGGCTGAGCTCCCCGGCCGTATTCATGGCCTCGGTCCGGGCCGCCTCGGCCTCGTTCCGGGCCTTTTCCAGACGGCGCTCCAGCTCGGCCAGGTCATCCAAACGGCCGGCCGCCTGTTTTTCGAAGTTCAACACGTCGGCCAGGCCGGGACCGTATTTCCGCTTGAGCTTGTTCAGACGGGCCAGGCGGTCTTCGATCTCCTCCAGGCGCGCCGGCTCGAAGGTCAGTTTGTCCAGATGATCGCGCAGGACGTGGGCCGCGTCGTTAAGCTGGTGGTAGGCCTCCCGGACCTGGACGGCGGCCGCTTCCAGGCGCTCGTCCAGGCCGGCGGCCTTCTCCAGGTCCGTTCCGACATGGTCCAGCCCTTCGATGACCGCGCCGCGTTCGCCGTAGAGCCGCTCGTACGCTTCGGCGACCAGGGTAAAAATCTTTTCCGCGTTGCGGGCCAAAGCCCGCTCCCGCTCCAGGTCCTCGTCCTCGCCCGGAACCGGCGCGGCGGCCCGGATTTCCTCGACCTGAAACTCGTATAGTTCGGCCTTTTCCCTGGCCTCCCGAAGGTCGGCCTCCAGGCCCCGAACCTGGTCCTTCAGGCTGACCATCCGCTCGTGGGCCGCCGCCATCCGGGACCGGACGTCTATCGTGCGGCCAAAGCGGTCCAGAAGCAGAAGCTGATAGTCCGGGTCCAGCAGGCGCTGGTGTTCGTGCTGCCCGGAAACAGCCACCAGGTCCCGGCCCAGGGTCGAGAGCTGGGCCAGGGTGGCCAGTGAACCGTTGACGTAAACCCGGTTGCGGCCGCCCCGGGACAGGACCCGGCGGATCAGCACCTCGTCTCCGCCGGGCAGGCCGAGTTCATCGAGGCGGCCGGCGGCGGCGCCCCGGTCCTCAGGGACGAAAAGGGCCTCCACTTCGGCCTCGTCCGAGCCGCGCCGGATCAGGTCGGCGGCGGCCCGACCGCCGAGGATGAGATTGATGGCCCCGACGATAATGGATTTGCCCGCCCCGGTTTCGCCGGTCAGGGCGTTGACCCCGGGGCCGAAGGACAGCCGCAGGCTTTCGATGAGGGCGAAGTTTTGAACCGCGAGTTCGTTTAGCATCGTTCGAAGGCGCCGCGCACCGGACTCGGGCCGGCACGCCTATTCATCGGTTGTGACCCGGAGCACTTCCTGATAGGTCGTCTCGCCGCTGACCATGACTCGCAGGGCGTTTTCCCGCATGGTGCTCATCCCTTCGGACCGGGCGATCCGTTTGATCAACGAGGCCTCCTGGCCGGCCAGGGCGGCCTGGCGGATTTTTTCGGAAAAAGGCATGACCTCGACCGTGGCCAGCCGGCCGAGAAAACCGGTGCCGCGACACTGGTCGCAGCCCTTGCCCCGGCTGAGGGTCAGATTGACCTTGGTCTTGAGCCTCAGTCCCAGGGCCTTGACCTCCTCCGGACTTAGGACCACGTCTTCGAGGCAGTGCGGACAGTTGCGCCGCAGAAGCCGCTGGGCGATGACCCCGATGACGGTCGAAGCCACCAGAAACGGCTGCACGCCCAGTTCGATCAGCCGGGTGACGGCCGACGGGGCGTCGTTGGTGTGCAGCGTCGACAGGACCAGGTGGCCGGTCAGGGCGGCCTGGACGGCGTGTTCGGCCGTCTCCAGGTCGCGCATTTCGCCGATCATGATGATGTCCGGGTCCTGCCGCAGGATGTGCCTCAGAATGCTGCCGAAGGTGATGCCCACCAGAGGCTGGACGGCAATCTGGTTGAACTCCTCGTGAACCATCTCGATGGGGTCCTCGACCGTGGTCACGTTCTTTTCCGGCGTGGCCAGGCTCCGCAACGTGGAATACAGGGTCGTGGACTTGCCGCTGCCCGTGGGACCGGTTACCAGGATAATGCCGTGTGGACGCTGAATGAAGGCCTGATACTTCTTGAAATCCGCCGGAAAAAAAAACAGTTCCTCCAGATCGCGGAAAAGCACCTCGGGGTCGAGGATACGCATGACGACCTTTTCGCCAAAAGCGACCGGCACGGTGGAAACCCGGATTTCGGTCTCGTGCCCCTGATGGTCGATTTTGATCCGGCCGTCCTGGGGCCTCCTCTTTTCCGCGATATCCAGCCGGGACATGGTCTTGATCCTCGAAACCATGGCCGGATGAATGATCTTGGGCAGCCGATAGACGTTGTGCAGCATACCGTCGATACGCAGGCGAACCACGGCCTCCTCGCGCCGGGGTTCCAGGTGGATGTCGCTGGCCCGCTGCTCGAAGGCATTGTTAAAAAGATAGTCCACCGCGTTTTTGACGTGCTGGTCCGTGGCCTGGAGTTCCTCGGTCGAACTGAGACGGATGTACTGTTCCAGGTTGCCCAGGTCCATACCGGCCGGTCCGGCCAGTTGGGTTTCGGCCCCGGCGATGGAGGACTTGAAACCGTAAAACTCGCTGATCAGCTTCTTGATGTCCGAGCGGGTGCTCAGGACCGGGACCACCTTGAACTCGGTCACCCGGCGCACGTCTTCCAGGACCATGGCGTCGAAGGGGTCGCTGACGGCCACCTCCAGGTTCTGGCCGGCGATGCCCACGGGCACGACCAGGTGTTTGAGGGCAAAGGAGCGGGGCAGGGTCTTGGTGACCACGTCCAGGTCCAGTTCCAAGGGATCGATCTTCCTGAAGGCCAGCCCCACGTCCTTGGCCACGATCCGCATGATGGCGTCTTCGGTGATGGTCTGGCCCGGCCGGTCGGGAGGGGACAGGGCCATGGAGGTCAGAACGTCCAGGCCGTCCGCGGGCGGTCCCCCGCTCCGGGCCTTGAGCCGGGCCAGCTTGCGCTGCTTCTCCGGGGCCGCCTTCCGGACCTCGACGACCTGTTCCGGAGTCAACAGCCCCTCGGTTTCCATGAGACCCAAAAGATATTCCAGGCTCATCTTTTTTACTGGCATGGTCGGTATTCAGTCCTCTTCGAGAGCAGGTTACGCCAGGACGATCGGGCGAGGCAAGGGAAAAAAACCGCGGCCCGGTCAGGGCCGCGGTCGAATCGGGGCTGCCGGTCGTTGAAGTTCCCCGCGGCCTTGCCGCTGGGAATCTTCGACATGTAAGGAAGAAATCCATTTATCGGGTTGGCGGGCCAACCCCGCGACAAGCCGCGGGGAATGCGCCCGCCCCGCATGTTCAGGCCGGCGTGATGTGGTTGGATGCGGGGGGCAGGGGCATCAGACGCCTGACTGCCCTGTCAGGCCGCAGCCTGCCGGCTGTCACCTGGCACGCCAGTAGATGAAACCGGACCGGACCTTGAAGGCCGGAGTCAATTCCAGGGCCTGGACGATGCCCGTGGACTGCTGGACGAACCCGGTCACGCCTGTCTGCTTGCCCACGTGCAGGGCCACGCTGGACCCCCGCCCGACGCCGACCACCGCCTTGTTTTTGATCAGGGTCTTGGTCTGGCCGCCCACGGTCTCGTTTTCAAACCCGCTCGACCCGGAAAAAACCGGCTTGTAATACGAGGTCCCGGTCTCGTAGTACAGGCCCAGCAGGTTCGAACTTCCGCCGAAGCCGCAAGGGTCGCAACTGGGGACAAAGGTCGTATCGAAGACGATGCCGCCCAGGACGGTCGGTTTGTTCAGGACCCGCTCGCCCACGTAGCTGCCGTCGGTCTCCTTCAGGGCGGTCCACCAGCCGTCCTTGGCCCGGGCCCCGTCAATGAGGGCGCCCCAGTTGTTGCCGCCCGAGTAGTTGGCCACCG
>JAHJTB010000335.1 GCA_018830135.1 Pseudomonadota bacterium | reverse complement strand
GTCCGCGAGGTGGACGCCGAGCCTCCGGGCGGTGCCGCGGCTTCTTTCATTCTTGACTGCCCCCTCGATTTCAATTTCCACGGGCGGCCGGATACCTGCCCTGAAGGCATGGCCGCAAATCATCGCCAGCGGGCTTGGGAAGGCCCGACCCGGTCCGGGTTCAGCCTGTTCGGTCCCTGGGACGAGTGCGAAACCGTCTGAGGTTGGGTTTAGATGCTGTTCAAGGCCTTTTCCAGTTTTTCACGGTCAAAGGGCTTGACGATGTAGGCCTCGCAACCTTGGTTGAAGGACGGCAGAACCGACCGGGCATCCTTGAAGGCGGTCAGCATGATGACCTTGACCCCCCGGCCCGGCATAATGCCTTTGGACTCTTCCCAGTCCCGAATCGCCTTCAGGGTGGTGATACCGTCCATTTCCGGCATCTCGATGTCCATGGTGATCAGATCGTAGGGCAGCCCTTCTTCATGGGCCTCTACGAACGCCTCCCGGGCTTCGTTGCCGTTGACGGCCACGTCGCACTCGCCGAATCCAGCCAGGATTTTCCGGGCCTTTTTGCGGCTGACAAATTCGTCATCGACGATCAGGATTTTCATGGAATACATTATAAAGGGTGTTGCCTTTTTCGCATAGGGTCGGACCGGAAGAAGCGCCAAAAGCATGCCGGAAGACCGTCCGGCCATGCCGGACGGTCTTCCGGGTCGAAGACTAATAGTTGACCTTGTCGATGCCCTTGAGGCCGAGAATCTGGCGGGCCTCATCCGGTGTGGCGATTTCCAGGCTCATCTCCCGGGCCACGTTGACGGCCATCTTGACCTGTTCGGCGCTCGATGTGGCCATCTTGCCCTTGCCGGCATAGAGGGAATCCTCGAGGCCCACGCGGATGTTCGGCGCACCCAGGGCCATGCCCACGGCGGCCAGGGGTATCTGGTGCCGCCCGGCCGCGGCCACCGACCAGGTGAAGTTGCCCGCGCCCAGACGGTCCACCGCCTCCTCGTACATCTGGACCAGGTGCTTGACCGAAGGCGGCATCCAGCCGACCATGGGGCCGAAAACGAACTGCAGGTGAGGCGGCTTCTGGATCAGGTCCTGTTCCATGAGCCAGGTCACGTAACCGATGTGGCCCAGCTCGTACATCTCGAATTCCGGCTTGGTGCCCGTCTCCAGAAACGTCTTGGCGTATTCGATATCCGCCGCAAAAGACGGGGCAAAGGTAAAGTTCTTGCAATACTCGAGATACATCTTTTCCCAGTCGTATTTGAACTGGGTGAAACGCTCGGCCAGTTGGAACATGCCCATGTTGAAAGGCGCCGGGTCGAAGGAGCACATCTCCGGCTTCAGGTCCTTGATGGGAACCAGCTTTTCCTCGATGGTCTGGTTGGCCCCGCCGCCCGTGGTCGGCAGCAGGATGATGTCGCAACGTGCCTTGATCTTGCCGCAGACTTCCCGGAACAGGGCCGGGTCGGCCGACGGCATGCCGTTTTCCGGTAGGCGGACGTGAATGTGGGCTATCGCCGCCCCCGCCGCATGCGCCTTGACGGCGTCCTCGATGATCTGATCGGGCGTCAAGGGCAGATAGTCGCTCATGGTGGGAATGTGAACGGAACCGGTAATTGCCGCGGTGATGATAAGCTTGGCCATCAGGGTCCTCCTTGGACAGCGTGCCCCGCCTCGGCAGCCTTGCCAGGCGGTCCGGTCAATCATATCCGTGTCGTGACGCGGCCATGTCGCGTCGTCCCATATCATGAAGAATCCATGATTCTTCCCATGTCTAGGATATCAAGACCGACGGTACGAGGTCAACTGAATTCGACCGGGACACACCCGGCGACCCGCGTATTTCCAGGGTCCCCGGACAGGCCTTCCTCCCGGCCGCCCGTTTATGATTGACAAATCAATCAACCGAGGGTAAAGTCCCGCCATTCGAAAGACCAAACTGCCCATATCGCACTCCGGCGCCCGATTCGGCAAGCCGACCGCCCGCATTTTCACCCCGGTTCCCGAGTATCGGAAGGAGGATTCGATGTTCGAACTCAACGAGCCCCAACGCATGGTCGAGCAGGTTTTCCGTCAGTTCGCGGAAAAGGAGCTTCTGCCCCGGGTGGAGCGCCTGGAGAGCGGGGAGGAACTGCCCTACGACCTGATGCGCCGGATGACCCGGGACCTCATGGGGGGCGACCGGATATCCAAAGCCCTGCATCGGCAGGCCGACCGCATGGAAACGGGTTCGTCCGAGGACGGCCGACCGGCCGGCCGGGAAAAAGGCCGCCGCGGGGAAATGGACGACCCCATGATCTTTTCGCTTATCGCCAAGGAGCTGTCGCGGGTATCGCCGGGTTTCACCATGTCCTGGGGAGTCAGCGTGGGGCTGTGCGGGGCCGGTATCCTGAACAAGGGCACGCCGGACCAGATTCGCCGGTACGCCGCTCCGGTCATGTCCATGGAACGAATCGGGGCCTGGGCCCTGACCGAACCGGAAGCCGGCTCCGACGCCTTTGGTTCGATGAAGACCACGGCCCGGCCCGATGGGGATGACTACGTCATCAGCGGTTCGAAGACCTTCATCACCAATGCGCCGCATGCCGACGTGTTTCTGGTCTACGCCAAACTGGACCGGGGACGGCCGCCGGCCGAACGGCCGGTTCACGGCTTCATCGTCGAACGGACCATGCCCGGCCTGAGCACGGGCCGGCCGTTCGTGAAGATGGGTATGAAGGACTCGCCCACCGGGGAGGTCTTTCTGGACGAGGTCCGGGTACCCAAGGAAAACCTGCTGGGCGGACGGGAGGACCGGAGCATGCGGGACGAGGCCAAGGAGTCCCTGGGCACGGAGCGTTCGGGCATGGCCCCCATGTGCCTGGGCATCGTCGAGCGCTGCTACGAGCTTTCCCTGGGCTACGCCCGACAGAGGCGGCAGTTCGGCCGGCCCATCGCCGAATACCAGGCCATTCAGCTCAAGCTGGCCGACATGTACATCCGCCTCCAGAACGTCTGGAACATCGTTTACCGCCTGGCCTGGATGACCCGAAACGACAAGCGGGACATGGCCTATTTCTGCGCGACCAAGGTCTACTGCGCCCGGGCCGCGGTTCAGACAGCCCTGGACGCCATTCAGATTCACGGCGGCTACGGGTACATGCAGGAATATCACGTCGAAAAACTGATGCGGGACGCCAAGCTTCTCGAGATCGGCGCCGGCACCTCGGACATCAACGCCCTGACCACGGCCCGGCTGGAGCTGGGCCTGGCTCCGTCTTGAACATGCAGGGTTGGCGCATTTCCCGTAGCTTGCTTCGGGGTTAGCCCGCCAACTGATCTAGGTTTTTCTTCCTTGATGGTCTCGTAAAAAGTCCGAAAATCGCGTTTTTGCACATGTAACCACCTGAATTTATTAGGGCCGATTTCGAGAAATCGACTTTTTACGAGACCATCTTCCTTACATGTCGAAGATTCCCCGCACCTGCCACGGGGAGCTTCAACAGACGCCGGGTCCGTCTCTCCCGCCTCGACCCGGCCTTCAGGTCACTACTCAGAACTCGTCGAACTCCTCCTCCAGCGGGATCAGGGCCTCGTTGCGGCCTCCGGGCGCCGGGCGGCCGTGGGCCGGAAGCGGCCGGCTGTTTCCATTGCGCCCATTGGCCAGGCCGGCCCTCGTATGAAGTCCGTTGTTGCCCGGGGATGCCTCGCCGCCATCCCGGCCGCCATTGACCAGCCGAAGCAGGTCCTGGACCGAACCGAAAATCTCCTCGGCCTGGGAACGAAGCTGCTCGCTGGCGCTGGCGGATTCTTCGGCGCTGGCCGCCGTGCGCTGGGTGACCTGGTCCATCTGGGTCATGGCCGAATTGATCTGGGTGATCCCCTCGGACTGCTCGGTCGAAGACGTGGCGATCTCGCCAACCAGATCGGCCGCCTTTTTCGACTGGCCGGCGACCGCCCCGAAAGCTTCATTCGTCCGCCGGACCAGACTCGATCCCTGCTGTATCCGCATGATGGTATCTTCGATCAGACCCGCCGTATTCCGGGCCGCCTCGGCCGACCGCTGGGCCAGATTGCGCACCTCCTCGGCCACCACCGCGAATCCCGCCCCCGCGGTCCCGGCCCGGGCCGCCTCGACGGCCGCATTCAGGGCCAGCAGATTGGTCTGAAAGGCGATCTCGTCAATGGTCTTGATGATTCGGCCGATGGCCTGTCCCGAAGCGGATATCTCGTCCATGGCCCCGTTGAGTTCCTTCATGGAGTCCGCGGCCCGCAATACCACGTCCCGGGCCTGGTCCATCAGGGTGTTGGCCTCGCCGGAGTTGTCCGCGTTGCGCCGGGTCATGGAAGACATCTCCTCCAGCGAGGCCGACGTCTCCTCCAGGGCCGCCGCCTGCTCGGACGCGCCCTCCGCCAGCTCCTGGCTGGCCGAAGCGAGCTGGTTCGAAGCTGAAGCGACCTGTTCGGAGCCCTCGAACAGGACCCGGGCGATCCGGTCGATCGGACGGGTGATCGACCGGGTGATCAGCAGGCCCAGCAGCAGCGCCAGGACGAATCCGACGCCCACGCCCACGCCCGCCTGAATGGTCGAGGCCGAAGCGATGTCTCGGGCCTCCTGGAAGGCCGAATGGACCTGGTCCTGGGCCCCCGCCTCCAGCCGGCCCAGCAGGACGCCCATTTTTCCGCCGACCTCGTAAACATGGCCCTTCAATGACGCCAGTTCGGCCTCGTTCCTGGCGTTCTCTCCGGCCAGTTCCATGAACCGGGCCGCCTGAACCTGGAACTCCTTGTCGTGAAGGGCGTCAATCTCCTCGACCAGACGACGAAGGTCCGGGTCCGTAACCGCGGCGATCATGCCCTCCCCGGTCCGGCCGCCTTTCAGCAAGGCTTGAATCCACTGGTCGAACTCGCCCAGGCTATCCTGGTATTCCTTCTCCACCTCACCCCGAGAGGCGGCTTCCATGTCCTGGGCGTACTCTTCCATCGCGATCCGGGACCGGGCCAGGGTCGTCTTGATCTCCATGGCCATGTCGGCCCAGGTGTTCTGGACGCTCAGAATCTCCCCGGCCGTGCCCCCGGATCGGATTTTTTCCTGAATCCGGTCCTTGACCGCACCTTCAAGCTTTTCGGCCAGTTTCACGACCCGCTCGAAGCTGCCCCCGGCCTCATGCATGGCCTCCTGCATCATCCCGTAGGACTTCAGGGCCCGGGCTTTGGTCTCATGAATCCGGGCAATGGCCGGCTGGAACTGATCATTGTGAAACCGGTCGGTCTCCTCGGCCAGGTCTCGAAAGGCCGGCGTCCGAGCCGCGCTGATGTAACCCGCTTCGGTTTCACCCCCTTTGAGGATGGCCTCGATATATGCGTCGAACGTCCCGACCATCTCCTCGTGGGCCTTCCAGCGACTTTCCAACTGTTTCGCATCCGTGGCGGCCAGCATGTCGGCGGCCAGCAGCTTGTCGCCCTCCACGGCCAGCTTGATCTCCATGGCCGCGTCCGTCAACGGAGCCGTCCGCTCGATATTGGCCGTGTTTTCGGCCAAACGGGCCACCGATCGATAACCAAAAAAACCGACCGCCAGCAACACCAGGGTGATTGCCAGAAAGCCGGACAGCAACTTGGTCCTCAATTTGATTTCACTCAGCATAACGTCCCCCCTGTCATGTTTCTTGGCCCGAAACGCTCCGGGCCCGGGACCCGCTCGGCCCCTTTTCACGGCCTCCAACAACCCGGGTCGTCACCCCGGCTCGGATCAGGTCACCTGCCTGTTTGAAGAGGCCGGGTTGTATTCAGTCCTTTGAACATCGATTTATCCTCCTCCAGCACGTCCCCATGAGGAGAGCAAGAAGCGGGCCGCTTTAACTTATAATCCGATTTCATGAATATATTTGCTTTATTACATATTTATACACCATGAAACTGATCCTCGCAACCCCCACTAATCCTGATATTCAGGACTTCAGGCCCATCCGGAAGACCACAGGCCGTAAATTGAACTTCCCCGCAAGCTTGTCGCGTAGAATTTTCAATATGTAAAACAGAAATCAATTTGGGTAGTCTGACGGGATAACCCAGCGGCAAACCTCGATTAATGCACCCGCCCCGGATATTCGGGCCTAATCCAACGCGGTTGGCCCCTTCTTCAATGGACCATTACCGTGAATCGCAATGAACGCTTCCGGAATCAAGGCGTTCTTGTTTAAGATATTGCCCGGGGGATCGGCGCCGGGGGGGGCATCTGTTAAAGCGAAGTATTAAAATGTCAACCGATTCAAACAGTTGCCAATCATCCCCGCCTGCGGTCCCAGACCCCGCTTCCTCTGGGGACAATGCCTGTGGCTGGTCCCAGCCCGCTCGCCCTTGATCCTGCTTTTCAGGAATATGTCCGGTGATTCAGGAATAAATCCATGCCTCAATGCATGCCCGAAGAACCCTTCTCCAGAGTTGTCAGGATTTGAAGAGTAAACGACCAATCGTCTGAAAACACGCCTGAATGGGGTCCAGGGCTTCGCGGGGGAATTGGTGCGTCTCTGGCTGCTACCCCCGGCCAGAGATGGACCCATGTATCGGCGGTAATCGGACCCACCTGGCCGTTTCCGTGGTGATGAAGCTCTCCGGTTATTGAACCCACCCAAACTCTTCGATAAGCGTTCCAGGAAAAAGGACGTGGCATT
>JAHJTB010000037.1 GCA_018830135.1 Pseudomonadota bacterium | reverse complement strand
TCATCAGCGGCGGGGAGAACATCTCCTCCCTCGAGGTCGAGGCCGCGTTGTACGCCCATCCCGAGATTCTGGAATGCGCGGTCATCGCCAGGCTGGACGAGAGGTGGGGCGAGGTGCCTCTGGCCTTTGTGGTCTTGAGGGAGGGGTCCGGGCTGACGCCCGAGGGGGTCATCGAGTTCGCCCGGTCCAGCCTGGCCCGTTTCAAGGCGCCCAAGGAGGTCCGGATCATCGACGAGTTCCCCCGGGGAGGCACGGGCAAGATACTCAAGTCGACCTTGCGGGAAAAGTTTCGCGCGTCCTGATCGTCCGGGGGCGCTTGGGAGTCGTCCGGGCCGGGGAGGTGATGGCGGGGTTCGGAGGCGATTGGACGGGGGCGAGTTGAAGGATCGAGGCAATCTCGCCCGGAGGGTTCACGAGGTATCCGGCGCGGCGGTGAAAGTCGGGCCGCAAGGCCTGTCGGGCCAAGGATTTTCATCCGCCCCGCCAGGCGACCTCATGAATCGTCCGGGCCGGCGATCAACCATTGGATCGAGGGGAAGGGGTAACTGTATGAAGAAGTGGTTTCTTATCGCGGTAATGGTGTCGGCGCTTTGCGTCGCGTGGGGTCCGGTCGCCGGGGCGGCGGACCCGATCAAGATCGGCTTCATCCACAGTCTGAGCGGCGGCGTGGGCCAGGTCTACGGGGTGCCCGACCTGGCCGGGGTCAAGATCGCGGTGGAAGAGATCAACGCGGCCGGCGGCGTGCTGGGCCGTCCTCTGGAGGTCGTTTCCCGGGACGACAAGCTCAAGCCGGACGTGGGCGTCCGCGAGGCCAAGGACCTGATCCTCAACCAGAAGGTGGACTGGCTCCAGGGCGTGGTCAGCAGCGCCGTGGCCCTGGCCATTTCAGCCTACTGCAAGGAGCAGAAGAAGATTTTCGTGGACACCGTGGGCCAGTCCGCGGCCCTGACCGGGGAAAAGGGCCACCGGTACGTCTTCCGCGTCTCGACCAACACGACCATTTATACCCGCTCCATTGCCAACGGCGTGGCCAAGACCTGGCCCGGGTTGAAAAAGGTCTTCATCATCGGTCCGGACTACGAGTACGGCCACCGCTGCAAGGAAGACTTCATGGCCGCGTACACCAAGCTGGTGCCCGGGGCCGAGGTCGTGGGCGAGTTGTGGCCCAAGCTGGGCAACAAGGACTGGACGCCGTACATCACCAAGATCATGAGCGCCGGGGCGGACTTTGTTTACTGTTCCCTCTGGGGCGGGGACGTCCTGGCCTTCACCAAGACGGCCTGGCCCTTCGGATATTTCGACCGGATCAAGCACGCCGGCCAGGACTGGGGCAACATGGAAGGCCTGTCCAAGATGGATGAAAAGGCCTTTCCCAAGGGCGTGCTCGGCGGGGCCCACTACCCCTGGTGGCTGATCGACAATCCCATCAGCAAGGCCTTTTATCCCAAGTTCAAGAAGGAGACGGGCATGGACGCGGGCCTGGCCTCGGCTGCCGGGTACTCGACGGTCTACGCCATGAAAAAGGCCATTGAAAAGGCCGGGGCCGTGGATACGGAAAAGATCGCCGACGCCCTGGCAGGGCTCGAGTTCGATTCCCCGGTGGGCAAGCTGCTGATCCGGGCCTGCGACCACCAGGCCATCTGGCCCTTCTGGGTGGGCAAGGTGGCCATGACCAAGGAATACGCCTGGCCGCACATCGTCGACCCGGTCCTGCTCGATCCCCTAAAGGGGTACCGGAGCTGCGAGGAGATCGAGGCGGTCCGCAAGGCGGAAAAGTAACGGGCAGGCCGTTCGGTTTGTTCCGGCCCGACCGGGCCGGAGGCGAGGGCGTCCGGCGCCCGCCGGACGCCCTCGCTCTGATCCAAACGGACTCCGACAACCCACCCGGGCCAATGAAACGAATGGTACCCGCATGAATCTGCAAGGCTTCGTCATCCAGTTGCTCAGCGGCGTCAGCACGGGCATGGTCATCTTTCTCATCGCCGTGGGCCTTTCGCTCATCTTCGGGACGCTCAAGGTCCTCAACCTGGCCCACGGCGCGCTGTACATGCTGGGGGCCTACTGCTGCTACTGGGTCAGTTCCAGCCTGAGCCATTTGCCCGGAAGCTTCTGGCTGAGCCTGATTTTCGCCCCGCTCATGGTGGCCCTTTTCGGCGGGATCGTGGAATTTTTCCTGCTGCGGCGCATGTACAACCGGGAGTTTCTGGAACAGTTCCTCCTGACCTTCGCCCTGATCCTGATCATCGCCGACCTGTGCAAGCTGGCCTGGGGCGTGGACTACCAGACGATCGACACGCCCTGGCCCCTCGAGGGGGCGGCCATTTGGGGCTCCCTGATCTTCCCGTGGTACAATCTCTTTCTGATCCTGTGCGGCCCCCTGTTCTACGTCGGGCTGTGGATGCTGCTCAACCGCACCCGCCTGGGACGGGTGATCCGGGCCGTGACCTACAACCGGGAAATGGCCAACGCCCTGGGGGTCAACGTGCCCCTGGTCTATACCGCGGTCTTCATGCTGGGCTGCTGGCTGGCCGGCATGGGCGGCGCGCTGGTGGCCCCCATGTCCGCGGTCATGCCCGGCATGGACGCGGTCGTGCTGATCGACTGCTTCATCATCGTGGTTATCGGCGGGCTGGGCAGCCTGTCCGGCGCCTTCCTGGGCAGCCTGATCTTCGGGCTGGTCACCGCCTTCGGCATCATGGTCGTGCCCAGGCTGGCCATCGCCTTCGGCTTCATCCTGATGATGGTCATTCTGATCATCCGCCCCTGGGGCCTGATGGGAAAGCCGGAATAATGGAAACCGCCATGCCCAAAACCAACTGGATGATCCGCGCCGCCGTCGTCGCGGGACTGATGGTCCTGGCCCTGCTGCCCGTCTTCATGAGCCGGGGATCGCTGAGCCTGGTCAACGAGATGCTCATCCTGGCCATCGCGGCCACCGGCCTGAACCTCATGCTCGGATACGCCGGCATGGTCTCCTTCGGGCCGGCCGGCATATACGCCGTCGGGGCCTACACCACGGCCCTCATCCTCTACTACACCCAGATTCCGTTTGCCCTGGCCTTTGTCGCCGGGCCCCTGCTGGCCGCGTTGGTTTCCACGCTCGTGGGCTGGTTCTGCGTCCGTCTGACCCACGTCTACTTCTCCCTGCTCACCCTGGCCTTCTCCCAGATCATCCACACCATCATCTTCGAATGGTACGGATTCACCAAGGGCGACGACGGCATCGTGGAAATCCCCATCCCGGCCCTGCTCGAACCCATCGTCAACTACTACTATTTCAGTCTGATCATCCTCTGCGTCTGCCTGGGGCTGATGTGGATGATCGTCAACTCGCCTTTCGGCAAGACGCTCCAGGCCCTGCGCGAGAACCCCGGACGGACCGAGTTCATCGGCATCCACGTCCGGCGCTACCAGCTCAGCGCCTTCATCCTCTCCGGCTTCTTTCTCGGCGTGGCCGGCTCCCTTTACTGCGGCTTCAACAAGAACGTCTTTCCCGACTACGCCGACATGATGAAGTCCACGGAAATGCTGGTCGTCTGCCTCCTGGGCGGGATATACAGCTTCCTCGGCCCGACCGTGGGTTCCATCGTCTACATGTTTCTGGACAAGATCATCACCCGGTTCACCGAGTTCTGGCCCCTGGCCCTGGGGCTGGTGATCATCGGGCTGCTGATTTTCCTGCGGGGCGGCGTGGTCGGCTTCCTGTCCGACCGGATCGCCGCGGCCAGGCACAAGGAAAGGGAGGCGCCGTCCGATGTTTCAAGTTGAGGGCCTGGCCAAATCCTTCGAAGGGTTCATGGCGGTCAACGGGGTCTCGTTCGGGATCGAGGAAGGCGAACTCAGTTCCATCATCGGTCCCAACGGCGCGGGCAAGACCACGCTGTTCAATCTCCTGACCGGCCGTCTGGTCCCGGACCGGGGCCGGATTACGTTCCGCGACCGTCCCATCACCGGCCTGCCCCCTCATGAAATCTGCCGCCGGGGCATCGGCCGGTCGTTCCAGATCACCAACATCTTTCCCCGGCTGACCGTGTTCGAAAACGTCCAGGTCGCGGTCATGGCCTGGAAACGAAAGAGCCGGAACATCTTCCTCCGGGCTTCCAGGATTCTGCGGGACGAGACCCGGGAAATCCTGGAAAGCGTGGGGCTGTGGGACCGGCGGGAGGTCCTGGCCGGCCTGCTGGCCCACGGCGATCAGCGCCGCCTCGAGATCGGGATCGCCCTGGGCAGCCATCCGAAATTTTTGCTCCTCGACGAGCCCACGGCCGGCATGAGCCCGGCCGAGTCCATGGTCACGGTCGAACTGGTCCAGCAACTGGCCCGGCAGTGGGGCCTGACCCTGCTGTTCATCGAACACGACATGAACGTGGTCTTCGGCATCAGCGAAAAAATCCGGGTCATGCACATGGGCTCGATCATCGCCGAGGGCCTTCCGGAGGAGATCAAGGCCAACGACCAGGTCCAGGAGATCTATCTGGGTGAGGAAACATGAGTCTGCTGGAAGTCAGCCGGATCAACACGTTCTACGGCATCAGCCACATCCTGTTCGACGTGTCCATGGAAAGCGACCGGGGCGAGGTGGTCGGCATCCTGGGCCGCAACGGCGTGGGCAAAACCACCCTGCTGAGAAGCATCATCGGGCTGACCCCGCCCCGCACCGGCCGGGTCGTGTTCCGGGGCCATGAGGTCCAGGGACGGCCGCCCTTTCGGATCGCCCGCCGGGGAATCGGCTTCGTGCCCGAGGACCGGGTCATCTTCCCGGACCTGAGCGTCAGGGAAAACCTGGAGATGGGAGTCAAACGGGGCGGCAAGGGCGACTGGACCCTGGAGCGGGTCTACGAGATGTACCCGATCCTCCAGACCCGCAAGGACCAGATGGGCGGGACCCTGTCCGGCGGCGAACAGCAGATGCTGACCATCGCCCGGACCCTGATGGGCAACCCCGGACTCCTGCTCCTCGACGAACCCTCCGAAGGACTGGCCCCCCTGATCGTCAGGGAACTGGGCCGCCAGATTCAGCAGTTGAAGGAGGAGGGCATGCCCATCCTCCTGTGCGAACAGAACTCGGGCTTTACCCTCCGACTGTCCGACCGGACCTATATCCTGGAAAAAGGCCGCATCGCCTGGTCCGGGCCGGCCGGCGAACTCGAAGGCCGGCCGGACATCCTCAAGACCTACCTGGGCATCTGAGGAGGCCGGGCGGCGCGGCGGCAACTCTTCATGGCTGGCGGCATCGCGGGACCGCCCTGTCGCGGCCTCAGGACTCCGGCCGGCGCCTTTTTCATATATATTGAGGGACCCGGCGCCGGAGTCGTCTTTCGGCCAAGGGCCGCGCGGGTTAAACCCGAATTTTTCAGTTTGCGGGGTGCGCATCGCGCACCCTGCATCTGGTGAACCTCGGCGGTCCCGATACGAATTATACGAATCCCCACATTGCCACCAATCACCGAATCCTTTCACGCGGATTCCGCCCGGACTTGACAATGCGGCCCGGCATGACATGATGGGGCCGGAATCGTTGACCTCGGCCGATTCGACCAGGAGGCGCCCCATGCCCAAAGCATCCGCCAAGACCCTTTCGAACTTCCGAACCCCGGAAAACTGGCCCGAAATCATCCTGGAGACCATCCAGGACCCGGTCCAGGTCATCGACCGGAATTACCGGGTGCGCTGGTCCAACGGGTGCCTTTCCGAGGACCTGAAAACAAACCCCGGCGACCTGCTGGGCCGGACTTGTTACGAGATATTTTTCCAGCGCCGACGCCCCTGCCCGGACTGCCCCCTGGCCCAGGCCTTTGCCACGGGACGGAGCAGCGTCCGGGAAAAGGTCTTCCACCTGCCCGAGGGAACCAGCATATGGAAGCAGGTCCGGGTCTACCCCATCCTGGACGCGGAAGGCCGGACCGAACTGGTGGTCAAGATCGGCCTGGACGTGACCTCGGAAAAGCATCGCCAGCGACGCCTGGACCGATACCTCCGCCAACTGGAGACATCGATTCAGGAGGCCGAACCGGAGCCCTCACCGTCGTCTTCCGAGGGCGAAACCGAACGGGAACGATTCTTCGGCCTGACCGACCGGGAACTCGAAGTGCTGAGGCTCCTGGCCCGGGGTTTCACCAACGCCCGCATCGCCGGACTGCTGGACATCAGCCTCAACACGGTCAAGACCCACGTCAGCCACATCTTCGACAAACTCGACGTGGGAGACCGCGTCCGCGCCGCCATTCTGGCCGCACGGCTGAAGCTGGTGTGAGGGGGATGTCGGGGGAGTGTCTTTTGGGACCTGATCCAGTATGATAAGCAACCCAGTGGAACGCATCATAACCATTCATATCGAAAGGCTTCCCGAGGGAGTCTACCTGGCTATGTCCGACGACGTTCAAGGCCTGGTGGCCCAGGGCGGGACGGTTACCGAAACGATTGAAATCGCGAGAGATGTGGCAAGAAACAAGCGGGAGGCCCAAGCCGAAGGCAAGGAAATGATTTATCAGGCGGCGCAGGACACCAATTTTAGAACAATGATATGCTCGGGCCTCCTTGGTCCGAATTCCGGTCCATGCAACGACCAGACATCTTGCCCTCCCGCCCGCATATTGAATGGGTGTCCAATGTATTATCTTCCCAATCATCCCGGGGATATTCCCGAAGGCGCCGTCCGAGCGATTCTCAGGCAGGCCGGTATCGGTATAGACGCGGATGAATTCATCGGGGCCTGATTTACCCCTTCCCTTAATCCTTACCCCGGAATCTCTTTTTTTTACAAGGCAATAAACCCCTCCCTGGTCACGTCTATATGGTCATGAGCGCGATGGCAGCCAATACCCGGATCGCAGATTTTTTCGTGACGGAGCGAAAGCGGCTCGTCCGGTACGTCCGGCGACTGATCGAAGACGCGGCGGAACGGGACGGGGAGGACATCGTCCAGGACGTGGCCCTGAACCTGTTCAGCCGGGCGGACGTGACGGTCCCGATCGAAAATCTGTCCGGGTACATCTATCAGGCCCTCCGGCACCGGGTGATCGATTACCTGCGACGGCGGAAGCTCACCATGTCCTATGAGGATACGATCGGCACGCAAGGCGACCCGGCCCTGTTCGAGTTCCTGTCCGCTTCGATGTTCGACGCCGAGACCCGGATCGGACGCTCCGAACTGCGCCAACGCCTGTATGAAGCCATCGAAAGTCTGTCTGACGATCAGAAGGCGGTCGTTATTGAAAACGAATTTCAAGGTCGGAGTTTTCAGGAACTGTCCCGTGAGTGGGGCATTCCCGTCGGGACCCTGCTGGCGAGAAAGTCGCGGGCCATGGCCAGGATGCGGGTCGCGCTCGAAGACCTGAAACCGTAAACATGGAGGTATGGAATCATGGACGATACCAGATTGAAACATGAAGGCAACCCGAGGTACGGCACATCGCTGAAGGTCCTTCGATACATCGGTTATGCCTTGGCCGGCGTGGCCTTTGCGGCGCTGATCGCCCTGATATTCGGTTTTCTGGTCAAGTGGTTGTGGAACTGGCTCATGCCGGCGGTTTTCGGCCTGGGAATGATCACCTATTGGCAGGCCTTCGGCCTGGTCATCCTGGCCAGGATATTCTTCCACGGAATCGAGCCTGGTCGTCACGACCGCTTCCACAATAAAGTCAGGGGTCATGGTGAATGGGGAACGTATCACAACCGGGATTCGAGCCAGGAGTCAAACCGGCATCACCCTTTCGACCGCTGGAAGCTTTACGACCGCTTCTGGAAGGATGAGGGACGCGCCGCTTTTGACGCGTTCATGGACCGGATCGAAAAGGAACGCACGCCGGAAACGGATGACACGACCGGATAAAGGGGACTGTTTGCTGCGTATTCCGAGGCAAGGCGGCCACCCGTTACGATTGATTCCGCTGGTTCCCAAGCTCCTGCTTGGGAACGATCGGAAAATACACGGCAAGGGTGTTGGGTTACGCTTCGCTAACCCAACCTGTTGGACAGGGTTCCGTCAATCCCGATCCGCCCCCCCTAATCAAAAAACAGATGCCTGGACCATTCGACGGCCTCGATGTAGGCCTTGGGGAGCTGTTTTTCCTCGACCCGCAGCGCGGCGGCCAGTTTGGCCACGGCCTCCCAAAGACAACGCTAGCAACACTGGACACCCAATTTTTGAACAATGATATGCTCGGGCCTCATTGGTCCGAATTCCGGTCCATGCAACGACCAGGCATCTTGCCCTCCCGCCCGCATATTGAATGAGTGTCTACTAGCACTCGTGGTCTGCACCTTATCTGGGAGGTCTTTAGCTTCGGCAAGGACTTGGTCCAGTAGTTCCTTGAGGCTCAAGAGTTGATGGTTCCCTTCACTGAGCAGGCTTTTAGCCTTCTTCTGTCCTCTTGGCATGCTGTTGGCTCCTTTTGAGAATAATGTTAAAGATTAGATAGTTACAGCCAGTTACTCGGCCTCTTGGGTTTCGTCTCCTTCGATAAATTCATCGAGAATTGAAAAAGGGATGTAGATAAGTCCTGATTGAGTAACCTCGAACCAACCCCATTGCATCTCAACGATTTTAATTTGTTGATTTTTCATTTCTTCTCCTTTCTGTGTTCTTCCCTTTGATTAATTTGATTCGCCTTCTGTTTTTTTGAATGGAATTATATAACCGTGGTATTACAAAGACTTACATAAGGAGTACATAGGCATTACACAAAAATAGTTTTTATTTAAATTTATTAGAGTTAAGAGAACAGAAAATTTTTTAAATAATACGATTTTGGTCTTGACAAGATTAAGATGGTAAAAGTTAAAACCTTAGTTGAAAAGCTAACTGATGGATATGAATTAGCTTTTGCTAAACTTGATATAAGAGTGGAGGAGTTGGGGGATATTGATTTGTTAGATATTAAGGACCAAGTATGGCCTTCTGGGTATGCATTAGACCAGGCGGGGACTTCTCATATCGAGAGGATAGTAATATATAACCCTGTAGGCTTACAGAATAAAGGGGTTTGAAAGGGGCCTTTATTTTCGGAATACGTTAGACGAGGCAGTTGAAATTTCAGATTATCCGGGCCTTGTGTTATAAGGGTCGGGACTGAATAAAAATGGGGCGACAGCTTGGCCGAGCTGCCGCCCCGAATCATTACGGGGGCATTGCAGCCCCTCACACAGTGAAGAGTATGATAATCACTTTTTGGGTTTCGATCAAGGAAATAGAAGAGCAAGGC
>JAHJTB010000334.1 GCA_018830135.1 Pseudomonadota bacterium | reverse complement strand
AGGACCTTCTCCCCGGTGGCCGCAAAGGACTGGAAGATTATAGCGTCCGCTCCCTCTTGGCAGACCCGCTCGACGTTCCCGAGTAGAACAGCCGAATCGTCCTGAAAGTCAACTACATCCAGATTCACCCCCAGGTTCCGGGCCGCGGCCCGGGCGTAGCGGACGTTGCTTTCCCAAAACGGGTCGGGACGGGGTATGAACATAACCAGCCTGGGCTCGTCCCCGGGCCGCCTGGTCGAGGCTTCCCGGGCCTGGGCCGGAACGGCTGCCGAGCAGCAAAGGGCCAGCAACAGGAGCACTGAAGTTATAATACGAGAAGACATGCCTGCTGTTCTCCTTGGAAGCAGCTCGAGCGTGTTTCGATACGCCCAGGATGAAAATTCACTGCGTCACCATGCGAAGTCGTTAAAAAAAACTGAACCATCCAGGGCGCCCGTTCGGAACAAAGGCTACTCGTCCTAGAACATATTCAAGCTCCCCGCGGCAAGCCGCGGGGTTTGCCCGACAACCCAAATACAATGCCAACCCCCTTGGGTTGACGAAATTATTCCTGGCCCACGATTTTGTACTTTCGACCCTGTCCCTCTTTTTCGAGCAGGCCGTTCACCTCTTCCTTCAGTTCGATCATACGCAGCTCACGCCCAAGGGTCAGACGGTTGAAGCGCTCCAGTTCCTCCATGTACTGGCGTATTTCCCCCTCAACTTTTTTTTGTTGGGTAATGTCATTCACCAGGGAAGCCACTCCAATAACATGGCCGGATTCGTTGATCAGGGGCGTATTATACCACTCGCAAACAATGCGTGTTCCATCCCGGGTGATATTTTCATCTGTGCTGCGCGAACCATCTTTCTGGTCGATCAGGTCGAGCCAGCGTTTATTTATTTCCGTTTGCATACCTTCGGGAATGATCAGTTCGGTCGCGTGGCGCCCAATCACATTTTCCGCCGGATAGCCGAAGATGCGCTCGGATGCCAAATTCCAATTGAGCACCCTGAAATCAAGATCCCATTCGATTACCCCTAAAGGTGAACTTTGCACGAGCAAAGACAGTCGCTGCTGAGATTCTTTCAGGTCCTCCTCCATCTTTTTACGCTCGGACAGGTCCACAAAACTCTCCAATAAATGGTCCTTGCCGTCCAGAATGACCGGCGTCACGGTCTTAAGAACGGGGATTTGTTTTCCGGCGGCGGTGATTAAAATCCGTTCGGCGTTATCGACGGCGTGGCCTTGGTCGATTATCGGACAATCATTCTCTTCCCTGGGGCAGATGAACTTGTGGCACTTCCTGCCAATAATTTGCTCTTTTCCCAAACCGATCATTTTTTCCGCCACTGGATTGACATCCACAATGGTGCGGTTTTGCGGATCGATCACAATGATCCCTGTACTGATGGAATTCAGAATCATCCGGACGCGTTTTTCACTTTCCTTAATGGCTTCTTCGGCTTTTATTCTTTCGGTGATGTCGCGGACCGTGCCCACGGCGAACCATTCACTGTCCACCTGAAACGAGGACAGCGTCACCTCCACCGGGAAAATACGCCCCTGCCGGTCCTGGGCCTCAATCTCGGTGGTCGTGCCCAAGACCGGGCCCTGACCGGTCCGGGCGAAGGTCTCCAAACCCTGGCGCACCTGGTCCCGATAGGCTTCCGGTGCGGCCATGGCGTGGAAATCCATGCCCATGGCCTCCTGGGCCGTGTACCCGAAAAGACGTTCCGCCGCCGGGTTGAAGAACATCACCCGACCCCGGCCGTTGAGCATGACCAGGGCGTCGTCCACCGCCTGGCTCATGGCCTTGATCTTGCGCTCGCTGGACTGGTATTCCAGTTCGGCCAGCTTCCGCTCGGTAACGTCCAGGATGAAACCGTCGTACAGCATCTCCCCTCCCGGTTGCGGGTTGGGGGAGGCGGACAGGTTCACCCACTTCTCCTCGCCGTCGGGCAGGATGATGCGCCCCACCAGATCGTGGCTGGCCCGGGCGGCGAAACTGGCGACGATATCCCGTTCGATCCGCTCCCGGTCCTCGGGGTGCCAGTTGAGCGTCCGCCCCTCGCGTATCACCACCTCCGGCTCGACGCCGAAAAACTCCTCGGCCCCCCGGCTCAGGTAGGTGTATCGACGGTTGTTGTCGTCGAGTATCCGCACCTGGATGATGGCCCCGGGCACATTGGCCGCCATGGTCGTGAAGCGTTGTTCCGCGCGGTTGCGATCATCCACCTCCCGGCGCAGGCGCATATTGAACTTCACCAGGGCCCCGGCCACCACGCCGGCGACCATGAGTATGCCTCCGACCAGGCCCAGCACCCAGAGGAGGGTGGTGAGGTCCCTCTCGGCGCTCGGATCATAGGTCAGGCCTGCCAGTTTGAAGTCCTTGGGAAGCAGGCCCAGGGCGGCAAACGTCTCGGCCATGTGCTGCCAGCGCCCGGGGTTCATATGACCCATCTGGATCATCTCGGGCTGCACCAGCTCGCGCATGGCTTTCGCCTCGTAGCGCAGATGTTCCCCGGTCTTTTTCGTCGAGTACTTGGCCAGGATCAACTCGATGATCTCTTCGGGGTGGTCCATGGCGTATTGCCAGCCGAGCAACGTGGCCTGGAGGAAGGCCTTGACTCGCTGGGGATGCTTTCTGACCTCTTCTTCCGAGGTGAAGACACTGTCGCCGTAGAAATGGATTCCGTAAGTGGATGGCCGGATTATGGTCGCCGGAATACCCTTCTGTTCCAGGTAATAGGGCTCGTTGGTCAGGTAGGCGTTGAAGACGTCGGTCTTGCCGGTTATCAGGTCTTCAATGTTGAAGCTGGTGGGAAGTCGATGAATCTTGTCCAGGTTGATCCCTTCCTTGGAGAAGATGGCCAGCAGTTCGGCGTCGTCCATGCCCGTCATCATCATCACCCGCTTGCCCAGCATGGCCTGGGGCGAGTCGATGCCGGAGTCCTTGCGGGCCAAAAAGATGGATGGTGATTGCTGGAAGATGACGGCCAGAATCTTGACCGGCTTGCCCCGCAGCCTGGCCAGAAGAAGCTCGTTGCTGGCCGCTCCGTATTGGGCCCGGCCGGAAAGCACCTCCTCGATGGGATTGCGCCCGGGGCCCCCTTCCACCAGGGTGACGTCCAGGCCGGCCTGGCGGTAGTAGCCTTTTTCCAGGGCGGCGTAATAGCCGGCGAACTGGAACTGGTGCAGCCAGCGAAGCTGGACCAGTACATGCCCGCCCTCCCCGGTCGCGGCCATGGCGGCGGCGGACAGGAGCAGGACGATCAGGACGGACAGACAAAGCAGACCGCGCGACCGGCAAACCACCTGGCCAGTCATATAATCTCCCCCCTGATAACGGGACAGCCGGTGTTGAACCCGCTTTTCCCCCTTGGCTGTTCCTGGGGCGGGGACGTCGGGAAAATTCCAACAAACGAATATCCGGCCTGAATTACAGGAAAATTATTCGCTGTGATGGTCAAGAGCTTCTCTTCCAGCCTGGGCCCTCGATCCAGCCCGGTCAGTAGATCGTTTCCCCTTCTTTCGGACTTCATCGAGTTTAACGGTTCCCGGAGAACCATGGCCCAGGTCGCGATACCGCGTCCGGTCATTCCCGGTTGTAATAGGCAAGTCATAAATCCATGTCCCCCCGGGGGCGGCGCCCCATCCAGAAATCGTTCATGGACGACCAACCGCCCACTAAAATCATAATTTACAAAATTAACCGCCACTTTTCAGGTTTTCTCTCAAGGTCTCCAAAATGGCCTGGGCCTCCTTGAACTTGTATTTGCCTATCAACTTGTTCATATCGCCCAAGTCGAGGCGCAGGCCGTCCGGCCAGGCCGAGGCGGCGATTTTTTCCAATATCGGCTCGCACAGTTTGGGCTTGCGCTTCTGGACATGGGGCTCCAACTCGGCCAGCAGGGCCAGCAGGGCTTCCGGGTCCGGGCGTTCACCGGCCCCCGCGCCCCCGGTATCGGACTCGCCAACCGGCTCGAGGTCGGCCAGGGAGGTCATGACCCGGCCCAGGGCCTCGGCAAAGGGAGACAGGGCGGTCCGGGCGGCGGTATCGTCACTCTCCTTGAGGGCCGCGTCCAGGTCGACCGAGGCGGCGTGCAGGTCCATGGCCGCGATGTTCCCGGAAACGCCCTTGATGGTATGGGCCAGTCTCTGGGCCAGTTCCCGGTCGCCGTCGTCGAGGGCCTGTTGGATCTGCCGTGCCGTGTCTCCGTATTCCTCGTAAAAACGGCCCAGAAGTTTCCGGTACAAAGCGGTCTTGCCGCCGACCCGGACCAGACCGGCCTCCGCGTCGATCCCCGGCAGTTCGGGCAGGGGCTCCGCCTCGGGCTCGTCGGGCCGCTCGGAAGCCGCATCCGGCATGTCGTCCTGACCGCCGCCTTTGGGCTCGATCCAGCGGGCCAGGGCGCCGAAGAGTTCGCCGGTGTCGATGGGCTTGGTCACGTGGTCGTTCATGCCGGCCTCGAGGCTCTTTTCCCGGTCCCCGCTCATGGCGTGCGCGGTCATGGCGATGATGGGCAGCCCCCGCAGCCGTTCGAACTCCGCGGTCCCGGCCAGGCGGCGGATTTCGATCGTGGCCTCGATTCCGTCCATCTCCGGCATTTGGATGTCCATGAGCACGGCGTCGAAGTCACGGGCCTTGACCTGCTCGACCGCCTGCCTCCCGTCGTCGGCCAAAGTCACTTTCAGCCCGGCCCCTTCCAGGATTTCCCGGGCCACCTGCTGGTTGATCTCGTTGTCTTCGGCCAGCAGAATTTCGGCCCCCCGAATCGCCCGGGCCAGGTCTTCGGCCTGTTCCGATCGCGAGCGGATATAGGTTTTGCGGCCCACGTCCTTGTGGAAGACTTCCATGATGGTGTTGAACAGGACGGAGGCGTTGACCGGTTTGACCAGAAAGGCCTCCAGCCCGGCGTCCTGGGCCTCTCTTATGATCTCCTCGCGGCCGTAAGCCGTGACCATGATCACGGTGGGCGTCTTTTCCAGCTTCGGGTCGGACTTGATACGCCTCGAGGCCTCGATGCCGTTCATGCCCGGCATCTTCCAGTCCATGAGCACGAGCCGGTAGGGCCGGTCGCCGGCGGACTCCAGTTCGGCCAGACCTTCCGCACCGGAGGCCGCTTCCGTAACCTCGAAGGAAAAGGATTCGAGCATGTCGTGGAGAATCTGGCGGCTGGTCGCGTTGTCGTCCACGACCAGAACGCGCATGCCGGCCAGGCCCTCGGTGGGCATAAAGCGCTTCTCCTCCGCCTGGGCCTGAATGCCGAGGACCACGGTGAAGTGAAAGGTGCTGCCCTGACCCTCCGTGCTTTCCGCCCATATTTCGCCGCCCATGAGTTCGACCAGGCGCTTGCTGATGGTCAGGCCCAGGCCCGTGCCCCCGTACTTGCGCGTCGTGGAAGTATCGGCCTGACTGAAGGCCTGAAACAACCGGCGCTGCTGCTCCGGGCTCATGCCGATGCCCGTGTCGTGAATCTCGAAATGGAGTTTGACCCGTCCGGTCTCCTTTTCCCTGACATGGGTATGGACGACGATCTCCCCTTGTTCCGTGAACTTGACGGAGTTGTTGGCCAGGTTGGTCAGGACCTGGCCCAGCCGGAGCGGATCGCCGACCAGTTCGATGGGCACCCCCGCGTCGGTCCGGAACAGCATCTCGATGCCTTTTTCATGGGCCTTGAGGGTGATGAGGTTGGACACGCTTTCCAGGACCTGCTCCAGGTTGAAACTCACGGACTCGATATCCAGCTTGCCGGCCTCGATCTTGGAAAAGTCCAGGATATCGTTGATGATGCCCAGCAGGGCCTGGGCCGAGCCCGCGACCTTGCTCAGGTAGTCGTGCTGTTTCGAAGTCAGTTCCGTCTGCAGGGCCAGGTGGGTCATGCCGATGATGGCGTTCATGGGCGTGCGGATTTCGTGGCTCATGTTGGCCAGAAAGTCGGACTTGGCCCGGGTCGCGGCCTCGGCGTTCTGCCTTTCCTCGTCCAGGTCCTCCATCATGTTCAGCATGGCCGACTGGGTTTCATCCATCTCCCTGACCTGCTGCTGCAGATCATCCTCCATTTTTTTCCGGTCGGTAATATCCAGTAACGAGGCCAGGACCCGATCCACCTCGCCTTTTTCATCCCGT
>JAHJTB010000333.1 GCA_018830135.1 Pseudomonadota bacterium | reverse complement strand
CACCCAGACGGGCACGGCCCACCGGGAAATCCGGCCCTCCTCGACAAAGCGGCCCAGGAACCCCCGGATGGCCTCGCCGTCGATTCCGTCGGCCCGTTCCGGTTTGAGCACGACCAGGGCCGCCGGACGTTCCCCCCATTTCTCGTCGGCCATGCCCACCACCGCGGCCTCGGAAACGGCCGGGTGCTGGCTGATCAGATTTTCCAGTTCCAGGGAGGAAATCCACTCGCCCCCGCTTTTGATGACGTCCTTGAGACGGTCGGTGATCTGGATGTAGCCTCTTTCATCCACGGTGGCGATGTCGCCGGTATGCAGCCAGCCGCCCGCCCAGAGTTCTTCCGACCGGTCCGGCTGGCGAAAATATCCCTGGGTCAGCCAGGGCGCCCGGACCACGATCTCCCCGGCGCTCCGGCCGTCCCGGGGCAGCGGCCTTCCGGAATCGTCCACGACGCGCAGGTCCACCAGGGGGATCGGGAATCCGGCCTTGAGCTGCACGTCCAGCTGGTTTTCCACGTCCCAGTCCAGCATCTCGGGCTTGAGAAAGGCCACCGTCAGAATGGGGCCGGTTTCAGACATGCCGTATCCGGCATAGACCTTGAGGCCCTTGTCCACGGCCGCCCGGGCCAGCCCCCTGGGAAATGCCGCCCCGCCGACATTGACGGTCCAGCGGGACAGATCGAGTTTTTCGGCCAGGGGGCTGCTGAGCATCATGTGCAGGATCGTGGGCACGCAGTGGGAAAAGGTCACGCCTTCCCGGTCCACCAGGTTCAGCAGCCGGTCCGGTTCGTACCGGCCCGGGTAGACCTGTTTGACGCCGAGCATGGTGGCGACATAGGGGATGCCCCAGGCGTGGACGTGAAACATGGGCGTGACCGGCATGTACACGTCCCCGGCCCGCAATCGGCTCGGACGAAATCCCCCCATGACCGTGGCCGCGGTCAGGGTGTGCAGGACCAGTTGGCGATGGCTGAAGTACACGCCCTTGGGGTCGCCGGTCGTGCCCGTGGTGTAAAAGGTCGTGGCCTGGGCGTTCTCGTCGAACTCGGGGAAATCGAACTCGCCGGACCGGCCGGCCAGGAGGGCCTCGTACTCACCGGCCAGGGGGATGGTCGTGGACGGCTCGTCCGGGCCGTCCTTGAGCAGAATGAACCGGTCCACCGTCTCGATCCGGTCTGAAACCTCTTCGAGAATGGGCAGAAAGTCCTCGTGAACCAGCACGACGTTGTCTTGGGCGTGGTTCATGGTGTAGAGAATCTGCTCGGGCGACAAGCGGATGTTGACGGTGTGAAGAATGGCCCCCATCATGGGAATGGCGAAAAAGCACTCCAGGTAGCGGGGCGAGTCCCAGTCCATGACCGCCACGGTGTCCCCGGGTCCCACCCCCAGGTCGCTCAGGGCGCCGGCCAGTTGATGGATGCGGCGATAGAGGTCCTTGTACGTGTATCGCCACAGGTCGCGATAGACGATTTCCTGGTCCGGAGCGAAATGAATGGGCGTGTGGAGCAGTTGCTTGATCAGAAGCGGGTAGGCATAGGCGGAAGGTGTCCGGTTGATGATGCGGGGTTCCTTCATTCCTGTATTCCTCCTTTTTCCGTCACGGCGGCCGCCGATATGTCCCGGCCCTGAAGCCGAACGATTCATGACTCGTTTACGCCGGGGGCGATTATCCGGCCGGCTGCGCCGCCTTGTGAATCATCCGGGCCAATAAGCGCTCCGCCGGTTCATGCCCCTCGGCCGGCCGCGGAGCGTTCCGGCTTGAGGGCGAGGAATTCCCGCCCCTTGGTTCCGGCGGCCGGACGCGCGGCGCGACGTTCAGGCTGATAGTATGATGGTCGGGCCTGGTGACGGCCCGGATTCAGGGCAGGCGGCTGCTCAGGGCTGGAGCGGTTTGAACGATCCGGACCGGGCCGTTCCCCTGACCTCCGTCCGAGAACCGATAATCGCCGGCCGCCCCTGTATACAGTTTACCCGTCGAACTCAAACCGTCCAGGTACTTTTTCATCTCAGCCGGGGAAGGGCCGCCCTTGTCCAGGGCCTCGAGGGCCAGGTTCGTGGCGTCGTAGGCCAAGGCGGTCAGCCAGTTGGGATGCCGCTGGAAGCGGGACTTGAAGGCCTCGACCAGGGCCCGGCCCTTGGGGCCGCCGCCTTCGGAGTAGAAGGGCAGGCTGACAAAGGCCCGCTGGGAGAGCTGGGTCAGGATGGGCGCCAGGTCGGAGAGGGCCAGGATGTGCGTCCCCAGAAGCGTGGTCTTGACCTCGGCCTGTCGAAGGGCCTGGGCGACGAACACGGCCGGCCGGCCGTGGAGAGCCAGCAGGACGGCCTCCGGCCGGCTTTGGGAGGCTTTCTCGGCCAGGGCCAGCAGGTCCTCCGGCTTATCCGGGTAGGGCGTTTGATCGACCGGCCGTTCCGGGCCGAAGACCCGGCTGAAGGCCTCGGCCACCCGCCGCCCGTACGGGGAGTCTTCGAAAACGACCATGGCCTTGCGAACCCCGAGGGTCTTGATCGCGTATTCGGCCAGGGCGGCGGCCTGAGATTCGTCGGAAGCCATGAGCCGATAGAACCAGCCCTGGCCCAGGAGAGCGATCCGGCTGGAACTGAGGACCGGCAGCAGGACCGGCCGGGAGGCCTTGACATACGACGGCGCCGTTTCCAAAAGTGCGCGTTCGGTCAGGTGTCCGACAAAGGCGACGATCCCCTTGGGACCGGCCTGCTGGACGACGGAGCGCAGGGCCGCCGGGTTGCTCTCGTCCACGACGACCAGTCGGACGGCCCGCCCGCCCGAGGTTCGGCCGGCGTCTTCGGGCAGGGCCATCCGGGCTCCGTATTCCAGGGCCTGGCCCCATTTTTCCAGGGGGCCTCGGGTGGGCGCGATGAGGGCCAGCACGACCGGCCCGTCGGAGGCCCGCCCGGCCCCCGGATCGGGACCCGGTCCGCGTCCGTAACGATTCCACAAGGCGTACAAGGCCAGGGCGGCCATGATCAGAATGAAAAAAAGAACCAGGGAACGGGATCGTTTCATGTCTTGCTTTTGTTCCTCGGGCGCAGCAGGACCCGGACCGGGGTCTTGTCCAGCCCGAAGGCCGCGCGAAAGGTGTTGGCCAGGTAGCGCTGATAGGAAAAATGGACCTTGTCGGGCCGGTTGACGAAAAGGACGAAGGTCGGCGGCCGGGTCGAGGCCTGGGTGCCGTAATAGAACTTGAGCCGACTGCGGCCCACATAGGGCGGCGTATGGGCCTCGACGGCCTTCTCCAGGACCCGGTTGACCTGGCCCGTGGAAACCCGGATGCTGTACTGGTCAAAGACCTGGTTCACCAGCCCGAAGACGCGTTCCACCCGAAGGCCGGTCAGGGCCGATGCGGTCAGGTTGGGGGCAAAGGTCAGAAACTTCATCTTGAGTTCGAGTCGGCCCTCGATCGACTTCAGTTCGGCCCGTTTGTTCCGGATCAGGTCCCATTTGTTGAAAATCAGGATCAGGCCCCGGCCCCGGTCCAAGGCGTAACCGGCCACGTGGGCGTCCTGGTCGGTGATGCCCTCGGAGGCGTCGATGAGAAGCAGGGCCACGTCGCTGCGTTCCAGGCTCCTGAGCGCCCTCATGACGGCATACTTTTCCAGCTTGTAGGAAACCCGCCCTTTGCGCCTGATTCCGGCCGTGTCCACAAAACGATAGCGCCGGCCGTCATGATCGATCTCGATGTCCACCGGGTCCCGGGTCGTCCCCGGCGCGTCGGCCACCAGGGCCCGTTCCTGTCCGACCAGGCGGTTGATCAGCGAAGACTTGCCCACGTTGGGCCGGCCGATGACCGCCACACGCACCAGGCCCTCGGGCGCCTCCTCGTCCGGACCGGGCGGCAGCATTTCGTCGATCAGGGCCAGAAAATCGCGCAGGCCGTAGCCGTGAGCCGCGCTCAAAGGCAGGATCGGTTCGAGGCCCAACTCGTAGAACTCGGACAGGGCCGTTTCCATTTCCGGACCGTCGATCTTGTTGACGGCCAGAATGAATGGACGACCCCAACGGCGCAACAGGTCGGCCAGGTCCCGGTCATGGGGACTGAGCCCCTGCCGCCCGTCGGCCAGAAACACGGTCAGGTCCGCCTCCTCCAAAGCCGCCACCGTCTGCTCCCGAATCCGGGCCGCCAGTCCCTCGACCCCATCCGGCTCGAACCCGCCCGTGTCCACCAGGGTCACCGACCTTCCGGACAGATTCACGGCGGCATAGTTGCGGTCGCGGGTCACGCCGGGCTGATCGTCGACGATCGCCTTCTTGTACCCGACCAGCCGATTGAAAAGCGTCGATTTGCCCACGTTGGGCCGCCCGACGATGGCTACCAGAGCACTCATAAGGCCCCTTCGATCCGCCGCGCGATCGACCGGACCAAGCGGCCCAGGCCGGGCAGGAAGTCCAGCGAACCTGAGGCAAACAGGCCCTCGAGCCCGGCGACCGCCGACGGAATGTGTTGGGTGAAAAACGGTTTGCCTTTAACCCGGCCGAGATGGCCGTAGGCGCCCAGAGCCTGCATCAGGCGGCAGGCGGCCAGGGCGGGCAGGGACCGTTCAAAGGTCCGGCGGTCCAGGAGGCCATCGGGCGCCCGTTCCTCGACATACCGTTCGATCAACTCCCCCCTCAGGTCCGATCCGAGGCCCACGTAGGGATCGTAAATCAGACTGGCCAGATCGTATCCCGGAGGTCCCAGGCGGGCGCCCTGAAAGTCCACCAGGCGGGGATGTCCGTTCCGGATCATCACGTTGCGAGACTGAAAGTCACGATGCATCAATACGGTTTCCATTCCGGACAAGGCCGCCTCGGCCAACCGTCCGAACTCCTCGTCCAGCCCCGGGTCCGGCCGGGACATCCCCAGCCAGCCCTCCACAAAAGCTGATATAAAATAACCGGTCTCCCTCTCGATGATCAAGGCCCGGTCGTAATTTCGGGTCTGATAGCACCACTCGGGGTCGAAACCGTCCAGCCCCCTTCGGTGAAAGGCCGCCAGCAGACGGACGACTTCCCGATAGGTCCGTTCCAGCTCGACCCGGTCCGCCGACCCGGCCACGTCAAACAAGGCGGTCCGCCCCAGGTCCTCGATCAAAAACAGGCCGGCGGACTGGTCCACGGCGTAAAACTCAGGCGTCTGAAGGTCCCGGCGCCACAGATGCCGGCCGATCCGCTCGTAGGCCCGGTTCTCCGCCCGGTCTGGTCCTCGAACCAGGACCGCCGATTCGCGGTCCGCCCCAACGCGCCAGAAGACCCGGTCGGACCCGTCACCGGACATCCGCTCCCAGGTCGGCCCGTCCGGGGCGCGCCCGGCGGCCGGCCAGCGCCGCTGGACAAAATCAACCGCCTCCAGGCCCGGCCGCTCGCATGCTTGACCCCGGTTCATGGGGCCAGATTAACACCCCTGGTCCATATAGTAAAGCGCGGCCGGGGGGCCGAACGGATCGCCCTGACCAATCCACTCGCCCTTTACTGATGCATTCTCTCTTTCCTTGGCCTGGCCAACGATACCGGCAACCGGGGCGCCAAGCGGATTCAGCCCGCTGTTTGTCAAAACGATCCGCCGAATATTGGAAAAATGGTTTACTAAATCCGACAAAAATTTTATAATTGATCTTGAATGAAGGACTCTGGTTTCAATAGGGGTTAATTTCAAAACCAAGATCGCGATTCGGCAGGTAACTTGTCGAGAGCCAAGGTACGCCCATGGCCAAAGTGCTTATTGTTGACGACGACGAAATCATATGCCGCATGCTGACCAGTCTGACCGAGCGCCTGGACCACCAGGCCGTGGCCGCCTATTCCGTGGCCGAGACCCGGTCCATGGCGATGCAAGGCCCTTTTGACGCCGTTTTCCTGGACGTCTGCCTGCCCGACGGCAACGGACTGGACCTGGTGCCGGAAATCCGGGCCTGGGAGGGAGAACCCGAGGTCATCATCGTCACCGGGGCCGGCGACCCGGACGGCGCGGAACTGGCCATCAAAAGCGGCGCCTGGGACTATATCGAAAAACCGTCTTCAATCAACGCCTTGTCCCTGGCCCTGGTCCGGGCCATCCAGTATCGGGAAGAGAAGCGGTCGGTCAGTCCCCTCCTGGCCTTGAGGCGGGAGGGCATTATCGGCAGTTCGCCCCAAATCAACGCCTGCCTCGACCTGGTCGCCCAGGCCGCCCAAAGCGACGCCAGCGTGCTGATTACCGGCGAAACCGGGACCGGCAAGGAAATATTCGCCACGGCCATCCATAAGAACAGCCGGCGGGCTTCCAAGCCCTTTGTCGTGGTAGACTGCGCCGCACTGCCTCAGACCCTGGTCGAAGGCATCCTCTTCGGCCACACCCGAGGCGCCTTTACCGGCGCGGACGGCCCCAAGGACGGCATGATCGTTCAGGCCCACGGCGGCGCCCTGTTCCTCGATGAAATCGGCGACCTGCCCCTGGCCGCCCAGAAATCCTTTCTCCGCGTCCTGCAGGAGCACAAGTTCAGACCGTTGGGCGGCAACAAGGACGTTCACAGCGACTTTCGGGTCATCGCGGCCACCAACCGGAATCCGTCCCAAATGGTCCAGCAAAACCGTTTTCGGGATGACCTCCTGTATCGCCTCCAGTCCATCGCCATCGAACTGCCGCCCCTGCGGGACCGGGGCGAGGATATCAAACAACTGGCCCACTTCCACATGACCCGCCTCTGCGATCATTACGACATCGGAACCAAGGGCTTTTCTCCGGAGTTCATGACCGCGATCTTCACCTATCCCTGGCCCGGCAACGTCCGGGAACTGGTCAACGCCCTGGAACGGGCCCTGGCCGCCTCCGGTAACGAATCCACGCTGTACGCCAAACACCTGCCCACTCACATCCGGGTCGAACTGGCCCGCTCCTCGATCCATACCCGCCCATCGAAGCCCGAAGGGCCCGCGCCCTCCCCACCGGATACGACCGATGAACCGCCGGAATGGCGCGTGTTCAAGGACGAAGGGCTGGCCCGCCTGGAACGGGAATACATCGCCCGCCTGATCGAACACTCGGACGGCGACATCGATCAGGCCCGGCGGACCTCCGGTCTGGGGCGGGCCCGCCTTTACCAGCTTATGAAAAAACACGGCATCAGTCGCCCCCGTTAGTCCGGGCCGCTGTGGGCCGCGGACCCGCCTTGTCCAATACAATCGGAGGATGGTCTGATATTGGCAGACAAATTCCAGCGGAATCAGACAATCCGTTCCATTCGGCCCAATACTCACCAACTGGCAAATACCTGAAAATAATAATATAATCCTAATAAAGTCCCGCCGGGGCACGCTGGCACGCTTCTTGGTATCTAAAGGTCCTGATGATTTCGCACTATTCAGCGGGCATGAATCTGGCGATTCCGACTAACGCGAATTAAAATAGGGAAAGGGCCGGCGTATCGTGGACTTGATGATCTTTGCCTCATCCGGAAATTCGATCAGGAAGAAACTGGTCGAAAAGTTGGGCATGATGCTGGATCGGACGAGCCAATGGGAAGATATCGACTCGCTGCCGGAGTTGAAAGCCGCCCTGCACCGGCCCCGGTCCTTTTCGACCATCGTGGTGCTGGCCGTATCCGATCCGCTCGAGTTGTCCGCCATACTGGCCCTCGGCCCCTGGCTGGAAGACTACCGCCTGATCGTCATTCTGCCGGGCGATGAGAAGGAAACCGTGTCCCAGGCCCACATTCTGCGGCCGCGCTATCTGAGTTTCGCCGACAGTCCGCTGGACGACGTGGCCGCCGTGCTGGCCAAGATGATGAGACGGGAAGGCTTTGCGTCCGCCCTTGGGGAGTAGCCCGAGGGGCGGTCCGGTTCGGGTTTTGCATCGGCCGAGCGATGCGTGATGAGAGTCGGCCTTGTGCCTTTGGCAATTTGAACGCGAAATGAAGCGCCTTTTTTTAGACTGGTAGACTGAAACCACCCCATATTCTTGAACGAAGGAGGAGACAATGAGCCAGGTTGGAAACGCTGAGCAGAGCGGCGCGAGGCTGGAGGTTCGGGAAGGGAAATACCTGACTTTCACACTGGCCGACGAAGAGTACGGTATCGGGATATTGAAGGTTCGGGAAATCATCGGCATGATGCCCATAACTTCCGTGCCCCAGACTCCGTCCTTTGTCAAAGGGGTGATCAATCTCCGGGGCAAGGTCATCCCGGTGGTGGACCTCCGCTTGAAGTTCGGCATGGCGGAACTCGATTACACGGAACGAACCAGCATCATCGTCGTGGAAGTCCGGGGACAGTCGGGTGATATTCCCATCGGCATCGTCGTCGATGCGGTTTCGGAAGTGGTCAACATCAAGGGCGAGGACATCGAGGACACGCCGACTTTCGGGTCCCGCCTGGATACGGATTATATTCTGGGCATGGCCAAGATCGAGGGGGGGGTCAAGATTCTCCTGGATATCGACCGGGTCCTGAGTTCCGAAGAGATCAACGCCCTGGACGCGGTCATGTAGCCCACCGCCCCGACCGCGGATCGATGGACCTTCCGGATGCATTCCGGGCCGGGAAAAGGGGGCGCCCCGCGGGGGGCCGGGGGCCGAACCGGTTTCCGGCACATTTGCCGCGGATCGTCACGGCCCGGACCAGACGATGCAACACGATTTGGATTCTGATTCGGTCCAATACCGGGCTTGGCGCCGGACTTTGAAGCGTGAAAAGCCACGGGGTCGATTATTAACGAATGCAAAGGCAAAAGCCAAGGGAGAGTGAAAGATGAGCCAGATGAAACTGGGCACGAAAATCGTTTTGGGTTTCAGCCTGTTGATCGTCATTGCCTTGATACTGGGCGGACTGGCTGTCTACCAGATGAAATCGGTCCAGAGTGAATCGGTCAAGCTGGCCGAAGAGTACGTCCCGGAAGTGGACGTGGCCAACAACATCGAACGATATTCCCTTTTGACCATGTACGCCAACCGGGGCTACGGGTATACCGAGAGTGAACAATTCCTAAAAGACGCTCGGGAGAACCTGGCCAAAGTGGAAAAATACCTGGCCGACGCCGACGCCCTGGCCGGCAAGGCCAAGCACCTGGTCAAGCTCAAGTCCCAGGTGCTCCAGGCCAAGGGGAGCGTGGCCGAGTATAAGACCCTGGCCGAAGAGACCGTAACCCTGAACGAGCGTCTGGCCGGACTGCGGGAAACCATGGATCAGGCCGCGGCCCAGTATGTCAAAAACTGCAACGACTTCCTGGCCAGCCAGAACCAGGCCATGGAAAAGGAAATCGCCGAAGGCGCCCCGCCGGATCGCCTCAAAGAGCGCCTGCTCAAGATCACCCTGGTCAGCGATGTCATCAATATGGGCAGCGCGGCCCGGATCGGCAATTTCAAGAGCCAGGCCGCGCGCAGCCCGGAGACCATGCGGGAGGCCCTGAAAAATTTCCCGGAAATCGACAAGAAGTTCGAGGCGCTCCGGGCCGTGACCCGCCAGGATGTCAACATCCGTCAGATCAACGACACCAAGTCCGCGGCGAACCAGTACAAGGACGCCATGGAACAGTTTTTGGCCCGGTGGCTCGAGCGCGAGGAAGTGAACAAGAAACGCGGCCAGGCGGCCAACCAGGTTCTCCAGGCGGCCGAGACGACCTCCCAGGCCGGCATCGAGCAGACCAACACGATCGCCCAGGATGCGGCCTCGTTGTTGAGCACCTCATCGACCATCATGATCATCGGGCTGCTTGTGGCGCTCGTCGTGGGCATCGCTCTGGCCATCCTCATCACCCGCAGCATCACCGGCCCGATCCGGCGCATCATCGAGGCCTTGAGCAGCGGTTCCGAACAGGTCAGCGCGGCCTCGAACCAGGTATCGAGCGCGAGTCAGGAACTGGCCGAAGGGGCGTCGGAAAACGCGGCGGCCCTGGAGGAGACGTCCTCGTCCCTCGAGGAGATGTCTTCCATGACGCGCCAGAACGCGGACAACGCGGCCCAGGCCAATTCGTTGATGGACGAGGCCCGCCAGACCGTGACCCGCGCCGGGACGGCCATGAAGGAAATGACCACGAGCATGGACGACATATCGGCATCGGGCAAGGAGATCGGCAAGATCATCAAGACCATTGACGAGATCGCCTTCCAGACCAATCTGCTGGCCCTGAACGCGGCGGTCGAGGCGGCCCGGGCCGGCGAGGCCGGGGCCGGGT
>JAHJTB010000332.1 GCA_018830135.1 Pseudomonadota bacterium | reverse complement strand
GACCCCGGCGGCCCGGCCCTGGTCCATAATGATGGCCTCGGCTTCCGAGGCGGGAAGCAGGGTCACGCCGGCCCGGCGCATCTGGCGCCAGAGGGCGTGGGCCAAACGATGGGAGCCGCCCAGGGCGATTCGCCAGTTGTCGATCTTGCCCAGCATGAAAGGAAAGGAGACCGCCAGTCCGACCACGTCGGTGTAGTAACCGCAGACCGCCGCGTGGAAGGCCAGCATGGTCTTGACTCTTTCGTTTTCAAAGTGCTGGTTCAGAAAGTCGTTGATGCACATGGACCGCAGCCGGGCCCGGAAGAACTCGGTCTTCTCCTCGACCTTCCAGGTACTCAAGGCCCGGGTGATGTCGTTGACCTCGATGGGCGGCGCGTACATCAGGGTCCGGATCATCAGGTCCTGAAAACCCTTGACCTCCTTGTAAAGCCGGAGCCAGGTGTCCGCGTCCTTTTTACTGAACCGGCTCATGGAGGCATGGGTCTTTTTCTGGTCCGCGTGAATGATCAGACAGGACCCGTCTTCGAAGATGGAGCCCATCTGGACCGGCGGGTGAATGTAGGAGACGCCGTCGCCGCCGACCAGCTCGAGGTCGTCATACACGGGGCACAGGCCGACGAAAGTGTGGTAGTTGCTGTGCAGGTTGTGCAGGAAGCCCGGCCGGGTGTACTGCTCTGTGGACAGGCCGCCGCCCTCTTCGAGTCGACGTTCGAGCACGAGGACGCGCCATCCGCTCCGGCCGAGGTAGGTGGCCAGGGCCATGCCGTTGTGGCCGGCCCCGATCACGATGGCGTCATAACTTTCCCTTTGCATGATCACCTCCCGTCTCACTTGTAGGGCGGTTTGCCGGCGGACCATTCCGTCACATTGTTGTGGGCGTAAACCTCGAATATGACGTTGGTCAGTTCGGCGTGCTGCATCAACAGCCTCATGTCCCCCCGAACGGTGATCGTCCCGTTCAGGCCGACCTCGACCGGGTCCAGGACCCCGGCGGCCACGCCCTCGAAAACGTGGGCCGGCCCGATGAAACGATACTGAAGCCCCTGGCCCGGTATCTTTCCCGGCGCCTCGCGGAACTCGAGCATCTTCCCGTCCACCAGCCGGATGAACCAGTACCGGGTCGTCCCCGGCGGAACGTAGGGAGAGAGCCCGTCCCCCTCCAATTCGATGGCCACCCGCCACTCGCCCGCCGGCACACGGGACGACAGGTCGTCGCGGCTGTTGGCCAGTTCGATGATGGCCTGATACCAACCATCGCTGTAAATGTCCGGCATCGCTTCCACCTCCCGTGCTTAGCCCGCCTCCAGGTCAGGCCCGTTTCCTTCGCCGTCCCGCTCCCGTTCGTCGAACTCCCGCGCAAAACGGCGGGTCGTCTCCACGATCAGCCGTTTGCGGATCAGGCCGATCATGGTGTTGAACAGGGGCGTCCCCTCCTCGACCATGCGAATCAGTTTTTCCGTGCTGACCTTGCCGGCCAGCCGGTTGACCATGATCCTGGCCTCCTCCTCGACCAGGCGTTCGAGAAAGGCCCGGTGCATCTGCATCGTGGCCACATCAAAACCCAGGTCCTGGCTGAATCCCAGCTCCCGGAGCCTGGAACCACACTCCAGAAAAAGCAGATCATCCCCGTCATAGTACTTGCGGTTGCCCTTGCGGACCGGGTGCAGCAGCCGCATCTTTTCCAGCCTGCCGATCTCCAGGAGACTGACACCGGTCCGACGACTCAGTTCCCCGGCGGTCAGGCCGTCTCCCTCCAGTCCGACCCTCGGGTGAGTGAAAATCTGGCCGTCTATGTCGGCAAAGGCCTTGCTTTCGTCAGGGCTTAACCGGCCCGGTTCCGGGCCGATCAACTGTTTGATGACGGCCAGGGGCAGATACCGCTTGGCCTGCAGCTCCTTGACCAGACGAATGGCGCTGAGGTGGGCCTCGGTGTAATAGGCCATGTTGGCGTGGGTCTTGATGGGGCGCGGGACCAGACCCTCCTTGATGTAAAAAAGGATGGTGCCCTTGGAGACGCCGGCAGCGGCGGTCAATTCCTTCATTTTCATTGCGTTTTCAGGTATGGGGTTATCCGGTCGGACCGTCAAGAAACATCTCCTTTTCCCAACGCCCGCCCCGGCCGGACCTGGAACGGCGTCCGGACCGAGGCCGTTCCCGGAGCAAAGCGATAAGTGCAAAGTTCCACTTTTCAGAATGGATCCAGGATAGGCAAGCGTGTTGCGCTTGTCAATCTTTTTTTTCGAGGGCGCGTAACTCTTCAGTGGTTGGTGTCATAGTCGGACCGCCCTGTCGCGGCCTTTGGCTTCAGGACTCCGGCTGCCGCCTTTTCCATATATACTGAGGGACTCGGCGGCAGAGTCGTCCTTCGGCCAAAGGCCCCGCGGGCGGCTAAAATATCAACTGCCCCGATTCATTGAAGGGTCACGAGGGCGCGGTAGCCATTCACCCGACTCGGGAATGTCAGGGTCCGGCCGGCCGCGCAGCAATAATGGGTGAAAATTTTTATTGAGTGTTGGTGGTGGTTCCCGGGGGAGTGTGAAATAATTTTTCGTAAAGTCGTTTTGAGGGGGACGGGAGCCGGGTATCCGGTAACTAAT